>JAWUWK010000072.1:0-20879 GCA_034111875.1 Gammaproteobacteria bacterium
TGGCAGGTATGCAGATTTAAGCCTCGCAGAAGACTTTAGAGAGCTGGTTAGGTTGTGAATAATTATAGTGGTTAATGTGTAAATAAAATCTGGGTTTATACCTAAAAACCCTGTCAAGCACTTTTTGTACTGAATAGTTACGATTAAGTAAGCCTAAATACGCACGGTAAGCTTGCTCTGGATGACGCTTTTATTGTACAAACACCTGACACAGAGGGAAACCTATGGATACACTCCAGACGTTACTAAAATTTTACATCTGCGCCAATGAAGTATAACAAATAAGGATAGGCGTCGGCTGCGCGACGCCTATTTTGCACTGCCATCGTCCACGTCCATCTCACCCATAGGGATTTCTTGTGGGGCATCTTCTAACATCGTCATCCACTCCCCTTCTCTCGACTCTTCACCGGCACTGATATTATCCAATAACAGTGAGGCTGACTCAGGAATCATCTCAACAACCGCCGCGGCAACCTCAGTGGTATTCTCTGGAGAGGCCTCTGAAAGTCGCTGTACTATATCAATCGCAACATCGGTATTAATTGCCGCCTGATGCGCCCTGGTCATCAGAGTATCAGGCTCATTACTATTTATTGAAGTTAAATCTTCACTCAGATTTGTCATTACCTCAGCGGCGATAAGGCCGGCACTTTCAGGAATTGCTTCCACTACCGCCGCCGCCAAATCAATAGCGCTATCTGGAGCGACCTCGGTTAGCCTCTGCACTAAGTCAATCGCCGCATCTGTGTCGATCGCCTCTTGATAGATACGTTCTATGTAAAGCTCTGATCTCGCTGTTTCTCCAATCTGAGTTTCTACTTCTGCGTCGGCAATATGTTCAGCTAGTTCGGCGGCCATTGAAACCGCCGTTTCAGGCGCCATTTCTGCAAGTGTCACAGCAACATCTACGGTTTGTTCGGGAACGACTTGCCATATTTGACTAGCGATATCAATCACTGCTTGCTCTGAGGTATCTTCCGCTTCATCCGCTGGGCGCAAAGCTTCTCTTTCATCGAGCATTACTTGAGCATAGTACTCCGCGACTTGCACGGCGGAATCAGGCGCGGATTCAACGGCGACTTTTGCCATATCAACGCGAAGCTCAGGATAGGCATAGCCAATCTCAGCGGCGACAGAGACGACTTGATCAGGATGAGTCTCGGCGAGTTTTTGAACTAATTCATAAGCTAACTCAGGCGCTGTATCTACTATCGCTCGAGCAATTTCCATGATGCGATAAGGCAATGCTTGTTGCATCACTTCGTATAAACGCAAGACATCAATGCCTTTCACTGAAGCTAGCGCACTGGCCATCTCTACAGCCCTTTCAGGTTGACTGATCGCGATTGCCCGCACCATATTAACCGCTGCCCCTTGATCGGTTCTGGCTATATCAATTGCAGTCTGCGCATCTGAACTCAAATGTTGTACTACCGGTTGATATTCGGTACGCGGATCTAGCTCGACCATTGCAGTTATTGTAGAGCCTTGCATAACAAAATTTTCTTGTTTGGCAATAGGTAACGCCTCCCTCTCACTCATTCGATACAACACAAATCCGGCCAACATTAATTGGATAAAAGCCAAGTAATAAAACAGCGAATTATTGCCAAAAACATCCATCACTAGCGCCGCTGAATAAGGCCCAATAATGCCTCCCAATGAGAAAGCTAGTATCATACTGCCCATAGCCGCCACCATTTCATTTTGTTTCAAGCGATCAAAAACTTCTGAAATACTTAGAGGGTATAGGCAAGCGATAATGCCCGCAGTAACTGCAGTGGCTATAAACAGCGGCCACTCCAAATGTAATGGTGCGACTAGCGTGGCGACAATCCCCACCACAACCGAAATTAACAGTAAAACCAAAATAACTGAGCGACGATCGTATTTATCAGATAGATGGCCGACGGGAAATTGTAAAACAAAAGCGCCGAGGATGGCGGCCCCCATGTATAGGCTTAATTGAAAATCAACTATCTGATGACTTTTGGCAAACACAGGCAACATATTAAACAACGCCGCATATACTAGTCCGCCTGTAATACAACAAGCGACCCCCAAAGGTGACTTTTTGACTAAGGCAATCACCGACATTGGAATAACATCTCCTATTACCGGTCCTGAATTTTTACTTAAAGCAATAGGCATTATCGCTAAGCATAGCAATATACCACCGACTACGAATAAAGTTTCTCCACTGGGTGCGGCTATATTTAATAAAAACTGTCCGACAAATAAACCGCTTAACGCTACCGCGTTATAGATTGCCAGTACTTTACCTCGGCTCTCTTTTGTCGAGCTATCACTGAGCCAACTTTCCATAGCGGTAAAAGCGCAGGCATTACAAAAACCCATAGCAATTCGCATAGCGCCCCACAAGATAGGATCGGCATCAAAACTACAGAGTAAGATGCTCACAGCACCTAGCGCGACACAGCCTGCAAAAACACGTACATGCCCGGCGCGTCTTATTAAATTTTTACTATAGACAGCGCCCAACAACATCCCTACATAGTAAAGCGATAGGACTAAACCAATGGTATCAGTGGATAGATTTTCTAAATCCATTTTTACCGGCAGCAATACATTCAGCAAACCGTTGCCCATCATTAAGATAAAGCAGCTGATAAATAAAGAAATCAGGGAGAGGAAAGTAGTACCCATAAAAGAATCTCAATAATTGTGAGTGATGTAACAAGGTCAACGACGGTCGATCTTTCGATAGTATAGTAACTTTTTTAATAGTAAATACGACATTGAGATTAATTTAATAAAAACCTTACTCTCGCCGACATAGCCTTTGACTAGGACTTAGAAACCCCTTTGAGAACCTATGGCTGAAGGGCCTTTTTCCAGCCTTAGCATAAACTAAACTAGCTCTCAACGGCGGCGGATATTACACTGACACGTGCAAGGAGAAGGCAACAAAAACGACATATTCTGTCTTTGTATCGTCGTCTTATTAACTCATTCAAATATAGGCTATCACTTGCAAACTTGCGATTGTCGCCACTTTTTTATCTCAATAAAGTAAAATCTTCAAGGTTGCAATATTAATAGCTACTTGGCACACTTGAATCCCTGTCACCCTCGCCACTATCCTGCAATATAAGGCGCTTTAGCCTTACTTGCTGCTTTCTTAGCTAACTTGTAAACCGACTATTTGCGCCAAAATACGTTACAATTCTGAAAAATGGCTAAATCGCCAACGAATCAAGAGGCTATTGTGGAACTACTACTTACCGAATGCCTAGGTCGCCCTCTGCGCCTAGAGGGGTCTATGGCTGGCTGGCAGCAACTTTATTGGGATAATCAATTAGTGGCGCAACAAGCTGCCAGCAGTCTACAAAGCGTGACTCACAGCCATAACTTCCAGCTTAAAAACGCTGAAAAAACCTTGGAATGTAAACTAGATATCGACCTCCAATGGCAGCCATTTTCACTGAGTTACAGTCTTTTTATTAATGGCCAATTAGTCACTGAAGGTCAGCGTAATACCCAAGATATCGAGCGACAAACACCCGTCGAAAAGCCGAAACTCAAGCAAAAAATCAGTTTGATTGGCTTGGGTTCTCTTGCGTTAAAGTTATTTAAAAGC
This sequence comes from Gammaproteobacteria bacterium, assembly GCA_034111875.1. GTDB lineage: Bacteria > Pseudomonadota > Gammaproteobacteria > Pseudomonadales > Balneatricaceae > Rs1. Next base: position 3,605 of record JAWUWK010000072.1, read on the forward strand.
GCCAAAGCCATTAAGGTTCTTTTTGCGGGTGCTAGTCTAGCCGCTTATAGCTGGTTGTTTTCTTTTGAGTTCGCGCTCGCGTTAATCGGCTGTTTAGTGTTCCACGAATACGGCCACATTCGCGCCATGAAATACTTCAAAATGCCGACAAAAGGCATCTATTTAATTCCTTTTGTCGGTGGCTTAGCCATGAGTGATAGCAAAATAAACACCCGCTGGCAAGATGTTGTTATCTCTATCATGGGGCCAACTTTCGGCATGTTTTTGTCAATCGCAGCACTGCTTGCCTATTGGATAACCGACCTGCCGTTTTTTGCCGCTCTCGCCTCACTGAATGCCCTGTTAAATTTATTTAATTTACTGCCGATTTTACCTCTAGATGGCGGACACATTTTAAAAAGTATCAGTTTCTCATTTAACTCTATTACGGGTATTACCCTTTGCGCTGTCGCCGCCGCGGTGGGCATCTATTTTTGTTATATTTATCACTTGGGATTATTGGCTATTATGCTTTTAATAGGCAGTGTTGAAATTCTCGTTGAATGGCGCAATCGCCATATAAGCCACTTACTGCCGCTGGACCGCTACGGACAAATTGTCTCAAGCTTGTGGTACTTAATCACCTCGAGTGTACTAATTGCGATTATTTTTGCCGTGGCCGAAAGTAATGATCCTATACTCAGTATGCCATTGAAAATATTAGCCAGTTAATCAGTATTCAGCACGAGGTGACTGCGCTATAATCTGCAGCCATTTGACGGCGATATAGTCAGTTCAGCAGCTGACTAGAATAGAGCAACGATAAGAGGCAAGTTATGAATCCAGCGCTATTACAGTTACAGCCTTACCCTTTTGAGAGACTCGCGGGATTAAAATCAACTGTCACCCCAGCTGCAATAAAGCATATTGCTTTTTCAATAGGCGAGCCTAAGCACGAGTCCCCGGCGTTTGCCGCACAAGCGATCAAAGATAATTTCGCTGGGCTAGCAAAGTACCCGACAACCAAAGGTATCCCTGAACTCAGTGAGTGTATCGCCAGCTGGTGTCAACAGCGGTTTGGCTTAGCCCCTAACAGCTTAGACCCAGGGCAAAATGTAGTCCCCGTCAATGGCACCCGTGAAGCGATCTTTGCTTTTATCCAAGCGGCAGTAACACGGTGTGAAGACGCGCTTGTCATCTGCCCTAATCCTTTTTATCAAATATACGAGGGTGCCGCCTATTTAGCCGGCGCTGAACCTTATTATTTAAACTGTGAAAGCGAGAGTCAGTTCATACCCGATTACGACGCAGTACCTGAAGATATTTGGCAGCGCTGCCAAGTGTTGTTTATTTGTTCGCCCAGTAACCCAACGGGCTCAGTAACAGACCTAGCAACGTTAAAGACACTCATTGAGTTAGCCGATAAGTACGATTTCGTACTTGTCAGTGATGAGTGCTACTCCGAAATTTATTTTGATGAAGCCAATCCGCCCATTGGCTTATTGCAAGCCTGTGCGCTTATTGGGCGTGATGATTACCAGCGCTGTGTGGTGATGCATAGCCTCTCTAAACGCTCAAACCTGCCAGGACTGCGCTCGGGTTTTGTGGCCGGTGATAAGACATTACTTATGCCTTTTTTACAATACAGAACTTATCACGGCTGCGCGATGCCTATTCAACACCAAATGGCTTCCATTGCCGCTTGGTCTGACGAGGCACACGTGTTGCAAAATCGTGATTTATACCGAGAGAAATTTACTAAAGTAATAGAAATTCTGAGCCCTGTATTAGAGGTTACACAACCTCAAGGGAGCTTCTATCTCTGGGTCAAAACCCCAATAGATGATGAAACATTTGCCCGGGATTTATTTGCTCAGCAAAACCTGACGTTATTACCTGGCAGCTATTTATCCCGAGAAGTAGACGCCAGAATTCCCGGAAAAAACTTTGTACGTATGGCATTAGTAGCGACCTTAGATGAGTGTTTAGAAGGCGCGAAGCGCATTAGAACTTACGTAGAATCGCTGCAAATACAAGGACACTAATATGTCGGTTGTTATGTATGGCATCAAAAATTGCGACACTATTAAAAAAGCCAAACAATGGCTTGAGTCACACGCTATCAGCTATCGCTTTCACGACTATAGGAGTGACGGCATAGATGAGACACTGCTGAGCGCCTTTTTAGCCGCAGAAAGTTGGGAAGTACTGCTCAACAAACGAGGTACAACATGGCGACAACAGCCGGATGCGGTAAAAAATAATATTGAAAAAGAGAGTGCAATTGCATTAATGCTTGAGTATCCAGCAATGATAAAGCGCCCAGTATTAATTACCAAAAATAAGCTAGTCGTTGGCTTTAAAGCCGAACAGTACCAAAACATTTTCACTAATTAGTCTTAGTTAATTGCTAAGCGAATTATCCAAAGACTTCACTAACAGGCTACGGAGAGTATTATGAGTTTTTTTGCATTTGGTATCGGTATCGGTACTCAGTCAGCAACAGGCGATTGGTTGGAAGTATATTACAACCAACCTTTATTAAACCCATCTGACGCTTTAGTAAAAGCCGTTGGTGATTGCATTGACTATGAGCCGGGCAGTGACGCTGCGATAGAAATCTGCCAAGAGCAACTCAAAGCATTAGAGGTGGCACTCTTGGCTATAGGTGAAGAACAACAAGCTGAAGTTATCGAGGTAATTACAGGCTCTAGTCAACCTATGGTTGTGACTATTTTAGCCACAGATTCCGCGCCTGCAAGTACACCTGAAGCCTATCTAAAGCTCACCTTGTTATCGTCACGATTGGTGCAACCGCAGAAGATTGATTTAACCGGTCAATTTGCCTTATTACCTAATGTTGCCTGGACCAATGAAGGCGCTGTAGCTCTTGAAGAATTGCCTAAACGCCAACTTGCGGCAAGGGCACAAGGGCGCGTACTGGATGTTTTTTCAGTCGATAAATTCCCTAAAATGAGTAATTACGTTGTGCCTACTGGTATCCGTATTGGCGATACTTCAAGAGTAAGACTTGGCGCCCATGTAGGCGATGGCACTACGGTGATGCACGAGGGCTTTATCAATTTCAACGCGGGCACATTAGGTGTAGGCATGATTGAAGGGCGTATTTCGGCTGGTGTCGTGATTGGCAATGGCACTGACATTGGCGGCAGCGCTTCTACGATGGGCACACTTTCGGGTGGCAACAACGTGGTCATTTCTGTTGGTGAGAACTGTCTCCTGGGTGCCAATGCCGGTACTGGCATCCCCCTTGGCGATAGATGCACAATAGAAGCCGGTCTGTATGTTACCGCTGGGGCTAAAGTGACCATTTTAGACGACAAAAACCAAACAGTATCTAGAGTAAAAGCTGCTGAACTCGCCGGAAAATCGGACTTACTGTTCCGGCGTAACTCGCAAAATGGCTGTATTGAAGTAAAAACCAACCAGTCGGCAATCGAGCTAAACGAAGCCTTGCACAAGCATAATTAATTGAGCTCACTCAGCTGTGCCAATCTACATTTTAAGTGGGTTGGTTAGCTATTTTATACTTTTAAAAAATCTAGATTACTCAGAGTTAACCTATGAAAAAGTCTGCCACTATCCAACTCGTCTGCGATTTAATCTCACGTAAATCTGTCACCCCAGAGGATGCTGGTTGCCAGGACGTATTGATTGAACGGCTAGAGAAAATCGGCTTCGTCATAGAAAAAATGCCATTTGGCGAAGTTAAAAATTTTTGGGCCAGGCGTGGCGCAACCAGACCATTATTGTGTTTTGCCGGCCATACCGATGTGGTGCCATCTGGCCCACTCGATCAATGGCACAGCGATCCCTTTTCCGCCACAATTAGGGATGGCTATGTCCATGGCCGCGGCGCCGCTGATATGAAAGGCGGTATTGCGGCATGGATTACCGCACTGGAAAGATTTCTAACCCATCACCCTGACCATAAAGGCTCTATAGCGCTGTTGATAACGAGTGATGAAGAAGGCCCATTTATCAACGGCACGACAAAGGTGATCGATGCCCTTGAAGCGCGAAATGAAAAAATTGACTGGTGTGTGGTTGGAGAGGCATCAAGTACTGAGTATTTAGGCGATATCATCAAAAATGGTCGCCGCGGTTCCCTCAGTGGTAAATTAATCATCAAAGGCATACAAGGCCATGTTGCCTACCCGCACTTAGTCAAAAATCCAATACATTTAGCGGCTGGCGCTATTGCAGAAATCACCCAGCAGCACTGGGATGCCGGCAATCAATTCTTCCCGCCCACCAGCTTTCAAATTTCTAACTATCACGCGGGAACAGGGGCCAATAACATAGTACCGGGAGAAGCGGTTTTAGATTTCAATTTCCGCTTCTCAACAGAATCCAGCCAAAACCAGTTAAAATCAAAAGTACATGCCATACTTGACAAACACCCGTTAGATTACAGGATTGACTGGGCCTTTTCAGGCAATCCGTTCTTGACCAGCAGCGGTGAGCTAATTGACGCGAGTATGGCTGCCGTCAAGTCAGTCACCGGCTTAGATACACAACTTTCAACCTCAGGCGGTACTTCAGATGGCAGGTTTATTGCACCAACAGGAGCACAAGTGATTGAATTAGGACCGGTAAATGCAACTATTCACAAAATCAATGAATGCGTTAAAACAGCAGATTTAGACACGCTCTCGAATGTTTATGAAAATATACTTGCCAGACTACTCCTAGACTAACATGACGTTATCAATTTTAGTATGCCCACATTGCACGCAAGCATTAACACCAGAACACAAAGGATTGCGTTGTAGCAACAACCATTATTTTGATCGGGCAAGGCAAGGCTATTGGAATCTATTGCCCGTACAGCGCAAGAAATCAAAAGATCCGGGTGACAACCCAGAAATGGTCAGCGCACGCCGTCAGTTTTTAGATTTAGATTATTACAAACCCCTCGCCGATCAAGTCATTCGTTTGGTAACACAGCAACTGGGCGACGTGTGTAATGCGCAAATATTGGACATGGGCTGTGGCGAAGGCTATTACACATCTCTCTGGCAAGAAGCATTACCTAAGCAAAATTTTATCGGCCTAGATATCTCTAAGCATGCCATTAAAGCCGCGACCCAACGCAATAAAAACATCATCTGGCTAGTGGCGAGCGGTGCCAACATGCCAATCGAAAAAAACAGTTTAGACGTGTTAAGCGTGGTTTTCAGCCGATTGATGCCCCTACCAATGGCCAGTGCACTTAAAGACGATGGCTTGCTAATTCTTGTATGGCCTACCTCCAGACACTTAATCGAGCTAAAGCAAGTGATGTACAAACAGCTCAAAACATCACAATACGATCCCTGTGTAGAGTTAGCCCCCCTCTTCAGCATGGCATCTAAACAGACACTAGCGTTTGAATTCACGATAACCCTAGCAGCTCAATTGTTCACCTTATTGGACATGACCCCACATGGACAGCGAATCAATACTGAGACCAAAGCGTCGCTGCTTCAAAATCTGCCCATGCAACTCAGTTTCAGTGTCAATATTGGCTGTTTCATCAAGCGTGCTAGTATCTAATGATTAACTTTTACTAGATCAACACAATAATTATTGCCAAGAGCTGATGATGAAAATAGCCAACCAAAAACCACCTAAAAGCACTTTAAAGCATAAAATAAAACGCCGATTGCAAAAACAAGCTGTCAACACCCAACAAAATTTAAGCTTGATACTCATAGGCTTTGCCTGCTCGCTATTGGGTATCGGCTTAGTCATGGGAGGAGAGTTTCTAGTCCAGGATTTATGGCACCGAGAACTCGTTGCTCTATTGGGCATTATAATAATCGCCATTGGCTGTTTACTGGCTATCAGCGGATATTTGAGCATGAGCATTCTTAAAATATTTTATGTCATCACTCGCGATGATCCAGACAGTAACGATTAGCCTCTGACAAATACAGCCGACGCCTCTTTGCCGTGATCTACTGAGCTAAACCTGATTGAGTAACTTCACTGTTTTTTTACAGTCATACCCACTATCTGAGCATTGTCTCTTAGCTAAACTAGATTCAATCTGTCTCTAAAGATCATTAACTGGATCAATTTCAGAAATAGTTTGGTCATTTTAATCATCAATTTGATTACCTGTTAACTTGCTGAGGCTTTATAATAAAAGAGTAAATTAACTGCTCATCTAATGATTTTGATCAACCGGGGCTGCCAACTAACGTAGTGGTTCTATAGATTTTATTTTTTTATTTTTTTATTTTTCTACTTTTCTACTTTTCTACTTTTCTACTTTTCTACTTTTCTACTTTTCTACTTTTAATCAGCATCTTGTAAGGAATAAACAGCAGCAATAAAAAGCCAATGCCAAAGTAAAATTCATGTACCCAATGCATCGTTAACAACAACCCAGCGAGTAGTGCCCCAATTGCTGCGGCGATGTCTCTATAAATAGTAAAATCATTGAGCATTGTCTTTCTAGTCACGGAATCAGGGTATTGGTCTGAAAGTGATTTTGGCATCAATATCATAAACAGAGCATGCCCCAAATTTCCCAGCAAGCTGGCCGTGTAGATACTGTCTGCGGCTAAAACTAACGCCGCGACAATCATCAGCATATTGGCAAAATGCAACACCGCTTGAGTCTGGGAAAACTGGGTAAATTTTACCGCAACTAGACCTAGGATTAAGTTTACGCTGCGCTTAGCGACAATAAATAGCGACGCGTGTGTCACCGCTTGATCTTGAGTCATACCTGTATTCATTAACAGAGGGGCTAGCACAATTATCCACACGGCATAAAACAACAAGCAGAATATAAACGTCAGCCCCAGAGAGTCATTAAAGTGGGGCAACCAAGGTTTAGGCTTATGTGCTGTTTGTTCAATAGGAGCGCTGCGCAACATCAACACTGGTAAGAACGCTAACAGACAAAGGACTAATGCAACAGCGATGATCGTCTGCGGCGAGCACCAAGAGTTTAGCCAGGGCGCCGCTAATAACACTAACAGTGGACCTATCTCTTGGATAGCGCCATACCAACCCATGTTCTTCAACTTGTACCTAGGCTCAGATGTTGCACTATACAGGCAGGCCAAACGTAGTAACCCGTAAGCAAAACCCCAGAGCATTCTAGCGATTAATAATAACCATGGACTAAAAGGGTATAAAAACATCATACAGGCAAGCGATGCAAAAATAACCGCCATACAGACGACTGACTTAGCTCCCAAACGTTCGTGAATAAAAACTATCAACGGATTTAACAAGATACGAATAAATCGATTGGCAGATAATAACACGCCAACCCAGATGAAAGTCAGTGATAAATCGGCATAAAAAATCGGTAACAGCAGGTATAAAAGAGCATCGCAGACTAAGGTTAGAGTGAGCGCCGTGCTCGCGAGAATAGTTTGTCGACTGCTGTGATGTAATTGCATTTTAGACCTTATTAGATAGGCTGTTGAACCTAAAGTCTGCAAAAACTCTTGGTGACCCTAGAAAACGAGAAAGATGTCTGATCACCAATAAGGTGACCACGAAACTGTAAAATTTCTTGTGCACAGCCTTTCGCGTCAGACTGTCGAATCTAGATTGAAAAAAATATTCGAGTTCCTGAAAATAATTATCTGACAACGAATGTAATCACTGATAATTGTTCTTAGCATAATCATTAGAGACCTTTGCACTTTGTAGCGCGCGATGGTCATACAATACAAAAACAAGCGATACGCCGGCGTTTATACTTATTAATTGGAATTTGGTTTATTTTAAACGCCGTATAATCGAGCGCAATAATAGGGGAAGGCCTTTATAAGCCTAACAACAGGCCACTTTTTTGCTCCCTACTGGCTCAATAATAGCTGCCTCTGCCTGATATATTGGTTTATTTTCTGAATATCTCTGGGTTAGCCAATCACTTTGATCACGCAATAAAAGGGTCAATTTAAATAACTCCTCCAAAACATCAATCACTCTATCTTTATAAGCTGATTCGATTAGCAAACCACGCTGATCAAACTGTTCAGAAGCCTTGGGAATTGAAGATTGATTAGGGATGGTAAACATGCGCATCCAGCGCCCTAATATGCGCATATTATTGACTACATTAAAAGATTGAGAACCACCATTCACCTGCATCAATGCTAAGGTTCTACCTTGGGTCGGCCTCAATGAACCGACACTCAAAGGTATCCAGTCTATTTGGTTTTTAAATACTCCACTCATATTACCGTGTAATTCTGGAGAACACCAAAGCATCCCTTCAGACCAAAGTGCTAAGTATCTAAATTCCTGCACTTTTGGGCTATCAACCAGACTGAGATTATAGACAGGTAAACCGTTGGGATTAAACACTTTCACTTCGGCGCCAAAGCCGCGTAAAACATCCGCACTTTACTCTGCTAGTTTTCTACTGAAAGAACCTTCACGCAGTGATCCGTAAAGTACGAGAATTCTGACTGCATGGTCGCCCACTGGCTGTTCTGAGATCAGTTTCTTGATAACAGAAACTTGATATTTAGGTAGTGGTATAGTTTGCATTATTATAAACCTATTATTCTAGTATTATAGAAATTATTGATTGCAAAAAGTTAATTACAGTAATTTTGAGAAGTATCGAATAAGTCCCCGAATGCTGTCTGTGACTCACGAAGCGATCAAATACTAAGTGAAAAAGGTTTTTTACAAATAGTCAACCTACTGGCAGTTTGAGACTTAGCCGCTGCTGCCTTAACCAGTCATCCCCGACAACATTCTTTAATTAAAAATGCCAGCAACTCATCTAGACTTTCATACTGGGCAAAACAGCGTAAAACCCTGCCCTCGCGAACTTGTTTAACTAAACCTACTTGCACTAGACGATTGATGTGGTGAGATAAGGTTGAACCTGGCACTTGTAATTGCGCTTGTAACATAGCCACAGGGAGTCCTTTGTGCCCTTCTTTAACCAAGTTACGGTAGATCCCTAATCGAGTAACATGGCCTAACTCAGCCAATTGATTTGCTGCTGTTTCTATTTTCATAATAGAAGTGTAAGTCGATACTATCAATAATTCAATATATTTCGATAATAATAGAAATATATTTATGTAAGATTTGTGGATAATGCAAAAAACCTATTAGAGAAACCCAATTATACCGCCTGTAATCATCCTAAATTCGCCAGTCGAATCACGTAGGCCTGCACAAACTTTTGATGCACTTAGAAAGTTTGAAAAATCTCTCATCACAAATAAAGTAACCACAAAATTATCTGATTTTCTTCACTCACCAATATTTAGTACAGCTTGTTCGCGCCTAACTGTCGAATCTGGGATCATATAAAAATAACAGGCCCTTATTCATTTAGCAACCAACCCTTGTCACAGGCCATTTGAATTTGGAGATTGGCATACTCCCAAAGCCTTGGCGACAGTCCTTTTAAATACAAGTTTCGCTTTATCACTTGGCTTTTGCTGACGTTGTTCACAGCCCAACTGCCGCCATTATTCGCCATGTTTTGCACTAAAGGTAGTATTCTGTCAATTGATTTAGCGAAACGGGCATCGGCAGATTCAGCCGCTTCAAACTCCAACCATAACGCTAGCATTTCAGTCGATTGTGGGGTGGGTAATAAACCAAAAATCCTCTGTGCAGCCTGTGTTTCTTTTTCTTCCTGAGCTGCCATCAGCGCAGGATCTTCAAAAGCAAATAAATCTCCTGCATCAATTTCAACAATATCATGGATTAATAACATACAAGTCACCCGATTCACATCCACAAGTTCCTCTGCATATTGATGTAAAATTTGCGCGCTCAATGCTATCTGCCAGCTATGTTCTGCGCTGTTTTCTCGGCGGTTATTATCTGCTTTCACCATAGTGCGCCGATAGACTGATTTTAGCCGATCTATTTCCATGATAAAAGCCAGTTGTTGTTCTAAATTTGTCATGAGGTGATCCGATTTTGCGAATATATTATGGCGTTAATAAAGCCCTGCATTGCTTCTAATACTTTACTCTGTGCCTGTGCATGTGGGCTATGCGCACAATTTTCAATTATTTTGGCGAGACTTTTGCCAGCTGTTTTTTCAACAATTGAAAGCACTTGCTCCTCACTGGCATACTGATCATTTGCTCCCTGAATTACCAGCATTGGAACTCTAACACTAGGTAACAAGTACTCAATATTCCAGTGCTTAAACCAAGGTTGCCGCCAAGTATTAGCCCAAGCACTGAAAATTTGTGGGGTTTTATCGCCATGGTATTTTATCAGCGATTGCAATTTCCCAGCACGCCATGCATGTTGTGCTTGCTCAATACCTAATAACGTTTCAGGTTCGACGAACACATGCGCCGCTGCCGTTACTACGCCTTGTAATAAAGGGTTTTGTTCAGCCGCCGATATCAGACTGATACTGCCGCCATCCGAGTGACCTATTAAAAAGTATTGTCTGTGAGCTATTAGCCCCTGCAATACTCTAGGCAATTCCCAAAGAGCGGATTGATGTAAATAATGTATACTGCGTGTTTTAAGCTCAGCAGAGGAGCGGCCGTAACCCAATCTATCGTAGACTAGCCCAGGACAACCAGTTAGCTGGCAAATTTTTTGTGGGAACTCTCCCCACATATCAATGCAACCTAAACCCTCGTGTAAGAAAACTAAATAAGGTTTAGATAAATTTCCAGGAATGATTTTATAGTGCAGTTGATAATTTTCAGCCAAACTTAATAACATGGGCAGTTACCTATAGCGTAAAGAAAAATAATCGTCAGTGAAAACTATCGCCGGTTAGTACCCATTCTGTAAATAGCGAGGCAAAAACTAAACGCTATCCTAAACAAGCAAAATAGGCTGTGCTGATTATAGCTATACTCTATAGTAGGGAGAAAACCAAACGGCGATTCGCTTATGTTTTAGTATTTCATCGAGACCTTAAAAAAATTAGTGAAAAGTCAGCAAAATCACATTGGCTGTATTACGTACATATTACGTCGCCTATTGATTTATTCATAGTATGGAAAATGAATTGCAATACTATGAATAAATCACCTTGCATAACCAACGCTTTTTTATACACTAGCTTTCTTTTACAGATAGAATTAGATATCACTATGAGCCATTTTTTCGAAATTTTCCGTGCTACAGATCAGTGGGGTAATGTCCACGTTATGAGCGATAGTGAAAATTACTACCTCACCTTCGGTGGTGGTGGTCAACAAAGCGGTATGCAAGTTAACCAACCTGATAGATTACTGTTTCAATACACTCAATCGATGATGTTGGCTATTCTATTCCGACCTAAGGCAAGCACAGCTCTTTTATTGGGGTTAGGCGCAGGATCGCTGGCTAAATCTTTGCTTTTATATGATGAAAATTTGCTCATCACAGCCGTAGAACTCAGAGAGAAAGTTAAAGATATCGCCCACCAATGGTTCGAATTACCTGATAGTGAGCGTTTGACCATAAAAATCGAAGATGCATTTAAATTTATAAGCAACGCAAATGAATGCACTGATTTACTTTTCGTAGATCTCTACTTAGATAGCGGTATCCAAAACAGTCTATCCAGTAAAAAATTCGTCCGCCACTGTTATAACGCACTGAATAATAATGGCACGTTAGTTTTAAACTTATGGGATGAAGGCAAGGGCTACCTACCTTTTGACTTAGAATTTTTGGAAGAGACGTTCACCTCTCAAGCATTAATGATAGTCACTGATGAAGGCAATATTATTGTTATTATTGGCAAGGGCTTCCAAGCAGATCCGCACCCGAGAAAACTGCAATCAGAGGCAAAAAAACTAGGTTTTCGATTAGATATCCCTTTACAACGACTATTAAATCAACTCCAAGTCAGACTGTGAATTTTGCGCAGCAGAAGGTTTTAGCTCAATAAAGGTGCACACCCAAAAATAATCAGAAGATAACAAAGTGAGTGAAACTAGATAGATGCTTTTTTATCTTCAACTCAAGCATCGATTTTTGACAAGGCCCGTATATTATTTGTTTATTGCGCAAATCCCAGTCTTGTTTAAACTGCGCCCAAGCAAGGAAACTAGATTGTTACGCCATTGTTTGGCCGCACTGCTTTCCAATATTTTTGACGCCAATAAACATTATCCAAAGCAGATATTATCACCCCTCTTTTCTCGGAAACATGCATGAATTTATTACCGCTGAGGATAATTCCGACATGACGAACGCTGCGCGAGGTTTTGAACAACACTAAATCGCCCGCAAGTAATTCTGATTTTTTAACTTGTACGCCGAGTTTCGCTTGCCCTAGCGTGGTGCGAGGAACATCTAATTCAAACACAGATTGGTAAGCATTTCTGACGAACGCCGAACAGTCAATCCCTTTGCGACTGTTACCGCCCAGTCGATAAGGCGTTCCTTTCCAATCAGCGTAATAACTAAGCAAATTCCTTTCTACTTGTTTAAATGGTTTATGGAATTGGTTTTTTTGTGGTTTAGCAGATTGACTGGCACAGCCAACTAATGTGGCTAACAAAAACCCCAGCAAAGATAGCTTAAAAAAATTGTTCATAGTGATTGTCTATATTCTTTTGCACTCATTCTTTAATAAATCCATCAACGCTTGAATAACGGTTTAATCTCAGATGCATTTGTCCAGTGGGTATATGTAGCGTGAGGCAGCGAACTCTTGTGTGAGTGCACTTTAACCAAACAGCACAGTAGTATAAAAACACTTAAAATAATAGTAGATAGTCTATCTGATCTGTATAAAACCATTCTTGTAGACACATAATAATATTAAACTAAGCATTTTATTCGACAAATAATTGCCAATTTCTGCTAAAATAATTGATATTTTTCTGATCAGAGAATCTTCGTTTTGTTTCATGAACTTCAGTTACACCAGCGCCTAGTAAAAGCCCTACAGCACCTAAAATTCGACATGCCCACTAAAGTACAAAGTGCCACTTTAACCGACACGCTGGCCGGTAAAGATGTACTAGTGACTTCTGAGACAGGCAGTGGTAAAACAGCAGCTTTTTTAATCCCACTGTTAGATCGTTTATTAACCACTGAAGCTAACAATCATGGTACTCGCGCGTTAATAATGGCGCCTACTAGAGAGTTGGCATTGCAAGTGCTAAACCACCTGCAAGAACTCGCTCAATTCACTTTTATCAAAGGCGACACTGTCTGCGGTGGAGAAGAATTCAAACCTCAAGCCGCACGTTTGAGAAAAAATCCAGATATTTTAATCGCCACACCCGGGCGTTTAATCGATCATTTAGATAAGGGCACCATAGACTTATCTGATATCGAGGTTCTGATACTTGATGAAGCAGATAGAATGCTTGATATGGGATTCGAAGAGGATGTCAGTCGTATCATCGATAATTGCCCAGACAGCCGCCAGACTATGTTGTTTTCGGCGACGCTTTCCCATAATCAAGTCCCGGCATTTATGAAGTCCAGCTTATCTGACCCCACTATTCATACATTGGATAGTCACCGTCAAGCGCATCAAAAAATAATCCACCAAATTATTCCCGCGACTGATGACGCCTTAAAAGACAAACAACTTATTTCACTTTTGCACAAGCAAAGCTACGAAAAAGCAATTGTTTTCACCAATACAATTGTTGAAGCTGCAAGACTCAACGGTTATGTGCGAAGATTTGGCCTAAGAGCAGGCGTCTTACATGGCGACCTCACTCAAGAGCAGCGTAAACATGTGGTCAGTTTATTACAAACTGGCAAGCTATCAATCGTCATCGCCACCGATGTTGCGGCCCGCGGTATAGACATTAAAGGTATAGATTTAGTCATTAATAGAGATATGCCCCGCAGCGGAGATGACTACATTCATCGCACGGGAAGAACCGCTAGAGCTGGCCAAGAAGGAACGGCAATATCATTGATATCGCCAACCGAATGGAATTTAATGGCCAGTATTGAGCGCTATCTAAAAACCAAGTTTGAAAAGATAAAAATTCAAGGACTAGAAGGCAGTTACAGCGGACCCAAAAAGCTAAAATCATCAGGCAAGGCCGCGGGCACTAAAAAGAACAAGATAGCGAAGAAACTGGCCACCACTAAAAAAGCTAGTAAGACTAAAAAAGCGAAGCCATCTGCAGCAAAGCCCGCAACTGCCAAAGCTGTTATCTTTGATGATGGAACCACACCTTTTAAAAGGAAAAAGTAATCAACAATCAGCACAATTGACTAGGGGCTTTTGTGCTTAACAATTTCAAGGTTTTTCCAAGACACTTTGCCGCTATTCTTGCTCGAACATGTGCTGGTGCAAAAAAGGAATCAATAGGTTGATAGATTTAGGTTCTAACAACCAATTACCCTGTAAATAATCGCAATCAAGCTCTTTTAAATGCGCGGCGACTTCATCATCCTCTACTCCCTCAGCAACCACAATTTTGCCTAGGGATTTTGCCAGTATCAAGACCACCTCTACTAACGTACGATCTTTAGCGTTTGTTTGCATCCCTTGAATCAGACTAGAATCTATTTTTAATATATCAGCCGGATAATTGCGCAGATAATTAATCGCTGAATGCCCCGTTCCAAAATCATCGATCGCAAACTGAACCCCCATTTTTCGCATTGCAGTCACTACATTCATGCGTACCGATTTTTTGTCCATTAGCAGGGCTTCAGGTATTTCAAAAATAAACCTATCACCAGTCACGGAGTTTTCTCTGAGTATCCCTTTCCAACGTTCAAACGCACGGTTAGAATAATATTCGCTAATTGAATGGTTAATGGCAATTTTGATGTTTATATCACTGTCACTAAAGTTTCTTATATCTCGACAAGCCTGGCTAAACGCCCAATTGCCTATCTCCCGAATAGCACCTGTTTGCTCTGCAACTGTTATAAATTTATCAGGCATCACTAAGCCTTTTTGCGGATGATTCCAGCGAATAAGCGCCTCACATATATCAATTTTCTGACTTTTTATATTAAGTAGTGGTTGATAGTAAAGTTCAAACTCTCCAGCTTCCAATCCTCTTAATAGGTCTTGATGTATAATCAGATAACTTTCAGCTTGTTCACGCATTGTCTCATTAAAAAAGAAATGTCTATTTCTACCCGCTCTTTTGGCCGCATACATTGCCTGATCGGAATGATGCAACAACGCGGGCACATTATCCCCGTCAATTGGGTACATCGCCACGCCCATACTGACCGTTACAAAGTGTTGCTGACCTGCAAACTCAATTGGCTGTTGCAGCAGCTTTTTTAGTTTTTCAGCCAACAAATCAGCTTTAATTACATCATCCACTTCACGGGCAACGAATACAAATTCATCTCCAGATATACGTGCCACTAAATCAGTGCTTTTGGCTGCAAATTCTAACCTTGATGAAAAAGTGGTGAGTAAAGCATCACCAGCCCCTTGTCCTAATTGGTCATTCATTTTTTTGAAGTTATCTATGTCCATAAAAAGCACCGCGAAATCAGCTTGATCCTGCTTAGCCTTCTCTATTGTTTCACTCAAGCGCCTAGAAAAATGATAGCGGTTGGGTAACCCAGTGAGCAAATCAAAATTTGCCCGATAAGCTCCCGCCTGCACATCGACACTACGCTGCTTATAAATACAAATAACCCGATAGCTTAAAAGAGACAACACTATTGAGAGAACTCCGGCAATTAACCAAAAAAATCCATGTATCTGCAAGTCTGAGGGTTTAATCAAGGTTTTAATCACCCACTGTGTATTAGCAACTGCTATCGGCGCGCTGTACACATTTTCGGGGACTAACAACGTTTGCTCACCGAACTCGAACAACGTCAGGTCAGTCTCTTGTAAGCTAATTGAAAAAGGTAGTCTCTGCTTTTTTTCATTTAGGGCCCTAGACTTAAAATAGTGCCAAAAGTCTGAAACTAAAGACAGTACACCATTGTCTGGTTCCTCAGCATCCCCGGAAAACAAGCCGCTGTGGAAGGTTAATTTAGTCACTTTGCCCTCGCGACCCTCAAGAACCATTAATAAATTTTTTGAGCTATCTTTCAGATCGCTAAGAATACTAGGTGCTAGCGTTTCAGACATTAATTGTTTATTTAGGCCCAATGGGTAAACATTATTTATTTTCCCAGCAGGTGCCCAAGTGACTAAGTCTAAATATGACCATTTTTGTGCAATAGTTTCAGCACTGTCTCTAAATTGGAGTGAGGTAATTGGTTGATTACGATAAAGTTCACTGCGTAACTCTCGGAGTACTCTTCTGTTTTCATTGACAAATCGTCCTACCTCCTGACTCAGCTGCAGTGTTTGTTGCATCGCTGCCATGCGGTTATTGGCGGCCTGTGTTTCACTGACACTTGATAAATATAAGCTAGCCAAAAACATGACCACTAGACCTATTACCGTCGCAAACATTAATGGCGTATATCTTTTGATTAAAATGTTTTCAATAGCGCTCAGGTCGCCGCTGGACCTCTGCCCCATTTTATCGCTGCGTATGTATCGACGCTCGTTCACTCGCATAAGTTTTCTGACTGCCTATAGATAGATAAAATATGTAAAGTTAGTATAGCTCGCATTTTACAAAGTGGCGAAATTCTATTCATAAAATGTTCATAAAATGATCATAAAAGTTTATTTAGATTAGTTAGACGTTAAATTAGAAGTTATTACCCCAACAATGTTTAGGCCAACAATGCGAGCACTGCAGCGGTATCAATGCCAAAGCCTTCATATACCTACTACACAGGATGATTATGTTAGGCGATTAATGGTTATCATGTGTTTAGATCTTGGAAATCGGCGTATGCAATTAACAAAAAATACGAATAGCCTAGACACTCAGCAATGTAACCTATGTCAACGCTTAGAGTACTCACCATTTAGTGCGCATATTGGATCGCTAAGCATTTACAGGAGAAATTTAAGGGCTTATTCACGACTGGCTTCAATACTTTGGTTTAAGTACTGATAACAAATAATCATAAATCGGCATGAATTATGGGTTAAATGCAAGCTTGAAGAGGTGAGGTAAAAGGGAACAAAAGCTAATATCTATTTACATGAGACCTTTTCACGATGACTACGCTCAGTAATAACTCAAGTTTTCGGGATTCAAATAAAGAACAAAAGTGAAAGTAAGTAGTTGATATTAAATAATTTGATGCCTCTTTGTAGTATAATATTTGTTGTCTAGACAAAACAAAATACCACAAGAGACATCAAATGAATTCTGCCATAAAGACTTCTGTTTTGCCATCGCTTACGGCTGATTACCTCAGTCAACCTAACGTCAATATTGATAATACTTTTAACGCTGCTTGGAAGCGCCTTGGTTTTAAAAGCATGCTACTTCAAGCCAAGTTTCAT
>JAWUWK010000073.1:0-22340 GCA_034111875.1 Gammaproteobacteria bacterium
GCACGAGTTTAGATCAGAGACATTAAAAGGAACCGTATTAGAACGCGCTGAAATGGGCACTATACGCTTAAAACTATTCAAAATTGCTGTGCGTATTGTTCAGTACAAAGATAGAATAAAACTTATGTTGCTTAACATCACGAGTAAAGAGGCGCGAGTATAGCGTTTGGCTTTTTGCTCGGCTCTGATTAAAAAACAAACAAGAAATTAGCCTAAGCGGTACAATAAGCCTCTAAGTTATAGATCTCCTCGGCGGTTTAAAATAAATTTGTAAAACAATGCTTTAAATGAAGAGACTATTGATCAAGTAGTTGGTTGATGCAACATGCGGGCTAATTTAATGAATTAATAATGTTTCTAAAAAGATTAATTAAAGATCAATATTGAAAAAGATCGAGGAGAGAGCTGGTTATAGCGCAAGTCGACAACTAATGGTGATTATTGAGAACATGAGACCTCAGGATAAAATAGAAGTTACTGATTCAGTAATATTGTCAGTTGTGATTGAAAAGTCACTCATTAGTCCCAATTTGATCGCGATAGAATAATAGACGCTAAAGAATATACTTGACTGATTTACTAGGGTATACAAAAAGTGTATTCTAGCCTCTAATAAAGAAAAATTAATTGGCTGTTTAAAAAGGCTAAAAAAAGCAATATAACCGTTGTTCGTAGTCTCCAATGTTGCGCAATTGTATGATATGAATCGAGTAGTGAGCAGGATTCTCTGCTACAAAAAGGTGTTTAAATGAATATAGAAGTAACTGGAAGCGCTGAAGAGTATTTAGCTGATCTATTAGAAAAGCAGGAAGTGGAAGGTATTTCGGTACGTATGTTCGTTACTCAGCCAGGCACACCATATGCAGAGACGTGTCTAGCTTATTGTAAGCCTGAGGAAGTAATAGAAGATGATATCATTCTAGAACTACCTAAACTGCGCTTCTATTTTGAGAAAAACAGTTTGGCCTATTTAGAAGAGGCGACAGTAGATTACGCACAAGATCGTATGGGTGGGCAACTGACGATTAAAGCACCGAACGCTAAAGTGCCAAAAGTATCTGATGATAGCCCGCTAGAAGAGCAGGTAAACTATATTTTGTACACTGAGATTAACCCAGGTCTTGCATCTCATGGGGGTGAAGTTAGCTTAGTTGACTTAATAGAGGAAGAGCATGGGCATACTGCGGTATTAAAGTTTGGTGGTGGCTGCCAAGGTTGCAGCGCGGTTGATATGACCTTAAAAGACGGTGTTGAGAAAACATTAATAGAGAAAGTGAAAGGTTTAGTCGCAGTCAAAGATGAAACTGATCATTCAGTAACAACGAATGCCTACTACCAGTAACTGATAAACGGCTTTAAATTAATTTAGTTACGCGCGATTAATACACCTCATCTAATGACAGCTTAGTATTAACGTGCAGTAACTGAGCAGTTATCTCGGTTTGACTGCTGAGATTTTAGATATTTTCAGGTAAAAAATAGTCTGCTGTTGTAATCTTGAACTTAAACCCCATAACTATTGAAAATTAATTTAGATTATACAATTTGATATACTTGAGCTACATTTAAGGCTAAAAATAGCGATTGTTAGTAGATAATATATCACTTAAATGTATTGATCGATTGCACCTATAGATCTCACACATTATGTTTCGCACCTCTCCATCTTTGTGGGGTGTACGCTAAAGAGGAATTCAATATGGATAAGATAGAAGCGCCCATAGACTACAAAAAAGTTGTCATGCCTGTATTACCACTGCGCGATGTTGTAGTTTATCCGCATATGGTAATCCCTTTGTTTGTGGGGCGAGAAAAATCCATAGAAGCACTGGAAGAGGCAATGCAAGGCAGTAAGGAAATTTTACTGCTCGCGCAACGTAGAGCATCAGATGACGAACCTAGTGCCAAAGACTTATTTTCAATCGGTACAGTTGCCAGCATTCTGCAAATGTTAAAGCTGCCGGACGGTACAGTGAAAGTGCTAGTTGAAGGCGACTTTAGAGCGAAAGTTGATACGGTGCTTGAAACTGAAAGTTACTTCACTGCTGAAATTGAAGTATTGGCGATTATGCCGTCACAAACCTCTGAAACTGAAATCTATAAGCGAACTGCCCTACAGCAGTTTGAACGTTTTGTTCAAGTGAATAAAAAGATACCGTCGGAAGTGTTAACATCCCTGCAAAACATTGATGAAATTGGGCGCTTAGCCGACACAATTGCTGCGCACATGTCCTTGAAATTGCCAGAGAAACAAAAAATATTGGAGATGCTTGACGACAGTCTGCGTCTCGAGCATTTGATGTCATTGATGGAGGTAGAAATCGATTTGGTCGAAGTCGAAAAACGTATTCGCGGCCGGGTTAAAAAACAGATGGAAAAAAGCCAACGTGAATACTATTTGAATGAGCAAATGAAAGCTATTCAAAAAGAGTTGGGCGACATTGATGGCAATGTAAGTAATGATATTGATGAGCTAAAAGAGAAAATTGAACAGGCCGGTATGCCTAAAGAAGCTAAAGAAAAAACCATTGCCGAGTTCAATAAATTAAAAATGATGTCGCCAATGTCTGCGGAAGCGACCGTTGTACGTAGCTATATAGATTGGATGTTAAAAGTGCCTTGGACTAAGCGTTCAAAGTTACGTAATGACATGAGTCTTGCTGAAAAAATACTCAACCAAGATCATTTTGGATTAGAAGAAGTCAAAGAGCGAATTATTGAGTATTTGGCTGTGCAGCAAAGGGTTAAAAAACTCAAAGGGCCTATTCTATGTCTCGTGGGACCACCAGGTGTTGGTAAAACATCTTTGGGTAAATCAATTGCCAGAGCAACCAACCGTAAATATGTACGTATGGCACTTGGTGGCGTCAGAGATGAGGCTGAAGTGCGCGGGCATCGACGTACTTATATAGGCTCACTACCGGGTAAAATAATTCAGAAAATGGGTAAAGTGGGGTCTAAAAATCCGCTGTTTTTACTCGATGAAATTGACAAAATGGGTATGGACTCTAGAGGAGACCCTTCATCTGCGTTGCTAGAAGTATTGGATCCTGAACAAAATGCAAATTTTAATGATCACTACTTAGAAGTGGATTACGACTTATCAGATGTAATGTTTGTGTGTACCGCCAATACAATGAATATTCCGGGGCCACTTTTGGATCGTATGGAATTGATCCGTATTCCGGGCTACACAGAAGACGAGAAGTTAAACATAGCCACTAAGTATTTGTTGCCTAAACAGCTTAAGCAACACGGCTTAAAAGACACTGAATTAGTCATTGAGCCTGAGGCAATCGTTGATATAATTCATTATTATACGCGTGAGGCGGGTGTGCGTTCACTTGAGCGTGAGATAGCCAAAATTTGCCGTAAATCGGTAAAAGATTTAGCACTTAAAAAGATAGCCAAAGGTTTTGTTGTCGACTCGTCTAATATGGCAGAGTACAGCGGTGTTAGGAAGTTTAGCTTCGGATTGTCTGAAAAGGAAAACTTAGTAGGCCAAGTGACAGGTTTGGCTTGGACTTCCGTCGGTGGAGAGTTGTTAAGTATTGAAGCATCGGTCGTGCCTGGTAAAGGTCGGCAAGTGACTACCGGCTCTTTAGGCGATGTGATGAAAGAGTCGATTCAAGCAGCCATGACGGTCGTTCGCGCTCGGGCGGACGTGCTCGGCATAAAATCAGAATTTCATGAGAAACAAGATGTGCATATCCATGTGCCAGAGGGAGCGACGCCCAAAGACGGGCCTAGCGCAGGTATTGGTATGTGCACTGCTCTTGTATCTGCGTTGACTGAAATACCAGTGGCGGCCGATGTGGCAATGACCGGTGAAATTACCTTACGTGGTCAAGTGCTCCCTATCGGCGGACTGAAAGAGAAATTACTGGCTGCCCATCGCGGCGGCATAAAAACAGTGATTATTCCCCATGAAAATGAGAAAGACCTCAAAGAGATTCCAGATAACATCAAAGCTGATCTTAAAATCATCCCTGTGAAATGGATTGATGAAGTTTTGGATATCGCATTGACTAGGGCACCCAAACCGCTATCTCCTAGCACAAAAAAAACACTAACAACAGATCAAGATGTGGCAAAGGCACAAACAGGTCAAGTAAATACTCACTGATCTGAAAACTAGCTAGAATAAGGGGTTCAGAGCTTGACACTCCTTTCTCTGAGTTGGTATAACGTGTCTTAGTATTTATGCTGAGCACAAAATACCTAATAACATAATAATTGATAATTGACTCGAATATACAAAAAGGGGAACACTGTGAACAAGTCTGAATTAATTGACGCAATTGCAGCATCTGCTGACATTCCTAAAGCCGCAGCAGGACGCGCTCTAGATGCAACAATGGCAGCGGTAACGGACACTTTAACCAAAGGTGAATCTGTTGCATTAGTAGGTTTTGGTACATTCTCTGTCAAAGAGCGTGCAGCACGTACAGGTCGTAATCCACAATCGGGTGAGCCTATTGAGATTAAAGCTGCTACTTTACCGACTTTTAAGCCAGGTAAAGCTTTAAAAGATGCAGTGAACAAATAATAGATTTGGAGTGGTAGTTCAGTTGGTTAGAATACCTGCCTGTCACGCAGGGGGTCGCGGGTTCGAGTCCCGTCCATTCCGCCAAATACGAGTTAATGAGTGTTCATAAAGCTGAAGCTGGTTAATTTATATTAGATAGGCGTATTCAATTGAATACGCCTTTTTTTTTAGATATGTAAGTAAATAGACGATTTTCTGATAGCTAATTATTCTTTATTAAAAATGATGGTTTATCTGTTGTTTATTTCTTTTTTTTGAGGTGTAGTCATGCTACAGGGCATTAGAGATAACTCTAAAGGTATCGTTGCCAAAGTTATTGTGGGTTTTATAGTCTTAACTTTTGCTTTATTTGGGGTCGATTCTTTAGTAGGGTTAACTCAGGGATCTAACGCTCCAGCAACGGTTAACGGAGAAGAAATTTCAGAGCGAGATCTCTATCAAGCCACTCAAATGCAACGGCGTTCAATATTGGCACGCATGGGTGACAATGCAGATCCTTCAAGTTTAGATGATAACTTATTAACCGCAATGGTGTTAGATTCACTAATCCAAGAAAAAGCATTATTAGTTGAAGCTACTGACAATGACATGCACGTTTCAGAGAAAATGATAGATGAAATTATAACCAATACCCCAGCATTTCAAGTAGAGGGCCGCTTCAACGTAGCGCAGTTCGATTTAGCGATCAGAAACGTTGGATTTACGCGTCTAACGTATCGCGAGTCAGTGCGCAAATCTCAGTTAATTAGCCAGCAACGCGCAGGTTTAGCGCTCTCAAGTTACGTATTGCCTACATCTGTTAAGCAGGCGGCGGCATTAGATAGACAAACTCGAGATATTCGTTATTTTGCAATGCCTATCGCCACAGTTCGTGCACAGACTAGTGTGTCCGAAACAGAAGTTAAGACTGAATACGAAGCCCGAAAAAACACTTTAAATACCACTGAACAAGTGTCCGTTGATTACGTGCAACTGAGTTTAGATTCAGTTAGTCAAAATATTCAAGTCAGTGAAGAGGAGATCAATACCCAATACGATCAAATTCTCGCAGGCTTTGAAGCTAAGGAACAGCGTCAAGCAGCGCATATTTTAATAGAAGTTAACGACAACATTGGTGATGCTGCGGCATTGGCAAAGATAGAGGCCATCAAAGCGAGAATCGATGCAGGTGAAGATTTTGCAACGGTTGCTAAAGAGACATCTAACGATTTTGGTAGTGCAGAAAATGGCGGCGACTTAGGTGTTGTCGTAAGAGGCACGTTTGAAGCTTCTATTGAAGACGAGCTCTACGCACTAGCGTTGGGAAATGTATCTTCCCCAGTTCAATCGGAGAGCGGTTATCATTTGTTGAAAGTACTCGAGGTGATCAAGACTAAGGCGCCGTCCATAGCACAAGCTAAAGCTGGCATTATAAGTGAATTGACGGTAATTAAAGCCGAACAGTTGTACTTAGAAAAATTAGAAAAGCTTACTGACTTGGCCTTTATCAGTGGCGACTTGCGGGACCTCGCAGCAGAACTCAGCTTAGAGATTAAAACCCTCCAAGCCTTTTCTAAAGCGGGCGGTAACGAGGTTATGTCACAAAATTCAAAAGTGATACGTGCCGCCTTCACTGATGAATTAGTGAATGATAACCTCAACAGTTCACCCATTGAAATTGATAGCGCTAATGCGGTTGTTATCCGGGTTAAAGAGCACTTCTCTGTTAGAGCACTGACGTTTGCTGAAGTTGAGCAAGATCTAAAAGATCAATTACTCACTCGAAAAGCCTCTGAGCAATTACAAGAGCGTGCTAAAGTGGCAGTCGCTGAAATTAAAAAGTCAGGTGATGCAAGCGCTGTAGCCGCAGACTTTGTCCTATTAACGCATCTGGCGACTAGTCGTATCAGCGGCCAAGTCCCTGCAGAAGTTGTTCGAAAGGCATTTACTTTAGCCCATCCTAAAGAGGGGAAAGTGTCGGTTGATACTGTGACAATGACTGATAATAGTTTAGCGATCATTATCGTTGATAAAGTCAATGTAGCCGATATCAGTAAGATACCGGTAAATGAAATGCAGGCAATTCAGAATGCTCTTGCAGCACGACTTGGCAATCAAACTTACCAAACTTTTGTGCAACAAGTACAAGACTCAGCGGAAATTAAACGTTTATAGAAATCTAAAAATCTAGAAAATATCCAACAATTAAAAGCCCTTTAGGCACTCGCTTAAAGGGCTTTTTTGGTTGTGTAAAATGTTCGCACAGATCACTCGAAAATTTAATCAGGTTGAGAATGGCTATTCATCACTTCTTTAATACGTCTCAGGATACAGCTTAGTTTAACGCTAAAGCTTATTATTTATGGCGGGGTTGACAATTGTGAACTTGGGCCGAGTGACGTTTTCTTGATAAGAAAAACCAGTTGTAATGCAATATTATACCTGGCTGATACCGACATGAGCGCTTTTTTACTGCGTCAATGATTCAATCAACGCTGTCGGGTAGGTTGAAGCTAAAGTTTTTCAATTTCATTTTATATCCACTTTTAAATCACGACATCAGGATGCTATCAAAAGCGAGGCTGTCTGGGTTGGATATCTCGGCCGTAATGGATAATGAGAGAGCGATGGCTTTATAAATTGCTGGGGAGATCAGCTACAGAGTTGCCTTAGAGCCTCTGCCATTAAATAACAGAGGATAGTCCTTTGTGTGACCAAAGCCTGACAGTGAGCTAGGGAAGGAGGGAGCAAGTCTACAACGTCACGTAGGGCGGGTATCTAAGCGATTAACTCCTATCTCAGAATGCTCGTAAAGGACTAGCCATTCACTTTGGATTCTCTCGCGGATTTAACCGCTTAGTTATCCACAGGGAATATTGGGGGACTTATTCGCGACTTAAGTAGCACTCACGTTTATCCCTCAGATAACTACTGGCTAATACTTGCAAATAATTCAAAAAACTGAGGTAGGGTTTTAGCTGTGCATCCAGGATCATTGATAGTCACTGCTGTATCACTCAGGGCAACTAAGGCGAAACACATTGCCATTCTATGGTCATCGTAAGTATCGATAGCGGCGTGTATAATCTTATCTGGAGGCGTTATTTCAATAAAATCATCCCCTTCAACCACTGTTGCACCGACTTTGCGCAACTCCGTGACCATCGCAGTGATGCGATCGGTCTCTTTTACCCGCCAATTGTAAATATTTCGAATAGCGGTGGTGCCTCTGGCGAAAAGGGCGGTGGTTGCTATTGTCATTGCAGCGTCGGGTATGTGGTTTAAGTCGAGATCGACGGCGGTTAATGCAAGATCGCGAGACACTTGGATGTAAGTCTCACCGTAATGCACCCTGGCGCCCATTTTCTCAAGCACTTTTGCGAACTCTTTGTCACCTTGAACACTCTTGCTACCGACCCCATCAACTCTGACAGTGCCGCCTTTGATAGCGGCAGCTGCCAAGAAATAAGAGGCGGAAGAGGCGTCTCCCTCGACCATTATTTGCGTTGGCGAATGATAGGATTGTCCGGCTTTTATATGAAAGCGTTGGTAATTATCATTGTTAACCTCAATCCCAAAAGAGCCCATGATATCTAAGGTAATATCAATGTAGGGCTTTGAGACTAACTCACCTTGCACTTCAATCTGTAGATCACCTTTGGCAAATGGCGCTGCCATTAATAAAGCGGTTAAAAATTGACTGGAAATACTGCCCTTAATGGTCACTTTTCCGCCATTAAGTCCAGTGCCGATGATACGCAGGGGAGGGTAACCTTGATCTTTAAGATAGTGAATATCAGCGCCGAGTTGACGCAGTGCATCAACCAAATCACCGATAGGTCTCTCGTACATCCTCGGTTCACCTGTCAACTCAAAATCGCCAACGCCGGCAGACAAGACAGCGGTTAAGGGGCGCATGGCAGTACCTGCATTACCTAAAAACAAGTGCGTGTTTTGTGGATTGAAATTTGCCCCTAAACCTTGAACTGTGCAACGCGTCCTATCATCACTTAATTGGTAGCTGACGCCTAAGTGCGTGAGAGACTCAAGCATCCTGCGAATATCATCACTATCCAATAAATTGCTAATGGTCGTTTCACCTTCGGCGAGGGCCGATAACAGTAAAATCCGATTAGATAAGCTTTTGGAACCTGGAATCTGAACTCTTCCATTAACCAAAGTGATAGGCTGCAGCGTTAGGCTTTGCATTTTCTCTCCGTCTGGGTATAACCACGTTTAATTAATTGAGCAGCTAAACTACCTCGGAAACAGCCCAAGGTCGAGCGCTAATGCCATCCCATTTTAAAATCATTCAAAAAGGTGTTATTTATCTAGAAGATAAGTCCACTGATATGCTATTTTTCAGCGCTTTTTTAGCCAAGATTGTAACTGCTAGCTTGATCTGTGCCGCTCTTTACTCGTTCACCTCACTCTTTAACAAGTCACCTGCCTAATTGCATGCCTTATGTTGATTAAAAAGAGATGTCAGTAAATGCTGTGTAGAATCAGATTGGTCAGTTATTCAATTATATTTTAAGAGGTGAGCATGCTCTCAGGATTTGATTACGGTACATCTAACTGCGCGATAGGCATTATTGATCCGATTTCACAGAAAACTTGCTTGCTAGCGTTAGAAAATGATCAAGGTTTTTTACCTTCCACTGTCTATGCGTTAGGTCGAGATTTAATCAGCGAACAAGTTGCACAGCAAATAGTCTGTTCACAAAAGCAGCGAGCATACAGCCAGTCAAGGGCGGCGAATCTTAGATTGGCAGCGAACTTTCGCCTTGAGGAAAGTCTCTCCAAAGATGAGCAGAGTTTGTATTTCGGTCGAGAGGCTTTTTCCCATTACTTTAAAAACCCAGGGGAAGGTTATTTTGTAAAGTCCGCTAAATCATTTCTAGGTGCCAGTGGTGTTAGGGCTGAATTCATCCATTTCTTTGAAGACATTGTCTGTGTCATGATGATGCATATTAAAAAGCGTGCCGAGCTGACAACAGGCGAAGAATTAACCGACACTGTGATTGGTAGACCGGTTAACTTCCAAGGTGTTAATGCCCAAAAAAGTAATCAACAGGCATTAGCCATATTAGAAGTCGCGGCAAAAAGAGCGGGCTTTAAACAGGTAGAATTTTTATATGAACCTATTGCTGCGGGTCTTGACTTTGAGAGGCAACTCAATGCAAATAAAAAAGTATTAGTCGTTGATATAGGCGGAGGTACAAGTGATTGCGCTATGGTTTGCATGGGACCTGATCATCTTAAAAAAACCGACCGAACAACGGATTTTATGGGTCATACGGGAGAGCGCATTGGTGGCAATGATTTTGATATTCAAATAGCCGCTAAAACATTAATGCCTTTATTGGGCATGCGCTCAACCTTAAAGAGTGGTTTGCCTATTCCTCCTCAAGTATTTTGGCAGGCTATTAATACCAATGATGTGGGCGCTCAAATTGAGTTCAGTAAACTGTCAACAAGTTTATTACTCACTCAATTATTAAGGGATACGTCTGAGCCTGAATTATTTAAGCGCTTCATCAATTTACGAGACAATAAACTAAACCAACAACTGGTCAGCAGTGCTGAGCAAGCTAAAATAAAATTGTCGAATGCCACTCAGGTAGAGATCAATTTGGAGTACATAGAAAATAAATTATCTTGCACGGCAAACCTTCAACAACTGCGCAGTGCCGTGCAAAGACCTTTGCAACACATACTAAAATTAATGCAAGAGGCGATAGCACAAGCGGGCGTAAAACCGGATTTGATCTACATCACAGGAGGTTCGGCTAAGTCACCCGTTATCAGACAAGCAGTAAACCAATACATAGGTGATATTGAGGTTATAGATGGTGATCACTTTGGTAGCGTTGGTAATGGATTAACCCTCTGGGCTAACAAAATATACCGTTAATTATGCAGCATATCTTTGTTGGTTAGTTCTCTTATTTATTGTCGGCTTGATCAAAGACTGCTTAGTTTTTGATCAGTTGTAAAATATCCTCAATCAGAGTCGTATTTTCGCCGTGTAATGAGTAGGCGGCAAATGCCTGCATCGGTATCTCTGGTGCATCTTCTACTTTAAACAGCTGCTTATTCTGAATATAGCTCTGGAGCATTTTTTTGGGCAGGTAGGCGGCGCCGCCAACATTGAGCATTAAGTCTAACGCTATTCTTGCGCTATTTACTCTCACGGCAGCTAAAGGGCGATCGATAAAGTGAAATTCATGTAAAACATTGAATGTAGTCCCCCATTCCACTCGAATATAACCTTCTGACATGACCGTTTGTGCCTTCTCATTGGCTAAATTTGAAACTAGTACTAATTGTATATCTTGTACTTGACTAATATTCATATCTTGAATTTTTTGCTGCCCGTAGAGAAAGCCAATGTCTATTAAGCCGCGATCTAGCTTTTCTACAACTCGCAAAGGACTACTTTCTTCAGCGCGTAAGCCAATACTAGGCTTGTCTTGATAGACTGTAGTTAACCAGCTCTGCAAGAAAATGTCCCATAAACTTGAGGGGCCGGCGATGACTAAACGCTTTTTCAAGCGTTCAGACAATGCCACATCTTCATAAGCTCTATCCCAAGCGCTTAAAATAAGTCTCGCATGTTTCAAAAGACGCTCGCCAGCAGGCGTTATATTAACTTGTTGATGGTTACGTATGAGTAAACTCAAGCCCATCGACTGTTCTAACAGACGAATTCGAGTGCTCACAGTAGAAGGCGCAACATGTAAATTTTCAGCGGCTTTGGCGAAATGCCGAGTGCGGGTAACCTCTAAAAATGTCTTTAAAAGCAAAGTATCCATCGAGGGGCTACCTAATTAGGGGGGGTAAAAATTCAAGATTAGAATAATTGAACATGATGTGCAGTTTATTTCGTTTTAAACAACAGTGCAAACTGCATAGACTGCAATAGTAGTTATAAATACTAATAGTATCGAGTTTATACTTAGTTACCTTCGATAACTTAAGCCTGATTCTCTGACTTCAAAGTGGATATAGAGTGCATGATATTGGTTTTACAGTAGAATTGAAAAATCTTAGCTTCACTGGTAGGTTAAGTGGGTATTTTTCTAAGCAATGTAGAATCAAGAGCTTGTATTGGATGCTGCAGTGAAGTCACTGATTCAGGTTAAGGTCTTAGTTTTGTCTCCTATCTCTTGTTACACTTACTCAGGTTTATTATAAATGTCAGAAACAAAAGCAGTTGTAGCGCCTTCTGTCGACAATCAACAATCTCTCGAAACCAGCCAGATTACCACACCGCCGTTAGCGTTTTCTCCAGATAAGCACGATGTCATTAAGAAATTAGCCAGTGGCGTTTTCTTTTTGTTGCTGGCAATTTCCGTAAGTTTTGTGGTGCCTAATGTGCAAATAGCCTGGGTGGTCAGTGTCTTACTCATGACGATTTATCTTTTCGCATTTGAAATAGTGAGAATTGATATAGCGGCCATCGCGGTCATGGTTTTTCTCGGTTTAACCTCTGTACTCGCCCCTTTTATAGGTCTCGAGCAGGGGCTAGTCGACCCTCAGAAATTGTTTGTTGGTTTCTCGTCAAATGCCGTCATTTCTATTATAGCGGTGATGGTTATCGGTGCCGGTTTAGATAAAACGGGTCTAATGGGCTCAGTGGCGCAAACTATTCTAAAGGTCGGCGGTACTTCAGAAAAGCGCATTATTCCGATAATTTCCGGGACTGTCGCAGTCATCTCTAGTTTTATGCAGAATGTGGGCGCCGCCGCATTGTTCATTCCTGTGGTGAGTCGCATCAGTGTAAGAGCAAACTTACCCCTTAGTCGGTTGCTTATGCCGATGGGATTTTGCGCTATTCTCGGTGGTACGATGACGATGATAGGCTCAAGTCCGCTAATTTTACTGAATGATTTAATCATAGCGTCAAATTTAACCTTGCCTGAAACCCAACAAATGCAGATGTGGGGCTTATTCTCAGTAACACCTATAGGCATTTGCTTAATTATAGTGGGTATTTTGTACTTTGTTGTCTTGGGACGCTTTGTCTTACCAAAAGCCGCAGTGCAAGAAGTTGAAACATCCTCGCCTATGGCATATTTTAAAGAGACCTATGGATTAGATTACGGATTGATAGAAGTATTGGTTCCGTCCAACAGTGATTTAGTCAGCTCTAGCTTAGAGTCGATTGAATCGCCAAATGGGGTGAGAGTCATCGCCGCTCAATTCCCCAACGGAAGTTTACGCATTGGTCCCGGCGGATTAGACAGAAATGTTGGCATAGAATCAAACACTGTTCTAGGTGTGATGGGAACACCGGCTCAACTCAGTGCTTTTTGCAATAAATTCACCTTGCTGTTGCGTCCTGAAATGGATTCGTTTGCCGAGGCACTGAGCGCACAAAAAGCGGGAATCGCAGAAGTCGTTGTGCCGCCGGGTTCAAAGTTGATCGGTAAATCGGCCATTGATATGCGTTTGCGCAACACCACTGGAATGTCGTTAATGGGGTTGCACCGTGCGGGTAAAACAACCCAGGCAGGTGATAATGTCCGCGCCATTGCATTTCAGGCAGGCGATACCTTAATTTGTCATACCACATGGGAGGCGCTTTCAAGATTAGAAGGTAATAGAAACTATATTGTGGTGAACAAAGACTACCCGATTGAAGAACTGCGCCCGCATAAAGTCGGTTGGGCACTGACTTTCTTTACGGTCGCTATCGGCATGGTGTTGTTCACAGAGGTACGCTTATCGATTGCGCTATTAACAGGTGCTTTAGGCATGGTATTGACAAACGTGATCAGTATTGATGAAGCCTATAAAGCTGTTAGTTGGAAGACAGTGTTTCTATTAGCCAGTTTAATTCCTTTAGGTATGGCCGTAGAAACCAGTGGCACCGCGGCGTGGATTGCCAATAATACCTTAATCGTGCTCGACGGTGTGCCGATTTGGGGCTTACAGTTAGCCGTTGCGCTGTTAGCCACCTTTTTTTCCCTTGTCATGTCCAATGTAGGGGCCACTGTATTGCTGGTGCCTTTAGCTATTAATATAGCCATAGGTGCAGGGGGTAATCCTGCGGTCTTTGCCTTAATTGTCGCGCTGGCGACTTCTAATGCCTTTTTGATTCCAACGCACCAAGTTAATGCGTTAATAATGGGGCCTGGCGGTTACAAAGTAATAGATTTTATCCGCGCGGGAGGCGTAATGTCCGTCTTATTTCTGGTAGTATTAATCAGTGTTATTAACTTAATCTACTAAGGGCTAGCGACAATTCAAAACGCTCTCAAGGTAACGACTTGTAAAAATTAAGTTTAAACGCTGAACCCATGGGTTGGTTGAGTGTGTCAGAATGCTCGCTATTCACCTGTATTTTAAGGTTTTTTATCCACGGAAAATATTTTTTGACTTGTTCGCTAATGACCTAATGTGTAGCGCTTTGTAAGCGAATTTAGATTAACCTAAAATAATTTTTGCGAAAGCTTGGTTGATAAAACAAATGTTTCATTTAGTTGGCCGTTGTAAGATAAAAAATATAGCTTTTTTTTTACTAGATAGTTATGATTCGCCTCCATTTTTATACTCAAATACAGTCGAAAATTGTCATTCTGCAATTATTTGCACTGACACCTCAATACAGGATTGAATATTATGCCTACTGCAAGCGCGCGTCATTTATTAGTAGCAACTGAAGAAAAATGCAATGAAATTAAAGATCAAATAGCAGCAGGTGCGAGTTTTGCAGATATGGCAAAAGAACATTCTTCTTGCCCTTCTGGTCGCAGTGGTGGAGATTTAGGTTCTTTTAGCAAAGGCCAAATGGTACCTGAATTTGATCAAGTTGTTTTCGAACAAGAGTTAAATGTAGTACATGGCCCCGTTAAAACCCAATTCGGATACCATTTACTTGAAACAACAGAACGCGAAGATTAAACTAGCGTTTGTGTATTCCCTAAGGTTAATTTAACCTCGGGGATGCTGTTATCTCTATAGATTTCAAGTTTTTTTAATGCTATTGCAATGCCGTAGCGCTAACTGAAACTTATTTAAGTCTAATTATAAATCCTCACTGCTCACCGAGTGTTCATCATTACAGCGCTAGCATCCAGCACAGACTACGTTATCATCAGGATCTGTATTTTCAAGTATTATTGGTATATAACCTACTGATTTATCATAGATCATGATTTATATCTCGGCTGGATTTTGGTTTGCATATTCTTTTAAAAAATGTGAAGGTAGTTAAAGTCCAGTTTCCGGTTGCACGACATACTGTATAGGATTTACTTTGAATTTAATTAGTGATATCACAGAAATACCCCTATCAATATTAATGTCTGGAAAAACCATGACCAGACAACTCATCAATGTTGAGAAATTTACTTATCTGCTGGTGGATCGGGTGTCAGAGTTCTATCACTCAAAAATTGACCAAAAGCACATTGAATCGACCAACCTAGACTCGAAAATTTTGCTGCAAACTAAACGTGATCCAAATAGTTTTGCAATTAGAGAACTACGCATTGAAAAAGAAAAACTAGATAAAAAAATTCAGCCACATCAACAAGGCAACCGAGCTATATTAGATAATATCATTGATATATTGATTAATACCAAAAATAGCCGCAGACATTTTGAAATTGTTCTAGGGACTATTTTACTCAATTACCCCGTCGATAAGTTTGATACAAAATTTAATAGTCGTTTGGAAATGAGTAAGATGTTGCGGCCTATGTATCAAACCGCTCTTATATCATTGCTAATAGAAAAATTAGTAAACAATGATGTTACCTTCAAGTCCCTCTATTTGGCCGATTTACTTAACACTTACTCGACAGATGGTGAACAAGCTAAAGCTGACACATTACTTGAGTTACAGAAAATTTTTGTTGAAATTATTTACCTTAAAGAAATGGGTTTTTATTCACCTAACTCATTGGAAATACTTGATAGGGCTGGAGAAAATAATCTTCTCGATCAACAAAACCGTAAAGAATTACTTAAGTCCAGTGATATTAGCGCTAAAGAGTTCCATCATTACGGTGTCGGCGCCGTGGAGATCGATAACAAGGCGTTAAACTTAGCAGTAGAAAAGAAAATAGCGGTCATCCAAAGCAAGTTAAAGACAGGGGATCAGCTTTCAGCTGCAGATAGAGAAAAGCGTATTGGCGAGTTAACAGAGAAAGAGTTGAAGAAGGCAGAGCGCACTGCACTAATGAAGCAAGCGGAGCGTTTTACCTTTATCAAAGATGTGATGGATCCGCAGATTAATACTCCTCGTGAGATTGAGGATCTATTGCAAGTGTGCAGAGTGTATTCATCCTTTATACTGTCAGTTAAAACGTTGGTTGATAAAGAGTTACATATTAAAGCCTATGATATGATGCAAAAACAATCCGGTGAGAAAAAGCTCAATTTGCTCTATACGGACACTTTACTGGCAATGATGGGGCGTTTTCCCATTGGCAGTGGTATTTATTTCATTGATTTACGTCGCCATGCTAATGAATTTGGCACGGTAGATAAAGCGCTGGTGGTAGGGCTTAATCCTCGTGATCCTGATGAGCCAGTAGTGAAGAGAGTAACAACAAATTATAAATACAAAATAGATCCCCGAAAGGGCGTTGTAGCAAAAGAATTCAATTTATTTTTCCATCAAGCGAGAAATGAGCGAAACTTCACGAATAAATTAAAAATCCGTTTTAGTACTCAGTTTAAGAGTGAAGATGGTGACGTTCATTTTAGCTTTAGAGCCAATGACGCCTTTCGAACTTTAGCTATATCAGAGTCTAAACTTTGGTAGGAGCAAGCTGGCATTTTGCTAATAAGCGCTAAATAGACCTCAGTCAATAACGGCTAGGTTATTTAAAACCCGATGGCTATTGCTCCTAAAAGCCGATTAATACATTCAGCATATTTTGACCAATAGGGTCAACATCATAGCCGCCTTCCATTACAAAGACACACGGTAGCTGTAACTTAGCAATTAGCGTACCCATGGTGAGATAATCTGCTGTCTTAATTTTGAAACTAGAAATAGGATCATGCTCAAAGGTGTCTACGCCTAAGGGGATAATCAACAGATTAGCATCAAATTCACTAATCTTGTTGGCGGCAATCTCGAAGGACTTGCACCACTGCTGCATATCACTGCCATCAGCGAGCGGCAAGTTTAGATTTAAACCTTCGCTAAGCCCCGCGCTTATTTTATCAGAAAATCCCAAGTAATAGGGGAAGTTACTCTTAGGGTCGCCGTGAATAGATACCGTTAAAACATCACAGCGTTGGTAAAAATAGCTTGGGTACCGTTGCCATGATGGAAATCAACATCGAGAATAGCCACTTTATTTGACCCTTCGTTCAGCGCTTGCTGGGCACTAATAGCGGCATTATTAAGAAAACAGAAGCCACTATAACTAGCTTCGTGAGCATGAAGACCCGATTGGCGAGATGAACTAAAGGCTACTCTAGCTCCTTTTACAGTGAGATAGGTCCAGTGCGCTGAGTGCCGATTGAACTCCAGTATAAGCGGATTGCCAAGTACCTTGTATCATAGGCGAGTCACTTGAAAAAGCGTAATATCTCACTTAGGCGTTGAGGTTATCGTGTGAAATCCGCTTAAGACCTGGTACTGGCCAAACATAGGGAATAACATCACCGCTGTTGCCTGCGGTTAACCAGTCGCTGTGAATATTACGCAAAAAATCTATGTAGTGTCTGTCGTGAACGGCCAAAATAGGCGTTTTACCAAAATCCGTAGGCTCACAAAAGTCATTAAATGCATTATTATTAAAAGTATTTATAATTCTTTTTAGTCTATCTGGGTTTTCAAAACAGGGGACTAATTTACCTTAATTCATTTCACCTTGGGCGGCGTGTAATGCAAAATCAGTATTTAAATATATTGTCATCAGACTTTATCCCTAACAGATAAGATAATGGTTATAGAGACCTTTGCACTAAATAGCGAATGAAGGTAAAAGAAAGCAAAAACAAGCGAAAAACCGGCGTTTATAGTTAGAGATAAGGATTTGGAGTTTTTTTTAACGATCTGTAACAGAGCGCAGTAATCGTACAAAGGTCTCTTAATATTTATAGAGTTAGGATTAAGTTTTGTGGTGCTTTCAGGCAGTGATTTTGGCTTTAACCTGATCCCGTGACTTCAAAGTGGATATAGAGTGTATGAAATTGGTTTTACTGTGGAATTGAAAAATCTTATCTTCACCCTTAGGTTAAGTGGGTATTTTTCAAACCGGTGTATAATCAATAGCGTGCAGTTGATGCTGCAGTGAAGTCACTGATTCAGGTTTAAGGTAAGTCATATTTTTTTGTATATATAGCGGGTTTCAGAATTATCTATAGTGCTTAATTAACCGGCTATCGGGCTAGCATTTTAAATCTGTGGGCTATCACTTCAGGTAGAGAAAAAACAATGAATCAAAATACTTTAGACGTTAGGCTTCAGCAACACTTCAAGCAACTAATTCACCGCTATGTGCGGGCGAAAGATCAGAATAAACCACACTTGTTGCAGCAAGTATTCTGTGAAGACGCAGTGCTAAATATGCAAGTGGAGTCAGAGAATATATCGTTTCCCGCGCACACTTTTGGGCTTGCAGCCATTAGGCTATTATTAGTTCGGAACTTTTCTCAACGCTATGAAAATATTTACACTTATTGTATTGAAGATAGCATCACTATAGAGGCAAATCGTTTGTCCTGTCTGTGGCTAGTGATAATGACTGATAGAGCAACGGGCCAGCTAAATGTAGGCACGGGTGATTATGTATGGACCTTCAGTGGATTTTCTGGGGAACTTGATGAGCCAAATAAGGTGCAGAAATTACAAATCGTAATTCATCAGATGTTAGTACTTAGTGCCTCTAGGGAGCTAGAGGTTTTGCAAATAACAGAAACATTGGCCTATCCTTGGTGTCGTAGAGCTGATTTACAGGTGCAGATAAATAAAATTGGGTTGTTAAACAGCATTAGCGAAGCGCTAAATGGTTAATGCAAGACAGCTAACACAAAACAATCAACAGAGCAGTTGACTGCAGCGAGCAATATAGACCGTATTTGAGCAACAGGTTGCGAATAGTCAAATAAGTCCCGCTGTCTTAGTTATATTCATATGCGTTTTAAAAGATCAGAGTCAACTCTATTTTAGCTGTACTAGCCCGAGCAATAAACATTTAAAAAATTGCTTATAACGCTTTCTCCTCATAGTTTAAT
Organism: Gammaproteobacteria bacterium; assembly: GCA_034111875.1. Lineage (GTDB taxonomy): Bacteria > Pseudomonadota > Gammaproteobacteria > Pseudomonadales > Balneatricaceae > Rs1. Next base: position 18,740 of record JAWUWK010000073.1, read on the forward strand.
TTTATTAAGGCTATTTCTTTTTGGCAAAGGCGAATAAATGAGTGGTATCTGGCTGGCTGGCGGCTGAGAAAGCTAGCTATAATCCAGATTATTGAAAAATATAATTAATATATTTTAATAATCAGAGTGTAATCCTGACATATTAGTTTTTAGGCGTATTCTTTTGCAGAGCAACGCATATTTTACGTACTATAGGCGCGATAATAATCACTGCTGGAAAAGCCACCATAAAAGCCACGGCCCAGGCCGTCAGCCATTTAAACAATAGATCACTAGGGAAGCCTATATTCAGAATTGTTAGTACCAGTGACATGACGCATGACATAAACAGCGCCATAAAAAAAGGGAAGTAAAGTGCTTCTAATTTCTGCATAAGGTTCTCAAAATTGAATTCGAAATTTATCTATTAATCTCTAGTTTAATTGTAGCAGTGCAGAGCGAAAAAATCGTAAAAAAATAGAGACTAAACATGATACTTCTGCTGGCAGTTAGATTATAAGTGTCTTATAGCTGTTTAGAACATTTGCAGAGAGTATTTTGATTCGGCTGGGTAAAAAACAATGTGGTTTAGTTAAAAGAAGGGGTGACAATCTCAATGGTGAAAATACGCCTAGCATGTTAAGTTATGTGGCGCATTACCCCTTGCTATAAGACCCAGTACTTTCAACGCCTATCAGGTTAATAAAGCGCTGAAGTGTCGGATGTTAAAATTACTAAAGGGCACCTTTAGACATAAATTGGCTTGATAATATAGACAGCGATCAAAGCAGAGTGAGGATATTAGCACTATGGCCGCAGTACATTGATTTAAATATACCCACAGAAGGAAGGATAATGGGATCGATAGCAGCAAACAGTGAATTACACAAGCGGATGTGCGAGTGGCGCCAAGATATCCACGCACACCCTGAAACGGCTTACGAAGAGCATCGCACCGCGGAGAAAGTAGCTCGATTATTAAAAAGTTTTAGCTTAGAAGTACATACAGGATTAGCGGTTACTGGGGTTGTTGCCAGTTTAAAAGGAAACTTGCCCGGTAATCGCAGTATTGGATTGCGGGCCGATATCGACGCCCTTAATCTTCAAGAATTGAACCAATTTCAACATCGCTCACGCCATGATGGAAAGATGCATGCCTGTGGGCATGATGGACACACTTGCATGTTATTGGGCGCTGCTAAGTACTTATCTGAAAACAGAGACTTTGCCGGCACTGTAGTGTTTATTTTTCAACCCGCAGAAGAAGGTGAAGCGGGTGCTAAGAGAATGTGTGAAGAGGGCCTATTTCAACGGTTTAATGTCGATGACGTTTATGGCATGCACAACTGGCCGGGTGTAGAGCAAGGTAATTTTGTCGTGCATTCAGGGCCGGTAATGGCGGCGATGGACTTTTTTGACATCACTATTAAAGGTCAAGGCTGCCATGCTGGTATGCCACACTTAGGCACTGACCCGATTATGGTCGCAGGGCAACTCATTAGTGCACTGCAAAGTATCGTTAGCCGCAATATCGATCCTCTGCATTCAGGGGTGGTCAGCATTACTCAAATGCACGGTGGAGAGGCTTACAATATTATCCCCGACAGTGTCAAGCTATCGGGAACTTGTCGAAGTTTTTCAAAAGCGCAGCAGCAACAAATTGAAACCCAGATGCGCCAGCGTGTGGACAGCATATGTACTGCTTTTGGGGCCACCGGTACGCTTGATTACCGAAAAATAGCCCCTTGTACTCAGAACTACCAAGCCAACACACAAGTGTGTATTGAGGTGACGCGTGAACTGGTTGGAAATGATCATGTGCTGTTAGATGAAGCTCCCAGCATGGGTTCTGAAGACTTTGCCTTTATGCTATTAGAAAAACCAGGCGCTTATATATGGATTGGCAACGGCATCATGGAAGACGGTAAAGGCTTACATAATCCGCACTACGATTTTAACGATGATATATTGGCACTGGGCGCAAACTATTGGATTGCACTCACTCAGCATCAGTTGCGCTGAAAGGAAAGAGAGCCATCTTGCAGTGTAAAAGCCTGAGTAATAAACGTCTTGACTCATAGGTGCATGTGATAATTGCAATTGAGAGAATATAGTTGAGAAATAAAGTTCGCGGCTCATTATTTGCGGTGACTTTATTTCTATTATTGCTAGTGTAATCATCATTAATGTGCCAACTTAGTTGCCTAGGTCATCAGCAGAAATTTACGTCTTTTAAAGATAGAGCTAATTTTTCAAAGGATAGCTCGTCAAAAAACCGCTATCGAAGTGACACCTGTTGGCAATTTTCTCTTAAATTATTAACAAAAAAAAACTATATTTAACGCCGTTGACGCCGTCAGGAAATGATTTTTCGGCACGATTAGAGAGAACGGTTGTGGTGAGCATCAACTAATACCAATCGTTATCACCAGTAAAAAGTACACTCAAACTGCTGGTCAAGCGTCTCGCTAGGGGTCTGTGGGAATAACTTTTGCAATATACGGCAAGTTTCGATATTTTTGAGCATAATCAATCCCATAACCAACAACAAACTCATCGGGAATACTAAAGCCTACCCAGTCAACATACACACTGACTTGTCGCCGGGAAGGCTTATCTAATAGCGTACACAAGCTAAGGGACTTAGGTTGGCGCAGCTTTAGCATCTCAACGACTTTAGATAAAGTGTTACCGGTATCAATGATATCTTCGACAATAATCACATCTCGTCCTTCAATACCCTCACTTAAATCCTGCAAAATCTTCACTTCGCGGCTACTTTGAGTATTATTGCCATAGCTAGAGGCCGTCATAAAATCGATTGACATAGGCAAGTTCACTGCTCGACACAAGTCAGCCAAAAAAATAGCTGAGCCTCTCAGTAAGGCGACCATTAATAGGTTATCAGAGGTTTGGTAACGGACTTGGATTAGCTCAGCCATTTCAAGCACTTTTTGTTTGATTTCAGCTTCAGAAATCATCACATCGATGGTGTGTTTTATCATTGATTCGCTCTATTGGTTATGTTCAATCGTAAGACTGTAGCATAAGCTTGGTTTTGCAACTAATAGCATATTCAATGCAAGGTTGAAATGGGCGACTGGAGAGGCCTATTGCTGATTTGACTGCCGAATTTCGGTTAAGTGAGGATAAAATTTGACCGCTGGCTAGTTATTTTTTGACGTAAAAAAAGACGAGTATAAGTAATTATCTCTTGATAGATCGTGACTATATTATGAATGAGAACTTTTAATGGCTCAAGGCTGCTTATGGCTGAATGCTCTTTCGTTTTAAAGGAAATCAATACTCGTTGGCAAGGGTTGTTTGTAAGTCACAACTTTTACGTCTTATAACTCAAGTTTCGGGATTCAAATAAAGAACAAAAGTGAAAGTAAGTAGTTGATATTAAATAATTTGATGCCTCTTTGTAGTATAATACTTGTTGTCTAGACAAAAAAAATACCACAACAGACATCAAATTAATTCTGCCATAAAGACTTCTGTTTTGCCATCGCTTACGGCTGATTACCTCAGTCAACCTAACGTCAATATTGATAATACTTTTAACGCTGCTTGGAAGCGCCTTGGTTTTAAAAGCATGCTACTTCAAGCCAAGTTTCAT
>JAWUWK010000074.1:0-15773 GCA_034111875.1 Gammaproteobacteria bacterium
TTATAGCGATAGCCTCTTGCGCCTGTATGACGTATCAGTTCTCGGTTAACAGTGGATTGACTAACCCCAATAGACGTTGCAATTTCCCGCTGCGAATAACCTCTTTTCTTTAGCACATATATCTGGCATCGTTGCTCATAAATCAGCTGTTGGTAATGTCTCATTATCGTTACATCTCTTGCCGGAGAAAAAGATAGAAGCTTACCTTCAGCTGGCTTCTCTTTCTACGGGATTAGATGATGCACTTCAGATTTGAATCCAGGTCACATGAAAACAGCCTACGCCACAATTAAAGGTTTTGAAGTAATGTACATGTTCAAAAAAGGCCAATTCAAATTATGGCAATATGGACAAGGTCTCTTAGGAGAGATCCGTCTGATTACTAACAAGTGTCGGGGTTCTCCCATGCCGACACCAATTGGTAAACGGGTTTCCCGCCATACGTTGCGCCTTATGTCTGTTGCGTGTTGATGCCAACCTTCAGGCGGGATATAAGGCGAGTGTTTGCCATAAAAAAGGAAGCATTCATCGATAGAATAAATGTGTGAATGTGGGGCGAACCTGGCACAGGTTTCCATTAGTCGACTGCTGAGTTCAGCGTACAATTCATAGTTGCTTGAGCGGACGACTGCACCGGCTTTTTCAAGAACATCTTTGACTTGAAAGTAAGGTACAAACTTTTTACCGACACCCATTTTTTTGGCTATGCCACAGGCAGCACAAATACAGCCGTCATTGTTGTTCAACACCACAACAGGCCGTTGTCTTATGCTTAGATCGAAAACTTTTTCACAACTCGCATACATCGAATTAACATCACAGAGCGCGTAAATTACAGCGATAAGTTCAATGGCTTGTGAAGGCGAATAGACCGTGTAACTACGCCCTCAACTTGGAATTCATCACCTTCTTGCAGCAAGTAAGGCATATAACCCTTAGCCGCAGCGAGTAACCGTCGATTGGGTTTATCAACTTGCTTAACGACAAACACACCATTGAGATTGGCAACAATAATACTATTGTTCGTGACCTCTTCAGCGCGTGAAATAATGAGTAAGTCCCCAGAGTGAATACCTGCATCTACCATACTGTCGCCTTCTGCATAACCTATATAGGTCGCTGTTGGGTGATCGATTAGCAGTTGACCCAAGTCTAAATCGCTTTGTGTATATTCAGTCGCGGGACTTTCAAAACCCGTGAACCCCGCTTGAGCTTTTAGAGGAATAAAACGTAACATAGGCATCACCGAGTGCTGTATATAAACACAGTATTGTAGTGTGTTTTTACTGAAAAGGGAAAGATTCTTATATAAACGCATTAATCGTTTCGGAAACTTTTAATAGGGTATATTTTTATGCTTAACTATATATATTTTAAGTTTCATAAATTAAAAAGCATACTATGAAAGATCAGCACGATAGTAGTACGGGTGACTTATTAGCTAAACCCCAAAAGAAACGTGGTAGACCAAGAAAAGAAAACAAAGCGAGTAATACGGACAAGACCATTCATCGACGCGCGAAAATTACAGCACTTATCGAGACAGGTGCGCCCTCTCTTTGGAGTGAAACTATTTGTGCGCAGATCATGCGAATGAAAAAATTCTCGCGCTTTCATAATTTAGTATGGAAGCGATATGGAGAGCTTAAACACAAACCTAAATCTTTACTTATTGACAATAGTAGAGACGAATAGTATCTTTACTATAACTCTAAAATAAAGATTAACAAGGTGGGATATGCCTAAATTAAGCGCCAAAAGACAAATCACTTTACCGATCACAGATTGTAATGCTCTGGGTATTCATGCAGGTGATGATGTAGAAATATTCAGACATGGGAACCAAATAAATATTATTAAAAAAACGCAAAATGCAGCGGCTGGAATTTTAAAAAACACTGTGCCTAATACCAGCCTAACTGATGAGCAGTCATTACAGGGCCAGTTTGAATGATTGCAATCGATACTAATGTTTTATTGCGTTACTTGTTGGCCGATGATGCCTTGCAATATAAAAAAGCGAAGAATTTGATCGAAAAAAATAAGGTGCTTGTGACGGATGTTGTTCTAGCTGAGACAATCTGGACGCTAACAGGGAAAAGATATTCCTTATCGAAAGAACAAGTGTGTGAAGTTTTGCATAGTTTGATGAGCGACAATGGTATATATTTTGAAAGTAATCAAGTTATTTGGTCAGCATTACAAGACTTCGAAAGCTCGGTGAAAATAAAAGGTAAAGCGCTCGATTTTGCAGACTCATTAATAGCAAATAAAGTGCATTCAGTCGCTAATGCGAATAATGATTCGTTAGAAGGGTTCTACAGTTACGATAAGGCTGTAAGTCAGTTAAGGGGAGCCAAAAAACCGTAAAGGTAAAAAAAACAATCCCATGTGTTTCACATGGCACTAAATAACAAGCTGTGTAGTGGTCACAAAAAACAAGAACCGGCTAAAAAAGTCAGTTAACATTATGTAAATTAACAACAAACTGTCACCCAGTATTTTCAAGGTGGCAATGTAATCGTATTAACAAGTTTAGGCACAGCGAATTGTCTGCGCTGCTTCGCAACAACAACAATCACCTGCTAAAGGCATTAATTTCTAATATTAATGGCCGCTATTTTTCATTTCCTGCCACTGAGCGTGAAAGCGACTCTGGATTGTTTCGTTCGCTTTAGTGCAAATGGCACCGATCCCTAATGATGGGCAGTATCGGCCATCTATAGCTATTATCAATAATTATCTACAGGTTAAATACTGATGATAAAAAGAGTATTATCTGCAGTAAACGCTATAATAGTGCTCGTTGACACTTTAAATGATAATTTTTATCTACATTTACACTAATAAATTTTTAAAAATCACATCAATACTAATAGCTTAAATTAACTCAAAACAAATAACGAGAGACTCGTTATTTTTGCATACGGGCCTGCGCGTCTAGCCAGAGAGTTTTTAAATTAATATTTATTTATTAAAATCATATACTTGCTATGATTTTTTAGGCGTTACTTCCCTATGTTAACGCACATGCACACGATTAAGATCGTTAGCCGCTATCAAGTCCAATCCACTTATTAAACTAAGGTAAGTTATGAAATCACTAAACAATAAAATTGCTATCGTTACAGGGTCGTCGCGAGGAATAGGCGCTCAAATAGCAATAACACTAGCGGAGGCTGGTGCAAGCGTAGTTATCAACTACTCTAGCAATCAAAAACTAGCAGATAACGTTGTCTCTGAAATTAAAGCTAATGGTGGCAATGCCATTGCTATAAAGGCAGACATAAGTAATTCTGAAGAAGTTAATCTAATGTTTGATTCGGCGATTAATCAATTCGGCAAAATAGATATTCTTATTAATAATGCTGGCTCCATTTTGTATAAAACAATTCAAGATACAACAGATGATGATTTTGACCACATATTTTCTGTTAATGTGAAAGGTACATTTAATACACTTCGCGAAGCAGCTTCACGGCTTGAGAATGACGGGCGTATTATTAATTTTTCCAGCTCTACGACTCGCCTAATGCTACCAACATATGGCGCATATAGTGCAACAAAGGGTGCGGTAGAGCAGCTCACAAGAGTTTTTTCAAAAGAGGTTGGCGCTCGAAACATTACGGTCAACTCAATTTCACCAGGGCCAATCAACACTGAACTTTTTACTGAGGGAAAAAGTCAAGAGGTTATAAATAGACTTGCGAGCATGTCTGCATTTGGCCGTATTGGTGAGCCAATAGATATTGCTCGTATAGTGCTATTCCTTGTTAGTGAGGAGGCATCATGGATAACAGGTCAGAATATTGGTGCGAACGGAGGGTTCGCCTAATCGGGTATCTAACCCTCAGTAACACAACACCCTGCATGCGGTTCCGCACAGGGTGTTTGCCAGAAACATTTAAAATATAACGGCCGATTATTCCCCCTTATACTCCAATGGTGGTCTCAGATTTTGCGCCATCGCTCTTAGGTCCGATCGGATATAGAGCAAATGAGCTACACAGACTCCTTATTGATTTCCAGGTTCAGGCCTTAACCGTGTCCCCTCCAATTTTTTACACTTCGCTGCAATGTTCTCAATTGGAGCGATAAAAATGTTGAGGGGCTAATTCTTGACGTTTTTCAAATAGACCTTGTAATGGATCCTTACGGGTACGATATTGACGCTGAGGTTGAATAGTTTGCCATAGTTTTTTGTTGACTGCATATTCCGGCGAAGGTGAACACTGATTCCAGTTCAATGTGAACAGCTAATCATCTAGGGGAGTCTCTAATTCAATTTCGCCATGATTGCCTTTGATGATTTTTGAGGTCTTTACATTGCGACGATTACCGCTGTGATGACCTTCAGGGTGACCTTCAGAGGCGTTTTTAACGTAACCAAGGATGATTCATCTCTCCTTTTAAGGCTGCTTCTAAGGTCAATTTGGTGAGGAAGGCGCTTAACTGGCTAAGGTCTTCTGGTGTTTTCAGATGCTTGGCTAATTATTCAGCCATAGCTTGGAGTTTTTTGTGATCCATGTAATTGCTCATAATTATACCTTTTGAATAGGTTATAGATTATGAGCAGTTACACAATTATTTTTACATCCTCTAATCTTGTTTAAACGTTGAGCGTTACCAAAGTAACCCTCTTGGTTTAGAGTGGATTAAGCGACGATATCACCAAACTCAAAGCCACCAACTGCTAAACCAGTTAGCACAATAGTTTGATCAGCAGTGCCGTCAGCATCATTATCGATGAATAACCAGCTTTCTAAGGCTGTTAAACCATCAGATACTAGAGCGTAAGTAACAGTACCATCTAATGCTGTGTTAGCCGCAGTTTCTGCTGCTGCAAAGAGTGTTACAGCATTTGCAGCATCACTACCATCAAGTTCAGTATAGTTAGTGACTGTACCTGCAACGCCTAATGATAATGTGTCCTCAGTAGTTGTGAAGTCAGTAATAACATCCGCAGTCGCTACTGTAACACCAGAATCAGCATCTGCAACAATCACTGTATCGGAACCTGCTCCTAGTGTCATTAAATCAGCACCTAGTCCACCGTCTAATGAGTCATCACCCCTACCACCAATTAATCTATCATTACCTAAATCACCCTCTAAAAAGTCAGCACCACTACCTCCTTTTAATTTATCATCTCCTAGTCCGCCATAGAGAGCATCATTGCCTTTGCCACCCAGTAGTTTATCGTTACCTTCACCGCCAAAGAGCTGGTCGTTACCTTTACCTCCAAACAGCTTATCGTTACCCTCCTCTCCAAAGAGTTTATCATCACCTTTGCCGCCCTTTAATTTATCATCTCCTACCCCGCCATATAAAGTATCATTGCCTTTGCCGCCCAATAGTTTATCGTTACCTTCCTCTCCAAAGAGTTGATCATCACCTTTGCCGCCTTTTAATTTATCATCTCCTAGCTCGCCATAGAGAACATCATTGCCTTTGCCACCCACTAGTTTATCTTTACCTGCACCACCAAAGAGCTGGTCGTTACCTTTACCCCCAAACAGTTTATCGTTGCCTAAATCACCATAGATAAGATCATCTTTTGCGGTACCTGTAATGTCTTCGTACGTAGAGAAATCGTACGCTTGAACTTTAGAACTAATTGTTTCTGATAAAGTTTCGAGTCTCTGTTCACCTACGTTAATGATATTTCCATCAGTATCAATAACAGAGACTCCAAAGTCCTTAGAATCATCTCTGCATTCGATGGTGCGAACTTCACTTAGGTTTAGCTGCAGCGGGATTAAATCTGGAGTAGAATTTTGTAGATTCAAGGTTTCGTAAGAAAAGTCCTTAATTAGCACTCCATTGTCAATTATTCCTCTTTGGGAGCCTTTGTTATCGTATAGATAAAACTCGGACATTTTTACGCTGTTTTCCATAACTTATTCCTCTATCCTTAGATTTTTTGTTTTAAAGTACTGAAACATAAGATTAACATAATATTAACATAAGATTAAACTAATATTAACATAAGATAAATAAAGACTGACAGGCCGCACCGATATTGAAATTGAGATCAGTAATCACCCATAAAAATTTGATCGAATAATAACCAAAGAGTCGATTTTTAGGTACTTTTTAATTTAATTCAGAGAAAGTAGTTCTGAGCAGGAGGTCATATGACTCGTGCCCGTGGGCAGCAAATATACTGTGCCGACACCCCTTATTATCACTGTATATCTCGTGTCGTTAGAAAAGCATTCCTCTGTGGTTTTGATAAAACCACCCGGCAATATTTTGAACATCGAAGACAGTGGGTAATCGATAGATTGGCAGAAATTGATGCGGTGTTTTGTGTTGATGTTTGTGCATAAGCCATTATGTCAAATCACTATCATCTTGTTTTATATATTAATCAGCCCCAAATTGATGTATTAAGTAATTTAGAAATCATTGAGCGTTGGCGCAAACTCTATAAAGGGCCAGATATCATACAACGCTATATCAACCGTGAGAGTTTATCTAAAGAGCAGCTTGCTTTGGTTATCGAGACTGTTAATGAATGGCAACATCGCTTAGCTGACATTAGCTGGTATAGGTGTTGCCTGAATGAATTCATTGCAAGAAAAGCCAATAGAGAGGATCACTGCAAAGGCCGTTTCTGGGAGGGGCGTTTCAAAAGCCAAGCGCTGCTAGATGAGCAAGCACTTTTAACCTGCATGGCGTATGTCGAATTAAACCCGCTTCGTGCCAAAATGGCTATCACGCCAGAAACATCAGAATTTACTTCGATAAAACAGCGCATTGAAGAGAGAAGTGCTATCAACTCTCGCGACGCTAAAGTAACAGAAGCAACGCCAAAGCCGAAACTATCACTGAAACAATTTTTAGCCAAAGATGATCTGAAAGATCAAATCCCCTATCGCTATGCAGAATATCTTTATTTAGTAGATTGGACAGAGCGTATTGTTAGAGAAGATAAACGAGGGGCTATTGATGAAAGTCTACCGCCCATTTTGAGGCGCTTAGGCATCGATGCAAAGTATTTGTGCGAGGTCATGCAGCCGAAAGCAAATCATCGTTTTAGCCGCGCATTGGGCTGTCAAGATAAGCTACGCGCCTATGCGTCGAAACTGAAAATAGGCTGGATTAAGGGAACGTATTTTTGTGGAAAATCATTTCCTGCCTGAAGAACAAGTTAATTCAAGTATATGAATAATTATTAACGCTGGATAGCGTTATTTAAGACGCCTAAAATAACGCTTTCGACCTTCAAATCGCGGTGAGTACATTCATTCTAAAGCTAAAGAAATAGCGGCTAAATTAATTATTAAGTTTAAGCTTTGTAGTATGATTTGTATAAACAATCGCCGTAAAGACCTAACCTACAACCTGTTTGCACAGTATAGATCAGGCCTCCGGCACAGATCCGTACGGGCGCTACACTATATCTAAGCTTATAACGTTAGAATTATTCATGCGTGAACTCCTTTTTTTACGTACACATCATATTACGTACGTGAGGTGGTGGGGTCTATGCATCGCTTACCGATAACGACTCTGTCTGGCAAACCATTGTTGTGTACAGATTGTTTGAAAAATTTAATGGCGACTATTTCATCACGCTGTTCTGATTACATTAAGTCTAAAGTAACACCATAATCCTTTGACTTTGATATATTTTTCATCGACTGCTCCATAAAGCAGAAGTGTTTTTTCGTTTGTTCTTAGCTGTTTTTGTCGTGATCGGTGCGTATTTCACGACCCATCGATTAAGGGTAGCGTGATCAACATTAATGTCTGATTCCAGCATTTTTTCGACAATCTAGCTAGCTTCCACAATATATAGGTTGATCTATAGAGTTTCGTGTTAGTTACCTTTGGGTTTATTTTGTCCAGGTCTATTTTGTCCGGGTCTGCTTCCTGATGTATATTTGGTTGTACTTTGCAGATTAAGTGAATTACTTTTACTCATATCAATATCCTTTTAAAATTGATTTATTGGAGTTAGATAGAATAAACTAAACAGCTTTAAATGCAAGTGATTATCATTACTATTAATTTTATTGTAACAAATAGGGCACATATGGACACCCCATTATAGTCAAACTAAATTATCGCGTTTATCGTGCCTGGCAAAATTCAAGTACTCTTTTTCGTTTCGTAGATTAATATATCATTAATAAATTAACGATACTTTTACATATATACGGCTCTTCTATGAGTTGTTTATTCCTCGAGCCATGATGAAATTTAAGACGCGCTGACTAATAAATAGAATAACCATAAATCATAAATAAGGCATCCATAAATCCGCTAATTGAATAATATGCCTTTGAGATTGGCGACAGAGCTATTGCCTAAATAAACCAAGCGACGGATTTTGCGCAGAGTGAGGGGGCCATGGATGGCCCTGTCGAACGTCCGTGAATTTAGCAAATAGTGGAGGAGCTTTTCGGTAATCGTGGGTGGTCTTTTCTTTGGTTCGGTTTCTTTTGGCCATCACAAGAAATGTATTCGGCGAAGTATAAACTGCTTTTAACCTTCTGATTTCGAATCTAAAAAGTCAGTTGAAATTAATTAAATTAACAACGAAACCTCACCCAATCATTTCAAGGTGGTAATGTAATCGTATTAACAAGTTTAGGCACTGCGAATTGTCTGCGCTGCTTCGCAACAACAATAACCTGCTGGAGGCATTAATCTCTGATCTTAATGGTCGCTTTGTGTCATTTGCAGAAGCTTCTAAGCACTAACCGCCCTCAACCAGTATGATATTTTAATATCTTTATTCCTCGACTACAGCATTCACGGCCCTTGCTGCGCAGCCTTTAAGCTTTATCTTTGACTTGCTTGTGGATGAATTCGACGGCACTCTCATCCAGCGTGCTAAGAGAGAGATAACTAGCTCCTTTGGCGTGCCGTACAATCAGCCCTAAATCAGTCTGCTGCAAAGCCTTAATACTGTGCCATTGAATGGTTTCATTAACATAATTTGAGCTATTGTTTATACCCATGTCATTGACCAGCAAGGATACTTTACTCTTATAAGACTTACCCATCATCTGCCGCCACAGCCACCAAGTTTTACGGTAATGGGTACTGAAAATTTCCAAAACTCCGATTGCAATCACAAAAAAAGCGAGGTAATCGCTGACTAAGTTAAAGACTAGCAAGCAAGCACCAAATACCAGCGAGATAATTGCCCGTTTGTATTGAGTGATAGGTATATCTTCCGCAACAGATTGCTCATAGCACTCAGTTAAATATGCTTTGCTAAGTGTAAGGGTGGTGCTGTAGGAATAGGCTTGTATCATACTGAGTTCCGCCGTTAATTCGAGTGAGCATTTTATAGCAGAGTAGTCTCTGGCGAAACTAGTTTTTAGACGTTAGAAAAAACACCAAACTTTTTTAGGGTAGACACCAACATTGCTTAGCATCAACAATGCGAGTGACATACTAGCTTTGGTTATCTAAAAGGCGCTGATTTTATGGATGTAGGAAAGTCGACCATTGATAAATGACCAAGCTATTATACAAGCAGCGAACGGGCACGAGATAATGTTATAACCTGTTTCAGCCAGCCTAATAAACGGGATTTGATCTTACCCATATTAGGTTTTAAGCAGCTGCAAAACTTGTCCTCGATTTGCGTTAGCTTGAGCCAGTAATGAAATTCCCACCTCTTCAGATAACTGTTGTTTTGCTAATTCAGTAATTGCAGCAGCATAATCGGTATCTTTTATATTAGAGCGGCTTTGGGCTTGGTTTACATTGGCAGAGGTTAAACCATCTGCGGTTCGCTCTAAGCTGTTTTGTACGCTACCAAAAGTGCCCTGGGCACTGCCAGTAATATTTAAAGCTTGGTCAATATTGTTAAGTGTTTCACTAATATCGCCTGAATTAAAAGATAATTCAAATAGATTGATGTTGTTGAACTCACTTAACAAATCAAAACTGGGCAGTGCTTGTTGCGAGTCTGCACTTGAACCTATTTGCAAGTTCGCCGATTCACTGCTAGCGAGGAGCGAATTACCATTAAATTTACTGTTAACAAGGGAGTCTTTTATTCCGGACAGTAATTCATTAGCTGATTTTTGAATTGCCTGTCTGTCGCTATTATTTAAAGTCCCATTACCGGCTTGAATACCTAATTCTCTTAACTGTTGTAAGCTATCGGTCACCTGATTAAGCCCGCCTTGGGCTGTTTGTACAGCAGAAACGCCGTTGATTACATTACTGTATGCAGAACTGTTACCTTTGATTTGGCTATTCAACTGCTCAATAAGTTGGATGCTTGAGGGGGAGTCAGAGGCTGTGTTTACTTTTTGACCACTGCTAATCTGGTTAATACTGGTATTGATTGAATTAGCAATACCGCTAAAAGAATTTGTGTTTCTAATATCCATTATTTTTTCCCACTTTAATAGAGATAAAGGAGTTAGTAGCTTATTCATAAAGGCTAAATCAGCACTTGGGATTATAGCTTTCATGAAGTTAAAGCAGCTCACTTGCTTAGAATATTTTAAGATCTATGTATGTAAGTCGAGTATGGCATATGACTTTGAGTGATATTCAGTCAATCATTGCAGGTACTATTACAGTCTACAAGCCAGACCTTAAGCTTACAAATCAATCTAGTCAGTGAATGAAAAAATTATATATAAGCCTGAGGACCTAGCGAACAATCCCGTCACAATACTGTTAAAGGACACGCCATTCTCTTGCTATATTTTACCCCTGAGTCATCCTCAGTGGACATCTAAGAAGTTATTCGCCACTCCTCTACTACCTAATCAACACGCCATATAAACACTAAAATTATGCTCGTTTAATTCACTAATTAGCATTTAAGTCATTACAGTGTATAAATTTTTACTACATTATAGATTATGAATACAGAATCAACAACAGGGAGTGTGTTATGAAAAAAGGAACTTTGTTATTAGCAGCAGCAATACTCGCGGCGACCGCTTCTTACGCGACGGCCAACGAGACGTCAAAGCCTGCAGCGACTATGGCGCTTGAACAGGCAAAATCTAATAGTTTTTGGTGGCCTGATCAATTCAATCTTGCGCCGATTAGAGATCACGATGATAAATCTAATCCATTGGGTATTGATTTCGATTACGCTAAAGAATTTAGCAGTCTAAACTTGGATGATGTCAAAAAAGACATCGATGCCGTACTAACCACCTCTCAAGATTGGTGGCCAGCAGACTTTGGTAACTATGGGCCATTTTTTATTCGTATGGTTTGGCATAGCGCGGGCACTTATCGTACTTTAGATGGCCGTGGCGGCAGTGATGGTGGGCAGTAACATTTTAATCCTCTTAATAGATGGCCTGATAATAGCAGCTTAGATAAAGCACGTAGGCTTTTATGGCCGGTTAAGCAAAAATATGGTTATAGTCTATCGTGGGCAGACTTAATCGCTTTAGCCGGTAATGTGTCGCTGGAAAATATGGGATTTGAAACTTATGGCTTTGCGGGTGGGCGCAATGATGATTGGGAACCAGACTTAGTGTATTGGGGACCTGAAGTAAAAATGCTTGCCAGTCATAGGAACAGCAAAGATGGTAAACTAAAACGTCCATTGGGCGCGACTCATATGGGATTAATCTATGTCAACCCGGAAGGTCTACAGGGAAAACCTGATCCTATAGGCTCCGCTCACAATATTCGTGTCGCCTTTGACCCTATGGTAATGAATGATGAGGAAGTTGTAGCGTTAATTGCCGGGGACATACCTTTGGTAAAATGCATGGCGCTCATAAACCGGCTGATTGCGTAGGTGCAAAGCCTACAGCTGCTCCATTTGAGGATCAGGAACTCGGCTAAAAAAAAAATGTGGTAAAGGCAATTCAGAAGATACTGTGACCAGCGGATTGCAAGGTGCTTGGACACAAAGTCCTACAAAATAGACATCTTTATACCTAACTAATTTACTTAATTTCAAATGGAAACAAATACATAGTCCCGCAGGTGCGATTATATGGGTCCCCTCTGAAGAGTCTTTACATAAGTCAGTACCTGATGCCCATGTTAAAGGTAAATTTAATCCTCCAGTGATGACCACGTCAGATTTAGCGCTAAAGTTTGATATGGAATATAAAAAAATAGCAGAGCGTTTCTAAACCAACCCAGATGAGTACCAAAAAGCATTTGCCAAAGCATGGTATAAGCTAACTCATCGCGATATGTCACAGCATTCCCCGTTGGTATGCGAGTATACTGATCAAAAAACACTTCGATATTGATTAGATGTCACTCGATTGCGGGTTATACTTTTTATTAATTAAGGGAGATTTTACAATATTTAGCTTACCCATTTAAGGCTCATAAAACATTCTTGGACTTAAACAGTTCGAATAATGCAGCTGGATTTTGCGAGCCGTGCCCTTGTGCTATCGCTGTATCAGCTAGGTTTTGCATGCAATGCACGAACGCGTTGTCAACTCCGTTTTCGTCGCTCAAAGCAGCGATATGATGGAGGACCGCTGAACGGGTCTCAATAGTACTCTGATCGGTTTCGTAACAACTACAATCAATCATCTCCAAACTTCGCTTAAACACGCCACCCATTCCAGCCAGAAAGGGAGCACTCGCTTTGTGGTATTTTTCGAGGGATATACCCGCTGATGAACACAATGCGGCCCCTTGCATCATGCCGAAATGGGCCGAAAAGTAGATTAACAATATACTATTATCGAGTACTGCAGCGGCACCAACATCACTCCCTACGTGGTCATAGCTTCCCCCGAGCGCTGCGAATAACGACTGGCAGCGCTCATAAATGTCAAAATTTCCTGAGTAAATCACTGAATTCGACGCTGTGCCTATATCAGCAGGAAAGCCAAGTATCGCACCATCAAGGTATTGTGCACCTATATCGTTCGCCCATGACTCCGATATACGAGCTTGCGAAGCCGTACCCGAGGTAAGTTGAATAATAGTGCGCCCTGCTAGTGCAGCCTTAACGACAGGAGTGTTGAGCACAGCATGGGACGCATCATAGTCGCGAACACAGATAAATATTGTTTTACTCGCGCCAATAGCTGCCTTGACGGTATCAGCAACTCTAGCCCCTTTTGCTCCCAGTGCAAATGAGACTTGGCTTGATCGATTCCAAACTGTCACATCCATCTTTTGCGCCAGCAATGTTTCCGCTAAAGCCGACCCCATCATTCCAAGACCGATTACTGAGACATTAGTCATTTATTTCTTCCTCGCTCAATGTTTGATCAATATCCAGTTCAAAGATACAGCATAATTAGTATGACACTAGCTCCAATCTTCTGTATTCAAACTAATCTAATCTAATATAAGTGACTGCTTGTAGACTCTGAATCCGCTTTCAATTTTCTTTAAAAAATCTGCCCAAGACAATAAATAGTGTTTTTTCATTATCCCTTGAGTCCAATATTAGTTGGCATTGGTAGCACAAGGTTGCATTGCACTTGATCAGGTTGTGTAGCGAAGTTTCAAATTAAGCTAAAAACACTAAAATATAGACGTGATTATGCGACAAGTTCTAGAAATTGATGATACTCCGATAGATCTGGATTTTTGAACTGTTTCTTTCTAATCAAGTGAGACAATTCAATACCGGCTAACGTCGCGCTGGCAGAATAAAAGGCTTTAAAGCTAATCATAGGCTTCGTTACTTTCTTGATGAATCGATGGTCTTGTTCAATAATATTATTCAAATACTTAACTCGTAATATACACATAACGACAAAGAGAAATAACCGGGTATTGATGCTCATTAATCCAGCATAATTAGCACCACTTTTATCAGTGACAACTTTTCAGGCATGCCATCATTCTCAATGGATCACTTGAAGAACCTTCTGGCTGGTACTTGGTCACGATTTTAGAAAGCATGAAATCTAACGTGTCACCAAACTTATAAATCGCTCGATAGTAATAACACCAGCGCCCTTTTACCTTAATATAAGTTTCATCCATTATCCAAGAAGGAGACGTTGATTTTCTCTTTTTCTTAGCCAGTTGAGCAACCACTGGTGAATACTTAACGACCCATCAGTTCAACATAGC
Source organism: Gammaproteobacteria bacterium (assembly GCA_034111875.1). Lineage (GTDB taxonomy): Bacteria > Pseudomonadota > Gammaproteobacteria > Pseudomonadales > Balneatricaceae > Rs1. Next base: position 14,020 of record JAWUWK010000074.1, read on the forward strand.
ATGATCCACATTCACACCTCTTTCTTGCATGATGTCCTCTAGATCTCGATAGGACACACCGTACCTAACATAGAAAAACACAACAAAAAGAATGATTTTCTTCGGGTAATGCATACCTTTGAGGTTAATCATTTGGATGAATTCGTCAAAAAGTCGGGAATTATGAATTAATCAGTAAAACTTTGCGACACAACCCATCATTTTAACTTCGTAGTCGTATTCAAAGAGTTTAATCTGGGCTACATGTCACCTTTCAAGACTGCTTCGATGATGTCCGGCTGTTTCGTGTTTTGACCCTATCCCTTGGACTTATAAAACAACTTCAGTTTGTTGAGCAACGAGGCTTGATAGACGCCTTTTGCCGAGTCCATTCCAGTCATTTCAATTCTTGACTTATCGATTAACTTGGTTCCCTTGGTGATCACGGGTTCAATAGCGATCTTTAGCCTCTGTGCTTCATCCCGCCAGTTATCCTTGCCCATATTCTCAATATCGAAATCCATGATGGTCGAATGATCCTGGATCACCATGTAATAACAACCAAGTATCGGACAGACATTAAACATGCTGACATCGAAATTCAAATCATCCAGCATTTTGTTTCCAGCCGACATTTGTTTAACGTCAATAACCACATCAACCAGCGTGTTCAGCAATGAAGCCAGTGATTCCATCGCGCCGACAACGGGACCGGAGCCCACTCCAGCATCAACCACCAAGCCGACACCTTTGGCTGCAAAAGCAGCCGTATGAATCTTGCCCTCTGCCACCTGCTTGTTAATGTCTCTATCAATAATCTGCATAATTGAGCCGAATGCCGCAGATGGGTCACCCATTCTGATCTCTATTTCGCGAGATTCCATATCACTGCGCTCTACAACATCCATGGCCACTGTAACCCAAGTATTGACCGTTGACACACCGGAGCTTAAACAACCAATAATGGGAGCAGCATTTTTAGCAAATTCTGCGGCGTTCGCACCAAATATATGTGTGATTAATTTACTGGCTTCCGCGGGCTTGACTGTCTGTGTAATACCTTCAATTATCTGCTGGATATTCGTTGCAATGGACCTTACTGCGTCTGCCTTGCTACCTAATCCTGCCACTGTTTTTGAGACAGCTTTGACTGTGTCGACTTTCGATTTGGAATTACGCTCGGTAATACCCCAAAATGAATTTTTGAATTTCAGCTCTTTGCCAATGAACATTGCTTGTTTGGCGAGTCGCTGCTTACGACGGAAATCCGCTTTTGACAGTTTGTCATCCATCTCTTGCGTGATATTTGTATAGGCAACAGATAGACCCATAATGCGTAACTCTCTGGCTAGCGCCTCCACTGCCCCATCCTGGTTTCTTACACTTCGATGCCAATCCACATTCTGTCTATTGTGATCCTTTACCCATTCTAACAACGCCTTATATCCGGCAACGTCGTCGCGTATCCGGACCGCTTGATCGATCCTTTTTAAGGTTGCGCTTCTGCTTTTGGTAGCAGAATAGGTGCGCTTCATCCATTGATCATAGTGGAGTGTTATCGGCATTTTGTCCCCTTAAAGTTTGATGCCAATTTGGCTAATGTGATTCTATAAATTTTTAGTGTCAGGCAGCAACTCTATTTTATGTTTATTTAAGGCTATATTCCCGTTAAGTGTTGCTGCACTTCGAAGAGACTGTGTTCATTAATGTTATCTGTCGTGGCTAAAAACCTAAACCAGCCTAAGTGGTGTTCAAGGTACTTTGTGGCCACTCCA
>JAWUWK010000075.1:0-7745 GCA_034111875.1 Gammaproteobacteria bacterium
CTGTTTACTATTGTGACCACATTGTGCCTTCTACGGTATGCGCAGTCCAAAATCGCAAAATCGCGCCTGTGGCTCAGATGGATAGAATAGTGGTACCCGAAGGAAAACATACAGATAGGGGTAATAATAAAAAATAAGAAGTGGTGCGCCTGGAGGGATTCGAACCCCCGACCAATAGGATCGGAACCTACTACTCTATCCAGCTGAGCTACAGGCGCTTTCTAACAACTTAGTGCGCTGCGGTATATTACCTGTGTGCCTGCTAACTGTCTACGGCTCAAATACTCTCTGCCGACATTTACTTGGGCTTCTCATGAGTTTCAATGTAAAAAAGCAATTTTTTACTCATAAACAAGCATAAATTAAAACAATGCTGTATAAAAACATCTATCTTTAAGCGCACAGATATAAAACTGCATATTCGTCATGCTGTTTTACGAGTATACTTGGCAAACTAATTTACAGATCGCTACACAGTATTTTCTATCAATGTGATTGTCGATCCGCATTACAATGACTAACGAGGCCTTTACCGTGAATTTAACTTTTAAAATAGCATCCATTGCTAGTGTGTTAAGTTTAAGCTTACTACTCTCTTTAAACACCAATGCAATTTCCTCTCATGATAAAATTATTGAGCGTATCAAGTCGGCTGGCCAAGTATGTATGGAGGCGGATGATTCTTGTGGAGGCGCTGTTGCTGCATTAGCTACTGGTGGTCCTGCAAGATCGGGTGAAGAAGTTTACACTGCCAAATGTGCGCTTTGCCATGCCGCCGGCGTATCTGGCGCACCAAAAACGGGCACCGCTGATTGGACTGAGCGCAGTGCTAAGGGCATTGACGCACTGCTCGCTACTGCCATTTCAGGCATTAATGCCATGCCTGCAAAAGGGCTTTGTGGTGATTGTACTGATGGTGAAATGCAAGCAGCTATTGAACATATGATAAACAGCGCTCCTTAACGTCCAGCGAGCATTTTAAAAAGCAGCTTCAGCTGCTTTTTTTATATCTATAGTTTTTTAAAAACCAACTTTTTGCGCTCATTTTAAACCCAAAAATACTATTTGATCTTTGCTGACACTTTAACAATCGCTCAGGTAACTTGCACGACGTAGCGAGCGAAGATAATACAAGACAAAAGTAAGCGTAAAACCGAAGTTTATAGCTACAAACGAGCATTTTGAATTTTTTTAACGCCGTATTACTGAGTCCAAGTAACCTAAAAGATTTCTCTTATAGCTGATTCCATGGCTTTAAGTGGATATGGAGCCAATCTTAGCTTGAGCCGTCGATTATATGAATATTTTTCTAAGCGATGTAGAATCGAGAACTTGCACTCGATGTTGCTGTGAAATCACTGATTCAGGTTATTATGATCTGAATCCAATATTAAGACGTATCGTTTCATAGATTCTTAGTTTTTAGATACATCCTTTTAAAAACTGACTATTATGTTTGCAACTAAGTTAGTTCGTTATTGAGATAACATTTTATCTAACGTCGGCCACACATTGTCTAGTATGATTGGCTGCGCTTGAGCATTTGGATGAAGTCTGTCGGCTTGCATAAGTTCAGGCTTAAGGGCGACATTTTGCATCAAGAAGGGGACTCTATAGACATTCTCACTTTCGGCTAATTGTTCAAATATATCGAAGAATTTTTCAGTGTATCTGGGGCCATAGTTAGTCGGTAGGCGCACACCCAGCAAAGCGACTTCTGCTGACGCTTGTTTTGATAGGTTTATTAAATCCTTAATATTTTGTTTGATCAGTTTTAATGGGGTGCCACGCAAACCATCATTTGCCCCCAGTTCAAGAACTATATAATCTGGCTGATGTCTATCAATGAGTTTGGGTAAACGTGTCAGGCCACCACTGGTCGTTTCACCACTGATACTGGCATTAACGACGGTTAATTCTGGATATTTTACTGCCAGTCGCACAGCCATAATCGCTACCCAACCTTGTTGCGGTTGCATGTTATACGCAGCAGACAAACTATCACCTAATACTAATAATGTTTTTGCGGATGCCGCTTGAGCAGTAAATAATACAAACAAAATTATTAATTGAGATATTTTCATGCAGTTAAAGACCTCTTTAGCCATAGACGCGCAACAGTTATCTAAATCATTCCCGAACAAGTCCGCCCATACCAATAGTACAAAAACGGCAAGGGATGCTAATCAAACAGCTGAAATATCGCTCTTCAAAAACTTAGATTTACAGATAAATAAAGGTGAGAGTGTAGCTATTATTGGCCCCTCTGGTACAGGTAAATCTACGCTTTTATCGCTTCTCGCCGGTTTAGACGCTCCAACGGCAGGTAAAGTAACCTTATCTGGAATTGATTTAAACAGCCTAGGTGAAGCCGAAAAAGCGGCCTGGCGAGCCAAGAACATCAGTTTTGTTTTCCAGTCATTTCACTTGTTGCCTGAACTTAGTGCACTGGAGAACACCCAATTACCCTTGGATATTCAAGCGCATAAGCAAGCCCAAACACTGGCCAGAAAATGGCTAGAGTCAGTTGGTTTAGGTGCAAGGATTGAGCATTTCCCAGCCCAATTGTCGGGTGGTGAACAACAGCGAGTTGCCATTGCACGAGCCTTTGTCACACAACCTAGTTTACTTTTCGCAGATGAACCAACCGGCAATTTAGATACAAAAACCGGCGAAAATATTATTAAATTATTATTTGATTTCAGTGCAAAAACCGCCGCCACTTTAGTTTTAATCACCCACGACGAGCATTTAGCAAAGCGCTGCGATCATATGTACAAGCTCAGTGAAGGTCAGCTGACCAAGGTGCAGGTATGACCCCAGTTTGGCACTTGGCCACTAAACAAATTCGCAGTCAATGGCGACGAGCCGATTGGTTAACACTAATGTTATCTCTGTTTATGATGATGACTTTAGTCACTTTGCTCACCACCACTAGCGATAGGTTATATACTAGTTTAACCAGCCAAAGTGCTGATATTGTCGGCGCCGATTTAGTATTGCGTAGTCAACAACCTATTGGCAGCGAAAAAATCAAACAGGCGCAGGACGCTGGCATAACCACCAGCGCCGTCACTCAATTTGTCAGTATGGCGGAAGCTAACGAGACTAATGTGCTAAGCACTATTCGGGCTGTTGACAATCCTTACCCGCTGCGCGGCACTATTGTGACAGAGCCCCCTAAACTGCAAGATATTCCGGCCAAAGGCAGTGTTTGGGTCGATAAAAGTTTGCTCTCGCGCTTAGAGATCAAACTAAATGACTCTGTTTTTATTGGTTACAGTGAATTTTCTATTAGTCGCATTTTAATTGACAGCCCAGACCGTGGTCGAGGCTTCGCAAACTTTAATCCGCAAATAATCATGCGCAGTGATGAGTTAGAGGCCACAGGGATCTTAGCCCCTGGCAGCAGGGCAAGATACCGGTTACTGATGCGCGGTGAACAGGCCAATATAACCGCATTACAGCAGCAGTGGCAGGCAACATTAGCCCAGGGCCAATCTCTTATCAATGCACGTGACGACAGCCAGATCAATGGTAGCTCTATCGCCAATGCGAGTCGTTATTTAAAGCTGAGTGCTCTGCTCTCTCTGCTCTTAGGTACCGTGGCGATTTTACTCTCACTGCAGCGCTACAGCAATGATCAACGCACCCGTTCTGCACTCTTATTAAGCCTCGGCATGACTCCGCGGCAACTACTACAAGTTTATGCTCTACAGCTGTTTCTAGGCTGGCTAATAGCCGCCGTGTTAGGGACGACTATTGGCTTGGGACTACATCAACTCATCGCCATGCAGGTCACCGAATACTTACCGCATATATCCAGTTTAAGTATCGCCTCTATCGCCACTAGCCCGCTGCTAGCTCTAGCGATATTGTTTATCTTAGGCCTTCCCACGTTACTACCTTTAGGCCAAATTTCTATCCTGCAGATGTTACGTAAAGAGACGGCGGTCACAGGCAGTCGCAAGCAGTATCTAAGTTGTGCAGCCTTACTACTAGTGGCTATTAGTCTCTATATGAATTCTATCCTGGTAGCATTAGTGATCACTCTCTTGCTTCTCAGTTTAGGCTGGCTAGCCGGCTTTGTGGCGCAGCACGGTATTCGCCTGTGCGTTAAAAAACTCCAGGGAAAAATTGCTTTAGCGCCTCTACTGACCTTGAGACTGCGTCAGCAAAGACACTGGCACCGTTTGCAGGCGGGTGTGTTTTCACTCTTACTCGCCATCATGGCGGTGTTGTTCTTTGTTCGCAATGATCTTATTGAACAATGGCAGGGCTCAATTCCTGCGGATAGTCCTAATCACTTTGCCATTAATATACAGCCCTGGGAGAAAGACAGACTTAACACTTGGATGCTACAACAGCAGATAACCGCCAAGCTTTATCCGATCGTCCGCGGCAGAATAAGCCACATTAATGACCAGTTGGTCGCCGATGTGTTAACCCAAGAACAATCCCAAACACACGCCCTGCGGCGCCCGTTAAACATGACATGGCAGGCAGAGTTAAGCGATCATAACACGCTTGTAAAAGGTCAGTGGAACGCAGAAATAGCCGGCTTGTCAATCGAACGTGAACTGAGTGAGGACTTAGGTCTGAGCTTAGGCGATAGCTTAAGCATGAACATAGCAGGTCAGCAGTTAAGCGCTGATATCACGAGTATAAGAGAAGTCGACTGGGAATCTTTTCGGCCTAACTTTTACCTTATTTATACACCCAAAATGCTAGAGCAGTTTCCCCTAACCTATATCACAAGTTTCAACATTCCAGAACAGGAAATCGCTAAAAGCAGTTTGCTGGTTAAAGCATTTCCGACCTTAACCTTAATCGATATCGATAAGCTTTTTAAACAGGCCCAAGACATTATTGCCAAGCTGGTCGATAGCGCCAGTGTTGTGATGTCTTTAACTATCCTTAGCGGGGTTATAATGCTGTTAACTATTTTGCAACAAGAGCTTTCACAACGCCGTTATGAAGGGGCTTTGCTGCAAACTCTCGGTGCGTCTGAGAAGCAGACAAAGCAGTTGGATTTACTCGAGTTCTGTCTGTTAGGGATGACCTGTGGCATCATTGCCGCCGCCATGGCTGAATTATTACTGGCGATTATGAGTGCGCGTTTCTTTGATCTTCCGGTGACAGCACACCCAATGTTGTGGTTAAGTTTACCTATTATCGCGACCATCACTTTCATTGGCATAGGCCTGTTAGTGCGGGGAAAGCTGAGTCTTGAAGATTGCTACGCTCTGCTTAAAGCAAGTTAATCTCGATGGGCAATAGGCTCTCCACACAGTCTATTGCCTGTTTGCACTAATTGATGGGCATAAGGTGGTCTTAGATAGGGTTATTTGGCACGACCAAACGCCACTATCTAATCGCACTCTTCTCAAATCATTGAATCACTCTCGTCACGACCTTGTTTATTGGTTAGAATACGCTAAATCCAAGTCCAGATAAGCCAAAGTCAATGCTTAGCAATCCAAGGCTTTTGTTATTTAACCGGCATTTGCGCGCGGGATTAACCAGATAAGCCAAAGTGCGAAGATCACTTAATGTAAACTGCCCATAGAGTATTTAATTCGACGTATTGTTGTATTTTTTGAGTTCACCAACCATGAAAAAAAATTTAATTCTCGACACTGACTCTTACAAGCTGTCGCACTACAAGCAGTATCCTCCAGCAACAGAACAAGTTTTCTCCTACATAGAAAGTCGAGGTGGTGTATTTGATAGCACGGTGTTTTTTGGTTTGCAAAAAGCGCTGATTGAACTGAATCAGTATTTCCCTACATGGGACGACTTTAGTGAAGCTAAAAGTTTAGCCAGTGACCACGGTGTGCCTTTTAATGAAGAAGGTTGGCGCAGCTTAATAGAGCTGGGCTATTTCCCGGTTGAAATTCGCGCCGTCGCTGAAGGGAAAGTCGTTCCGACCAATAATGTACTAGTGACAGTGGTTAATACCGACCCTCGATTTTACTGGCTGACAAGCTATCTTGAAACGTCTTTGCTGCGCGCCGTTTGGTATCCCACGACAGTTTCTACACTGTCATTTGAGTGCAAAAAAATTATCAACCGCTATATGCTGGCCACTTGCGATTCTGCCGAGGGATTAGGTTTCAAGTTACACGACTTTGGCGCGCGCGGTGTCTCTAGTGAAGAGTCGGCAGGCATTGGCGGTGCGGCACATTTAGTTAATTTTTTAGGCACAGATACGCTCTCTGCTATACGCTGTGCAAGGGATTATTACAGCGCTGGAATTTGCGGCTTTTCGATTCCGGCAACAGAGCACAGCACCATCACCAGCTGGGGAAGAACGCAAGAGCTAGAAGCCTACCGCAATGTGTTAGAACAATTCCCAGACGGACTACTTGCCTGTGTTTCAGATTCTTATGATATTTTTAATGCCGTTGGCAACTTATGGGGAGAAAAACTCCGCACGAACATCTTACAACGTAACGGCACTTTGATTATCCGCCCTGACAGCGGTGATCCTGAAGACATTTTGCCTATCTTACTCAACACTTTGGGCGAGCGTTTTGGTGTTCGAGAAAACCAAAAAGGCTATAAAGTACTTAATGATAAAGTGAGGTTGATCCAAGGAGATGGAGTCAATTTAAACTCTATCGGGCGTATTTTGGAGACGATGTCTGCTACAGGCTGGAGCACCGAGAACATCGCCTTTGGCATGGGCGGCGGATTACTCCAGCAACTCAATCGTGACACACAAAAATTTGCGATGAAAAACAGCGCCATCAAGGTAGCTGGAAAATGGCGAGAAGTCTACAAAGATCCAGTCACCGATCATGGAAAACGCTCCAAAAAAGGCCTGCTCGATTTACAATTTGGAAAAACTGTCAAGATTACTGCTGAGCAGCTTTTTGCCGATCGCAAAAATTCTGAATTACAAATTGTCTACCGTAATGGCAAGCTGATGAATGAAATGACTTTTCAGCAAATACGTGACAATACCGCTAGCTTTTTATGAAGATCCTTCAATCGTTTGCAACTAACTGATTACTGAAAAGTATTAACATTTATTGTGGGTAACTACTTGGATAAAGTATGCACAAGCTTCTGATAACCCTCCACAGCCCTTTATTTATAAGCTCTTCAGCTTATTGTGTGGTTTTTAGCCACTGTAGATAAAATTTCAGCCCAGCCACTAGTTAAAGCTCAACACTTAGAATTCTATGTTTAAAATTTATATAAAAAACGCTGATATTGTGGTGGCGTTAATACGTTAGATTGTTTGAAATAGTGTTTAGAAGTGGCTTTGATCAACAAGCGATCCACCTTACTCAGTCGACAATGGCTTTCTAACTCGTCTGATACATTGCCTCTGCTACAGGGCATTTCTTGTATAAAGATCTTAAATTCCCAGTAACGGGTGCTTTAAAACAGACAATCAATAGCTTTAACTATTTAACAGTCATATTATAAATACTTGCCACTAGATCACGGCTGAAACCAAGGATTATTGTTGATGCCTTATCACTAGTGTCCGGTTTGAAAAAACAGAGAAGTTGTGAGCAGCTTAACCACAGGGATTACGATAGACTTGCAGTTGTCGAGACAGAAAATTCACCAACCTATAGCTAATCATAAAACATGCTAACAGCATTTTTCACCAATTATTAAAATTTATTCCCCGTCATACCTTTCAAAAAACGGTTGATAGACACAAAGGCGATCATCGCATAAGAACCCTTTCATGTTGGGATCAGTTGGTCGCCTTGCTCTTTGCA
>JAWUWK010000076.1:0-7618 GCA_034111875.1 Gammaproteobacteria bacterium
CTATTGAATCCCTGTGCTCATCGACTGTGGTTTAGGATCGTTTTTGCTCAATTTTCCCATTACTGAGTATTCAGTAGTGTTATCAAAAGGTGATTTTAAATATACATCAGTCAAAGCGGCTGTTTTTTTCAAAAACAACCGTTTCTGGATAGGCACTAGCTAGATAGGTTAATAATATTACCATAGGACTATACTCTTTATTTTGAGACCGTTGCACGAAGTATCGAGCGAAGCTAATACAAGGTAAAAACCTTCGAAAGCCGGAGCTTACACTTATAAATGAGGATTATGAGCTTTTTTTAACGCCGTACTACTCAAAGTAGTAATAGTGCAAAGGTCTCATATTATTTTTCAGCTGACACTAAAAAAATACCATTATAATATGCTTAACTACAATCAGCCAGATCTAATTCTGGCCCTAATACGCATTAAGGAATCATCTGATGAAAAGGTTTTTATTATTAATAGTCTTGGTTTCCGCTTCGATGGCCAACGCAGAAATTCAACATTTTGTCCGCTATGAGCACAATCAACAAATAAGTTACGGCCAATTGATGGGGCAAAATATTCAACCGCTTGCAGGTGAATTGTTTAGCACATTAGCGACTAAAGGCCAGCTTATTCCTCTTACTAACGTTAGGTTACTGCTGCCAACAGAGCCACAAAAGGTCTTTGCTGTCGGTATGAATTTTGCCAGCCATATGTCATCCCCATCCAATGCACCGCCACCGTTATTTCTTAAGCTGCCGAGTTCTCTTATTCTCTCTGGGGAGATCGTTCATCTACCCGCTGATGCAACCAATGTGCATTTTGAGGGCGAATTAGTATTGATAATAGGTAAACGTGCAAAGAATATTACTGAAGCCGAAGCAAAAAAAGCTATTTTTGGCGTCACTGCTGGCAACGATTTGACGGAACGTAACTGGCAAAGCATTGATCTTCAGTGGATGCGCTCCAAAGCCAGTGATGGTTTTGGACCCATTGGCGCTGTGATTGCAACGGGTGTTGATTACAATAATCTACTGCTTACCACTAAGCTTAATGGGAAAATAGTCCAGCAAGAAAATACCAAATTCATGATTCACAAACCCGCAAAAGTAGTCAGTTACCTGAGTCAATATTTCACTTTGTTGCCCGGCGATATGATTTTTATGGGTACTCCCGGTCGCACAAAGGCGCTTAACAGCGGTGATAAAGTGTCTGTGACCATTGAGGAAGTAGGCAAGGTCGAAAATGAGATTAAACAGTAGTGACGTTTGCGCGACAATCAAATGCTGACACCAAATGAGGTACTCACCATTACAAAGGCCTTATCAATCGCCATAAAAAGCTAAATCTGGCGAATTTTTGCAGGCGATAGATAAAATAACGAGCGCAACGCTGAAATATTTTGGCTTTTCGAATTAATATTTAAAGTAATAGCAGTAAATTCGCAGCAGGTCATCCAATGAAATCACTGTGTTGATTTTTTCCTATAGCCATTGCTGGTAATTTTTCTGATATAGGTTAAAAATTAGTTGTAACCCTGTATCCACAATTTACTAAATCATGGGAGCAACATCGAATTCGAACGCTTAAATTAATTGTCACTATCATTGATCTAATGCCTATTGGCCTACCTATGATTCTGATATGTGTCAAATTTGCACGCCTCGATCAAGATAGAGAAGCATTATAAAAATTAACGATTAGGGATCAGTCTATGAAAACACATCCATTAAAAATATGCCTAGTCGCATTGATCGCGTCGTTTGTGGCAACGGGACAAGCTGTTCTAGCCGCAGATGTAAAAATCACACCGCTGGGAAGCCAAGAGGGTGAATTTTGTCAACTTGACCGCGCTATGATCTTTGAAGATCCAGACGGTACGCCTATTTTGTATGACCCAGGTCGCACTGTCGCTGGAGCCGAAGATCCAAGGCTGGGCAAAGTTGATGTAATTCTTGTGAGTCATATGCATGGTGACCATGTCGGTGATAAACACATCGCAGCGGTAGGGAATAGTGAGTGTGGCAAAACCAGTTTTCCTGTCAACGCGTTACCTAACACTAATGCCGTGAATATCGCTTTAGCCAAGAACGCAAAAATCATGACCGGTAGTGAAATGCCTAAATTTGTTGGCAACAAGTTAAAAAGCACTTGGAGGCGATCCTAAAAATTCTCAACTGGTGCGATTTGGTGCTTCACGCAAGGTCGGTGGTGTCTATATCACTACAGTGCCGGCAGTCCATTCGAATGGCATCTCCGGCAACATGATTGGCGGCGATTTAGGTGATATGTTAAATGCCGCAGGCCTTACAGCTTACGCCGGACCACCAACGGGTTATGTACTAACATTTTCAAATGATCTGGTCGTCTATTTATCAGGTGATACCGGTATCACTGCTGAGCAGGAAGCAGTGGTTCAAGATCACTACAAAGCCAAACTGATAGTGATCAATATTGGTGATACATTTACAACAGGGCCTAGCGAAGCTGCCTGGGTTGTGAACAAACTAATCAAACCTGAGTCGGTCATCGTATCTCATGCAAATCAGCCCTCAACTAAAGCTGGCAAGGTTATTGAAGGAACGCGCACTGCCGCTTTCATTATGGCAAGTGAGTCGCCTGTACATGTCCCTCTGAGTGGAATTTCCATGACTTTTAATAACATGGGTAAATGTATCGCCGGCTGCTAGTTGCCGACTGCCAGTTAGAAACCGTAAACTTAGCGGTATTGGATGCCGATAATTTTCCCAGATCAAAGAATTCTCAGGACTATACAGGGACTTCTTTGATCGATGCTTCGGAATCGACTGAGAATCCAAAAGAACAATCAGTATTTTATATGTCGCTATCGAAACGCTGCAAAGCAAATAATAGCCAATAAGAAAATAATAGAGGATATATATGGACGTTCCCAGCTAGCGGTATTTTTCAAGGTAGTCAGGGCACTATTCATCATTTTTTGCTTTTATCACTAATTATTTTCACCTTGTTAATCTGTCAATTGTTCGAAAGACTTAGTCTAAAAGTTATCATTACCGACATATATGCAAGCTCAATTTTAGAATGATTTAACATTTCTGGCCTCAAATGAATTCCGTACCAAATCACCGTTAATACCCGTGCGGAAAATATTTCCTTGCCCTATGCTGGTTTAAATTAGGTAGGTTAGACCTTTTTTTCATCTACAATTAACGGACCTTGGTTTGAAAAATTAAAGCGTTATCCCGAATCCCGCCACTCTAAACACCCACACAGACTAGAAGTCTTTGTCCTATCCGAGCTTAAACAGGATCGAGATAACTTAAAAAAATTCATATCTAATTCCTCAGTTTATTTGAACACAAGGTTGAGGCTTATAGAGTTCTTGACGCTGCAACAGTATCCATACAAGACGCGCTAAACGATAGGCCATTGCAATGGTTGTCTTGTTAAAACTTTTCTTTTCATGCAGCTTACAAGCGCAAATACCTAGATGCACAGAATAAGTGACACACGCTTGCCCGCAAGAAACTCATACGGGGATAAATAGTTTAATGCTTTTCTTGGTCGCATGTTAATCATAAATTGTACTTGTGCTATTTCTAGCTTCGATAACGCGTCGATCTTCATCCCTTTTGGATAATATCGACGCAGTAATCCGTTGGTATTTTCACTCAGGCCTCATTGCCAAGAATGGCAAGGTTTAGCAAAGTAAACCTTACACTTTAACGCTTTAGCTATTGTTTTATAGTCAGTAAATTCGCCACCATTGTCTAAGGTGATTGTCTTGCACATCTTCTTATAAGGTTTCAGTAATTTTCTGATTGCAAGACTGACAAGCTTTTTGGTCTTATTCTTAACTTTCATCGTCAGAAACATCTTAGATACACGTTCTACAAGCGTGACAAAATGCCCATCTTGACCGTAAACAGTATCGCCTTCCCAGCCACCCAGCTCTGCTAGCTCTTCTTACCGGTTTAGATGATGCGCTTCAGAATTGAATACAAGCATGAAAAATCATTTATAAATTTAATTTTAACTTACCAAAGCAAACTGTAAGACTAAAATCATGAGACACCTACGCTTATTTTTCAGGCAAATGACTGTGCCCATTTAAGCACCTTATCAGCGTTGTTGCTCGGTGAGGATACCGGGTAAAAAACTTTGTCAATCACCCCATCGCGCAGAATCAAAGTTATGCGTGTATAGAGTTCCATACCAAAGACTTCAAAGGTCGGTAAATTTAACGCTTTTTTAAGTTCAAGATTGGAATCACTAAGTAACTCAAAAGAAAGCTGTAAGCGCTCTTTAACTTCGCGTTGATACTAGGATGACTGGGTGCTCAGGCCAAATACGCGCATATTATATTTTTTCAATTGATCATATTGATCGCTGAAACTACAAGATTGTGCAGTACAGCCTTTCGCTCCGCGAATCTCATCCTAGCTGTCAGGTGCAGGGGTATCTGGTCGTCCCGCCATTGGGTATATATAGAGGACGATAAGACCAGATAAATTTTGAAAATTAAGGGTATCACCATCAGTAGCTGCTAATGAGAGGTCAGGTAGTTGTATTGATTTAAGATGGTCAACGACACACTCATCGACGGGAATGGACATTTCTTTTGGACGTTGTGTGAAATTCATCGCCGCTGTCTCTTCCTTAATGTTGTGAATAGTAAAAGGAGTCGAATCACATTCTGTGGTTATATTCAGCTCTCGCTAGATAGGTTATTTTAGTACAATTAGCAGGTAGATGTTTCATCTCAAACCAGCAAATTTCTCTGCATAATTCTGGTTCGGCGTTAACTAAATCACCTTTCCAGCTGTCTGTTCTAAAGAAATGATGTTCATTGTCAAGTTCATCGTTTAGTACAAATAATTCAACTAATTTAATTGGTCGCACGCCGACTTCCTCGATCGATTCGCGTATGGCCGCCTCTCTAGGGGTTTCATTTATTTCCACCCTGCCGCAGGGAAATGCCCACAAGTTATTAAACGCATGGACATTTTGTCTGAATCCCAATGCAACTTTACCTTGGTCTTCAAAGATGATTTGTACAACTTTAACTGGCAAGCTAATTCCTCTGTTTTAATATCAGACCTTTGCACGCAAAAGAGAGCGAAGGTAATACAAGCTAAAACCGACGTTTATAGGTATCAATGAAGATTTTGAGTTTGTTTTAAACGCCCTCTTACCCAGTTTGGTAATAGCGCAAAGGTCTCAAGGTTATTTTATACCAGTTTACTGCTTATAGGCTTGTTTTGAAACAGGCGAATGCGCGGTCATTTTTTTACTTCCCCAATTAATCTTTACTCTATATAAAGCATTTATCAGGGAAAACTTTAGTTGCACTGAAAAACCAAACAACGCAGGACGTGGATGAACAAGCGATGATTTAACTCAAAGCGAAGAAGCTTAGAGTCGTTAAGGGTCTTCAGCTATCAAATATGTGCAGCAATCTAGGCGAAAGCTTCCTTGAGTTAGTGTGTCAGCAATAATTTTAATAACCACCAGCCTAAACCGGTCGTTTTTGCCTCGCCTTCACTTCAGTTAAGACGTTATGATGCGATAGCCGACTCGGGGAAAGTGGATGCAAACGCTGCCGACTTGATCATTGGTGTGTATCAAGCCTATTGTTTCACGATCGGCAAAATGCAGTTTACCAGAGACAGGCTGTTCACCGCTGTCTTCATTAGGCGCAATTGAGATCTGCATACCCACTTCGAGTTTAAGAGGATCGTTAGGATCAACAGATTCTGCTGTGGCTGGCTCAGATGCCTTGGCTATACTTAACGCCTCTTCTGCACTGATCTCAGTCTGTGTTCCGTGACCTATGTCTTTAACTTTCTGTTCCCATTCGATTATAGCCTCAAATTGGCTGAGAAACTCTGGACCTTCAGCCCAACGACCACGCAGGAACCATATAAGATAATAGGCCAGTGCATCGGTCAGGCTAGCGTTGTCACCTAGTATGAAATTTTTTTGGGTTGAAAGTTGCTGGTCTATCCAACCGAGTTGAGCACGCAATTGTCCGATCAAATGCGGCAGTTCTTGGCGTACCTGGGCAAAATCCCAATCTGGCCCCAGATACAACCTGCCGCGGTCTTTGAGAAACTCTTCCGGCATATTCGGTTCAGCAATCGACAACACAATTTTTATACATAATGCAAACAAGGAGTCATCAGCCCAGCGGCTAAGGGCCCAACTTATACCTTGTGATCCATCGGCATAAAACGTCGGTTCGGGATAGCGCTTTTGCAATTCACGTAAAATACACTGACTGTCGCAATACACATCCGCGCCAATCTGCATGACAGGTGTACGTCTAAAGCTACCCGTTAAGGGCATAAGTAATGGTTTAGGGGGAATGCGTGGAATGATGACGGAATTCCAGCAAAGCTGCTTAATGCCCAATCCGACGCGGACTTTTTCAGCTACAGGTGAAGGCGGATAATGATGAATTATAATATCGTTCACGAATGAGTACCTTTATAAAAAGACAGAAATAATCTGTCAGAGGGTGGAAGTTTACGTCTATTTATCAATGGGTATTGATGTTTTTTAATTCGAATGGATATAGCTTTTGGCTTACTAAGGCCCAGGCGTTCACTGCCTATTCTGTCGCGAATTTACCGCTTAGTGATTCACAGAGCACCTGCGCGGACGTTTTCGCTACTGCCCTGCAAATACTGGCGATAGCTATTGTGTGATTGAACTTGCTAAGACTAGCATAATCGATTCCTAGAACCTATTTTATGAGAGCGCAGCATCACGCTTATATTTGCCTTGTTTCATCCTTATCGCTACTTAGTGCAAAGACTCAATAGGTTTAAATCGCTCTGTTTTCACCGCTTAAAAATCATAATAAGTCACTGTCGATAGCCCGCAAATAGTCCAAGTATACAGAGGCCTTTTTTCACCATAGACTTTGGGGGAAAGGTAATATTTTGCTGGAAAGTAAAGGCTTGCGCGCCCTTAGTTTTCAGCAGGCGCCGGCCCTGCTTGGCAAGCGTATCTCAATGATTTTCCAAGATCCACAAACCAGCCTGAACCCTTCGGTGACTGTTGAGTAACCGTTGTTAGAAACCATATCAGCCGATCAAAAATCGATTCTCAACCAGCGATTGATCTACTTAAAGAGATAGGCATTCAAGACGCGGCTACCCGCATTAAGGCTTGGCCAAACCAGTTCTTCGGCGCTCAGTACCAGCGGATTGCTGTGACACGGGCATTGCTGGCGAGGCCACTATTTTTGATCTGCGACGAATCCACCTCGGCCCTAAATGTATCAATTAAAACCGAGGATTTGTTTGAGAACCCTCAAGCCGAATACACTAAAAAGTTACTGGCTTTAACCCCCATGATACCAACGATATTGCGCTAGAATTTAGCAAGGGGTAATAAATAAGAGGTTAGCTTGATAGCTGTGAACGGGGCCCAAGAGCTGCCGTGATATAAGCCAGTGCTAGCTAGTGCCTATCCAGAAACGGTTGTTTTTGAAAAAAAAAGCCGCTTTGACTGATGTATATTTAAAATCACCTTTTGATAACACTACTGAATACTCAGTAATGGGAAAATTGAGCAAAAACGATCCTAAACCACAGTCGATGAGCACAGGGATTCAATAGCCGCTCAATATGGAGCACCT
>JAWUWK010000077.1:0-20962 GCA_034111875.1 Gammaproteobacteria bacterium
CTTTCTCAAGTAATTTAAGCACTAAAGGCTTAGATTCTAGATTTAGTAAGTGTTTTTCTAAGTCATTTTTCTGACGTGGCGAAAGCTCATTAACCGTTTGTTTTAAAATGTTAAAATCAGATATGTTCATGACGAATTATCTTGTATTTATAATCATCACTGGTGTTATATACAGTTTCAACAATTCTCTCAAACATAGCCTCGAGCTAGGTATCGCCCTGATTATTATTCCCGGTAATCATGACAGTGCCCAGCGATTAGGATTTGCGTCAAAGCAGATGCAACAATCAGGGCTTTATATTTTAGGCGATTTAAGCGCTGAGCCACTCCCTGTTGTGTTAAATGATGCTTTTGGTGCAGTGGCTTTTTGGGGGTTGCCTTATGCCAACCCAGCGTCGGTGTGCAGTGCCTTGAATGTCCCTGTCACTACCCATAACGAAGCGATTAAAATACTAAGTCAAGGGCTTATAAAACAATCTAAACAATCACGCAATGTCGTATTAAGTCATTGTTTTATTGACGGTGCGAGTGAGTCTGAGTCAGAGCGCCCACTGTCGATTGGCGGTGCTGACCGTGTTGATTGGCAACATTTCGACGCCTTTGATTATGTGGCTTTAGGGCATTTGCACGGTAGGCAATTTAAGGGAAAAGCGTGTATTAGAGACAGCGGTTCACCACTTAAATATTCGTTTTCAGAAGAGCGCCATACTAAATCAGTAGTGATTGTTGATATGGATGCAAGGGGTGAATGCACCATCGAGCAGGTTGAGTTAAAACCTCTGCGCAATATGCGTAGCATCACCGGCACGTTGGCTGAAATATTAGCCTCGGCGAGCAGCGATGCACACGCAGATGACTATCTGATGATTAAGCTAGTAGATAAACAGGCTATTTTGGATGTGATGGTTAAGTTGCGCGCCGTTTACCCGAATGTATTGCATTTAGAGCGTCCAGGTTTAATGGCGCTGAAGCAGCAAACCGCGGTTCAGCCTGCGCAGCTAAATGCCAATGAAATTTCAATGTTTAAGGGTTTCTTTCAGCAAGTGACCGATCGCCAGTTGTCTATTGAAGAGGTAGAGTTGGTCAGTGCGGTGATTGATGATTTACATCATGCTAAAGACGAGGCTCTAAATAAACCAGTGACAGGGAATCTTTTATGAGACCGCTAATGCTTAAAATAACTGCCTTTGGTCCTTTTGCGTCAACTGAGCTGATTGACTTTAAACGCTTAGGCAAGCAACCGTTATTTTTAATAAACGGCGTCACGGGAGCGGGTAAGACAACCTTGTTAGATGCTATATGCTTTGCTCTTTATGGAAAAACTACAGGTGATGAGCGTGAGGCGAGCCAAATGCGCTGTGACCATGCTGAGGCTTCGCTGCTGACCGCCATAGAATTTAGCTTTTCCCTTAATCAACAGTATTACAGTATAAAGCGGATACCAGAGCAATGGCGTCCAAAATCCAAAGGGGATGGATACACGCGCCAAAGCGGAGAGGCACAGCTATGGCAAATTGATGCTCAAGGTAAAGAAGTTAAAGTGATTGTCGGTCAGAGGTGACAGAGGCGACGAGAGAAATTGAGCGACTCACAGGCTTGAGCGTCGAACAGTTCAGGCAAGTAATGGTGTTGCCCCAAGGTCAGTTTAGAAAGTTGCTAATGGCAGACTCTAAAGATCGAGAAACGATCTTTAGTCAACTATTTTCTACTTCCATATACAAGCGCATAGAATACTGTTTGAAAGACCAAGCTCTAGCATTGAAACGTGAAGTAGAAGATATTTTGCGCATGAAAAAAGGCATATTACAGACCTTAGGCTTGGAAAATATCGACCAATTAACGGCCGCGATTGAGGAACTTACACTGGCAGAAAACAGCGCCCGAGTGTTTAAAAAACAACAGCAGTTGGCGTATCTCAATAGCGCGAAATTATTGGAACAAGCTAGAAATATACAGCGCTATTTTAGCGAGTTGAAAGCACTGGGCGAGCAACAGCAGCACTTGAAATTGCAGCAGGGCAAAATAGTCGCAGTTAAACAGCAGTTGCTGCGCGCCGAAGAGGCACAAACAATAACCGCAGCCTATCAAAGGCAACAGCAGGTAGTATTGCAAATATCTGAGTTACAAGCGGGACTAAATCATTCACTGATTGATCTTGAACAGAGCCAAACCTTGTTGCTAGAGGCTAAAGAAGCTCAACAAGTCACCCCCAGTCTGCGCCAGTAAACCGATACAGCCAAGGCACAATTAATTGAATTTAATCGTTTCGCTGACAGTGCGCTTAGATTATCACAGCTGCAAATAGCTAAACAAAGCGCGCTTTTAGAGCAGCAAAGTAGCCTGAAAAATGTAACCAAGACCCGTGAGCAATTAGCCACATTGCAGGCAGAGAAACAAAAAATCAGCGATAAAGTAGCCGCAGTGAATTTGAAGATAGAGCAGTTGGCTGACCCTCAAATAGCCCTCTTAGAAGCTGAGCAGAAAATTCAGCAATTGGCTGATATAGCACAACTCAAAAACGCTTTAGTTACCCAGCAAGATCACTTAAAAAGTTTGAAAATGTCGGGTGCTGAAGTGCGCCGTATCAGCGACGAAAAAAAACAGGCAGTACAGCAGCTTGAATTACAGTGGCATTTGTCACAAGCGCAGTATCTCGCCCGTCAATTAACGCCAAATCAGCCCTGTGCAGTTTGCGGTTCTACTGCGCATCCAAATATCGCCAAGAGCGAGCAGCGACTCGTCAGTCTCGAACAGATTGAAACCGCAAAGGAAGAAGCTCAGCGATGGGATCATAAATTAGTCGCTGAGCGAGATCTGTATTCGACCTCCAGTTCTCAATGTAACGTGTTAAAAACGCGGGTTGATGATGCCCTCGCAACTTTTGCTGGTGGCAATACAGCACAAAAGACTCACCAGCGCTATTGGTAGGCCATAAAAGAGCAAGCCCAGCAAACGGTTACTTTATTGGGTGATCAAAAAGTACATTTGCAACAAGCTGAAAAAAGAACTAGACAGTTATCTCAACTTGAGGACGAGGCTCTGGCGCATCAGCTGCAACAAAATCAGCTGTTAAATGATGCGGAGAAAGCGCTGGCAGTTACTGCCAATGAATTACTAAATTGCCTTACTCTTTTACCTGAAGTATTTCAATAAGCCGGTGCACTGGAAGCGGCGGTGGCGGATGAAAATCGATTATTGCAAGCCCTTGACGCTGAAGTGGAAGCATTGGTCGAGGCATATATCAACGCGCAAGGTGCTTTTAAATCAGCCACGGCTAAAAATGAGTCACTAGTCGCACAATTACAAGCGCTGAAATCGACTCTTGAAACCCTGCGAATAGACTGGAAAAGCGCACTAAAAAAGAGTTTTTTTAGGACTGAAGTCGAATATTTACAGGCCGTGGTGGCCTTGTCTGAATTGGCTTTGTTACGTGAAGAAATCAATACTTTCGAACTGCAGCGCATGGAAATTGACGGTGCGCTTAAAGCTCAGAAACAATTAATTGGCGAGCACCTTGAACCTGACTTAGAGGCCTTAGAAGATGCTCTCGAACAGTCATCAAAAGCCCAGCAGAGAGCTGAAAATGATTGGTCTGCGATCGATAAAAAATCGGCTAATTTAACTCTTAGCGCTCAGCAAATTGCCGCCCATTCCGAGCACAATAGTCGATTGGAAAAACACTATGAAGTGGTCGGTACTTTGAGTGATGTAGCTAACGGTTTCACCGCGGATAAAATAAGTTTGCAGCGTTTTGTGTTAAGTGCACTATTGGATGATGTGTTAGTTGAAGCCAGTAGTCGGTTACAACTTATGAGTAAAGGTCGCTATCAATTGTTGCGTAAGGAAGAGCGAGCCAAAGGCAATAAGGCCTCTGGTTTAGAGTTAGTCGTTGATGATGCCTATACAGGGAAAGTGCGGGCAGTGGCGACATTATCGGACGGCGAGAGCTTTATGGCGGCCCTTTCTTTGGCACTGGGATTGTCGGGGGTGGTTCAAGCGTACGCCGGGGGGATTGTGTGGATACCTTGTTTATTGATGAAGGTTTTGGCAGTTTAGACGCCGAAGCTCTAGAGCTGGCAATTCGTACTTTAGTCGACTTGCAGCGATCGGGGCGCATGATAGGAGTGATCTCCCACGTCGCCGAATTAAAGGAGCAAATACCGACACGCATTGATATTTTTGCAGACCACAAAGGGTCTCATTTACAGATCGTCAATTGAATTTAGCTAACAGCCTTGAGCAATCTAAGCGATAAACAGCCCTGAGCGAAAACAGCCCTGAGCGATAAATCAGCCGCAGCATTTCTTGAATTTTTTGCCACTCAGGCAAGGGCAAAGTGCATTGCGGGCCGTTTTGTTGCTGGTGACTTGCTCTGTGTTTTTCGCGCACGATCTTGGTTCTGCCTGCTCGCAAAGATTAGATTCCAAAAAAGTACCCTCTAAGTAGCGCCATCCTTTAAGAGCTGGGTTGGTCTCTTTGATGAAACGCGAGCGCTCATGTATTAGTTGTAATTGCTGATTTTCTAAAAACCATGCTTTGAACTCTACTGAAGCTGTCTGGGTTGAATCGCGACTATCACTGCTGGCAATAATGTCTAATTTGAGCCACTGAATATTTGCCGCCTCGCAGATCTGATCGCGATCTTGCTCTGCATTGCAACTTGAGTGGTAAGTGCTGATAATAAAATCAATATTATTGATCACAAAGGCGCTATACCTTGCACGCATAAGCTGTTCTGCTTGAGCAGCTAAACTTACATCGGCGTGAATCAATGCACAGCAGTTACTCAGCAGTTGTGTGCTTCCACAAGGGCATGGGGCCATAGTATTTTCCAGTGTAAAAAAGAGGCTTCAAGGCCGTTGCTGGACTTAGAGTGTTTAGATCAAGTTGTCAACACCAAGCGGTTCCTAAGCACAGGTTGTCATTCCTGATAACTGCGTTAAGGGCTAGATTGAGAGGCTTGATACCTTTTGAAAGCGTTCAGCGCTCAGATATTTTGCAGCGAGTCATCAGATCTTAAAGCTGCTAGTGTACGCTGCTTTTTGAAATAGAGGAATCAATTACAGCGATGTTAATGTAGGCAGACCATGTGCCATTAAACCTGCTCCCTTGGTCCTATTCAAGCGTTTGGATCATCTCAGAGAATAAATTCGGCTTAATCGGCCATTCCTCAGAATAAAGTCGTAGTATTAATTCTATATAATCATAGCCTATTAGACTGTCTTCGCGGATAATGCTTGATCTTAAAATTTACTATTTTAACAACGATAGCCTTTAGTCGGGCGTATTTAACTAAGCAACTTCTAAAAGCCTGCTACTTGTGTGGTTTGTTCTGAAGTTCCCTAAGGAAAGAGAGTAATAATGAAACGTGTAGGTTTTGTAGGTTGGCGTGGAATGGTTGGTTCCGTGTTAATGCAGCGTATGTTAGAAGAAGGCGATTTTAAGCATATAGATGAGCCGGTTTTTTTTACCACATCACAAATTGGTCAAGCGGGGCCGGAGATAGGTAAAACTATTCCCACCTTAAAAGATGCAACGAATATTGATGAGCTGAAAACCATGGACGCCATTATTTCATGCCAAGGAGGCGACTACACAAATGCTGTCTATACTGATTTACGTGCAGCCGGTTGGCAAGGTTATTGGATAGACGCAGCGTCTAGTTTACGCATGGCTGATGAGTCAATTATTGTCTTAGATC
Organism: Gammaproteobacteria bacterium; assembly: GCA_034111875.1. GTDB lineage: Bacteria > Pseudomonadota > Gammaproteobacteria > Pseudomonadales > Balneatricaceae > Rs1. Next base: position 5,702 of record JAWUWK010000077.1, read on the forward strand.
CAGTGAATCGTCAAATTATCGATAAAGGTATCGCTAAAGGCGTTAAAACTTTTGCCGGTGGCAACTGTACAGTCTCTTTAATGTTGATGGCACTCGGGGGATTATTTAAAAAAGGTCATGTAGAATGGCTGACATCAATGACCTATCAAGCGGCATCTGGCGGCGGTGCGCGACATATGCGCGAACTTATTAATCAAATGGGCACTATTCATTCGTCGGTTAAAAATCAATTAAATAGCAGTTCGGAGATTCTCGCATTAGATCAAAAGGTGTCTCAAACAATGCTCAGCAGTGAGATGCCTGTCGATCAATTTGGGGTGCCTTTGGCGGGGAGTTTAATTCCTTATATTGATGCACAGCTAGACAATGGGCAGTCCAAAGAAGAGTGGAAAGGCTTTGTTGAAACCAACAAGATATTAGGTAAATTAGATAATCCGATTCCGATTGACGGTACTTGTGTCAGAATAGGCTCTATGCGCTGCCACTCACAAGCCTTCACTATAAAGCTCAACAAAGATATTCCTCTAAAAGAAATAGAGGAAATGCTAGGCCAAGCCAATCAATGGGTGAATATCGTGCCCAATCAGAAAGCAGTAACGATGACAGACTTAACACCGGCGAAAGTGGCGGGTACTTTGCATGTGCCAGTTGGCCGGTTGCGCAAAATGAATATTGGGCCAAAATATCTTAACGCCTTTAGTGTTGGAGACCAATTGCTTTGGGGTGCTGCTGAGCCATTGCGTCGAACATTACGAATTTTACTAGACGTTTAACTACCGATGAAGAGCGATTAGCAGCCCAAATTATCGGGCTGTTTTGCTTATGTATTGGCGCCGAGATGAAAAAGCATCTGGTGGTCGATGAATAATATAATATAGCTGCCAAATATCAGAATTTAGACAGTGCTCATTTGTTCCAGTGGTTTTATAGAAAGATTTTATCCATCATTTTTTTCTAATAAATCAATAAAACCTATCATTGTGATGGACTATAGCAATTGTGGAAACTCAGTATGAATTTTGATATTGATAGCCGAGAATAAGTGTAGAAGGGAATAGGTATTTTATGAATTCGTTGTATGATGTTGCCATAGTGGGTGCGACAGGATTGGTAGGCGAGACAGTTTTAGCTATTTTGCAAGAGCGAAAATTTCCTGTTGGCAGTATTTACCTATTAGCGAGTGAAAGATCTGCGGGGGTTAAAGTTCAGTTCAATGGTGCTAACGTCAGAGTACAAGTGTTACAAGATTTTGATTTCTCGCAAGTGCAAATAGCTTGGTTTTGTGCCGGTGGCGCTGCATCAGAAAAATACGCCCCCATTGCCGCTGATAGCGGTTGTGTGGTTATTGATAATTCAAGTTTTTTCAGGAACGACTTTGATGTGCCGCTGGTTATACCTGAAGTAAACCCTGACAGTATCATTAATTACAGTGCGCGCAATATAATCGCAAATCCTAATTGTTCCACGATTCAAATGCTCTTAGCGCTAGCGCCTATTCATAGAGAAGTAGGGCTTGAACGCATCAACGTTGCGACTTATCAAGCGGTATCTGGTTCTGGCAAAGCGGGCCTTGAAGAGCTAGCCAAGCAAACAGCGGCGCTGCTAAATTCAAGGGATATTGAGTCTAACGTATACTCTCAGCAGATCGCTTTTAACGTATTGCCGCATATTGATGTGTTTGAAGAAAATGACTATACCCGTGAAGAAATGAAAATGTTGTGGGAAACTCACAAGATTTTGGCTGATAAAAGCATAGCCGTAAATGCGACTTGTGTCAGAGTTCCTGTGTTTCATGGGCACAGTGAAGCGCTGCACATTGAAACATCTAGCTATATTAGTGCAGCACAAGTGCGCGTCTTATTAAGGCAAGCACCGGGCATTAAAGTAATAGATTCACCGCAGCAACAAGAATACGCGTCGGCGGTGGTTAATGGCAGTGGCTCAGATTTAGTGTTTGTCAGCAGAGTGCGTGAGGATTTGTCGGATAATAATGGCATTAATATGTGGGTTGTCGCCGATAACGGTCGTAAAGGTGCCGCTTTGAATGCAGTGCAAATTGGTGAGTTGCTGATCGAAAAATATATGTATTGAGCAAATTGGGATTAAGTCAAAAAGGTTAAAACGTCCTGCTGCATTGACATCAATCGTCGAAAGCAGGCGGATAGGACTGCTTATGTGAAAGCGCACATGAAGATGTGAGGCCTATTCAGAGGTTCCTTCGCTAAAACACAAGTTAGATAGCTATTTAATTGACCTGTTAGGGCTAAATCGGTATCTTTTAAATTTATTGATAACTTGTTGATTTTTATACGGCTCTGATTTTTATGTAATAAGTTGATTTTTTTGCTGTAGTTACCATGCTTGTTTAGTAATTGTTTGTTTAGTATAGGTTATTTAAGTTGATGCTGTTGGCTGTATCAGCGCGCTTTCAACTGTTTGCGCACTAGAGTGGCCAAAAAATAACAAACGCGGAAATATAATATATTTTTAATGTTATGTTTTTTAAGAGACTAGGAGGCATGTGAACAAGTCTAAAACGCACAGAAAATATTGGACACAATCGCATGTTCCCTGTTGGGTACAGCTTGATTATTAAGGTAAAGGGATAGTAAATGCTTCGCAAATTGGGTTTGATTGTTGCCGTAGCTTGTATGTTATTGGCAGGTAAGGTATCTGCTTTAGGACTGGGCGAGATTAAAGTTAAATCGGCTCTTAATGAGCCTTTAGTTGCCGAGATTGCTTTGTTTCAAGTAAAAGGTTTAAGCCCTCTACAGATTAAATCCCAGATGGCTGATTTGAATGACTTTGCACTATCAGGTCTTGCTACCCAAAGAGCCTTATCCAATGTACGTTTTCAAACCAGAGTGCGGGCTAACGGTACTGGGCGGATTATTTTAACCTCTACATTGCCTGTTACTGAACCTTTTATGAACTTTTTGGTTGAAGTGAATTGGCCCAATGGGCGATTAATACGCGAATACACCTTACTTTTAGATCCTCCTTCTTACAGCTCACAGCAAAATAATCGAAACTTTAGTACAAAAAATAATCTTCCTAAAAGTACTCCTGTAAATAGCAATAAGCCAGCGTCGAGAACTCAATCTGTAGCGCCTAAAAGAGTTCCCACAGAGGTTAAGCTTAATAAAGGCCAGTACTATATCAGCGATAAAGACACTTTATGGGATATAGCGATTGCCAATCGTGTTAATAAAAGTGTCTCTGCACAACAAATGATGGTGTTAATACAGCGTAAAAACCCACAGGCTTTTCCCAATGCAAATATCAACGTGATGACTGCAAATGTCGTCATAGACTTGCCAACGCAAGCGGAGATAGAGGCTTTTAGTAAGCGCGAAGCGCAACAGGAAGTGACACGTCAAACGACTTTGTGGAAGAGCGGTAAACTGCCTAAAGTGGTGTCGCAAGGAACAGTTCAGAGACCTAAAGCGCAAGCGAGGGCGGATAAAAAACCTGAGTCAACCGATAGCATAAAGGATCAGAAGGCAGCGACCACAAAATCAGTTGAGAAAGATCCTGCAATGGGAAAAACGGTTGAGAGCACGCCAACCGAAAATCAAGATAAACCAGAGGCGACTAATAAACAGATGCCAGCACTGGATGCCAACGGCGAGCCCATCGGTGCCGAAAAAGGTATCTTGAATGTTGTTTCACCTGATAAAACAGCGGCAAAACGTGAATTGCAAGCAAAGGCCGACACTCTGGCTTTAGCGGCGAGTAAAGACTCTGAAAAAATTTCCGAGTTGTTAATAAGCAATGCTGAATTGGATGTTAAGTTGGCTTTGTCACAAGAGTCTATTGACAAGTTAGAGAGAGATAATAAAGATCTAAATGAAAAGTTATCTACTATTTCCGAACAGTTAGCCGATATAAATCGACTTATCATGCTCAAAGATGAGCAGTTGTCTGCGATCCAAGATGAGCGCTTAGATGAAGAGGATGCAAAGGCGCAAGAAGACAAAAAAGAGGCGGATAAAAGTTGGCTAGACAGACTGTTAGAAAATCCATTAGGTCTTATGACGGCGGGCATTGGTTGGTTACTGGCGATTATCGCAGGGGTTCTTTTGCTGCTTAAACGCAAGAAAAAAGAAGTCCTAGAAGTGGATGATAATACTAAATCTGAGCCATCAATTAGTTTGCCCGATGATATGCTAGATGAGGCTGCCCTAGAGGAAGAGCTGGGTGAACTGGAGGAGTTAGCCGATCCAGAATTGGCAGAAAGTCACGCGGATGATATAGATGATTTAGCGTTAGATTTAGATCTCGATATGGACATTGATCTTGATGAGTCTCTAGAAGATGCGGCAATCGATATCACTCTGGGAAATGATGATTCAGATGATGGTCTAGCCGCAGAATTAGAGGCTCAACTAGAGTCCGCTGAAGAGGATGATGATCTCGATATGCTGGACGGGATTGATAGTCTTGAGTTCGACTTAGGCGAATCTGAAGATGATCAAGAATTATCCTCAGATGAAGCGGCTGAAAAACAAGCCTTGGCCGAATTCGCCGCGGCGATGGAAGCGCCGGATGATGACGAACAATTAGAATCACTCTTTGATGAACCGGAGTCTTCGGAGTTTGCTGAAGATGAGCTCAGTATTGAAATGGCTGATATTGACGAAACGATGGTAGAGGAAGATGATTTAGATATCGCTGATATTGATATAGATACTGATGTTACCTCATTGGATGCCCTAGAAGCTCTTGAAGGATTGGCTGAAGAGGGCGTCGAACAGCCAGGGAATGCTGAAGCGCAAGCAGATCAAGAACTTAATGCATTAGAAGATGACCCTTTAGATATTGATTTAGATATTGATTTAGATGAAGAAATCGATCTGCCCGCAGAAACAGAGCAGACATTAGATGAGAGTCTCGAGCTGGATGATCTAGAGGATATGTCTTTAGATGATGCGGCGACTGACATAGAGGAAGAAGAGCAAGTACCTATGGATGATGCCTTAGGTGAGTTGCTTGGCTCACAAGAGGCTGTTGAGGATGACTTTGAAGAGGCGAGCTCTGATGAGGTGATCATCGAAGAAGTTACTGCTGATGATGTCAGTGAAGAAACTGAGCCGACTAACCGTGAATCTGCGACTCAAATGCTTGAAGAGCAATTAGATGAGTTATTGTCTAGTACTGATGATGACATAGCACTGGAGGAAGTAGCGCCCGAATTTGATGCTAAAAATGAAGATGAAATAGATTTATTATCAGGCGAAGACGGTGTCCGTATGAAGTTGGATTTAGCCCGTGCCTACATAGAAATGGGTGATGCTGAGGGTGCTAAAGATATAATAACGGAAGTGATGGAGTCGCAAGATGATGATCACTTGCAAGAGGCGCAAGCCATGTTAGATAGTTTGTAATCAACATAAAATTCAAGAGGAGAAGGTTGTTTGTGTACTGATGCAAAACAATCTCAAGCAACAGGGGCGCGGCAAGTCGCCTCTTGTCGTTTGGCGCTGTGTATAGAGTACGCAGGGGAATGTTATAAAGGTTGGCAAAAACAAAAGTATGATGGGTTGCCGACAGTACAAGAGCATGTTGAGTTAGCGCTGTCGAAAATTGCAAATCATAATATCACTGTCATCTGCGCCGGAAGAACCGATTCTGGAGTCAATGCGAGTTATCAAATCATCCACTTTGATACCACAGCCCAAAGAAGTGAGCGTGCTTGGGCGCTGGGCACAAACAGTCAATTGCCCCAAGACATATCTGTGCAATGGGCAAAGGTTGTAGAGCCAAGTTTTCATGCTCGGTTTTCTGCCCAACAGCGCCGATATCGTTATCTTATTTACGCTAACCCAGTTATGCCTGCGGTGTTGGCGAAAGGAGTGACTTGGACGCATAAAGCTTTGAATGTCGATTTAATGCAACAAGCGGCAGAGTATTTGCAGGGTGAACATGACTTTTCTTCATACCGAGCGGTTGCCTGTCAGGCGAAAAACCCTGTGCGGACTATCCAGAAGATCAAGGTATATCGACATGGAGATTTAATTGTCCTCGATGTCCAGGCAAATGCTTTTTTGCACCATATGATGCGCAATATTGCTGGCGTGCTGATGGCCGTGGGTGCCAAAGAGGCAGAGCCTGTGTGGGCGCAAAAAGTCTTGAAGGCTAAAGATAGGCGCAAAGGCGGAGTAACCGCACCGCCGCATGGTTTATACTTTGTGGATGTAAAATATCCCAAGCAATATGCATTGCCAGCCTCGCGCTTAGGTCCGTTTTTTATTGGCGCCAATGGCGGTTGAATTGCCGAGCAAGTCAGCGTCCGCTTAAGTAGCCGGTATTTAACAAATGAATTTTGCGCGAGGCGGGAAGTTCTAGTGAGGATTGTTAAAAAAACCCTGAAAATTAATAGTGCCTTAGTGGTATTGCTGGTAGAATCCTGCTCTGTAAATATTTGTTTAAAGTGACTTTGAATTCAATGATATCTCGTGTAAAAATCTGCGGAATAACTCGTTTACAAGATGCTAAATCTGCCATTGAAGCTGGCGCAAGTGCGTTGGGTTTTGTGTTTTACGCCCCTAGCCCACGCTATGTAGACCCTCTTAAAGCCCAAGAAATAATTTCCAAACTACCCCCTTTTATCACCACAACTGCGCTTTTTGTTAATGAAACAGCCGAGAACGTTAATGCGATTAGCGAACTGATTCAAACGGATTTGTTGCAGTTCCATGGGGATGAAAGTAATGCTTACTGCCGTCAATTCAACCGACCTTTTATCAAGGCGCTGCGCGTCAATGCTGACGTAGATATAACCCAGGCATATGCCGACTACCCTAATGCGCGGGCGCTACTCGTCGATACTTTTGTTAAAGGAGTCCCCGGCGGCACAGGCGCGGCATTTAATTGGCAGTTAATACCTGAAGCCTTGCGTCAACATATCATTTTAGCCGGCGGCCTCGATCCAGGCAATGTGGCGAGCGCCATTCGTCAAATCCGCCCTTATGCTGTCGATGTCAGCGGCGGATTAGAGGCTGAAAAAGGCCTGAAGTGCGCTGCAAAAATAATCAAATTTATGAGTGAAGTAAACAATGCTAACCAATCCTGATTTAACTTCGCTAAGTGATGCTACTGACCACCTCGATCCCTATGGTGGGTGCTTTGTTGCTGGGACCTTGATAGAAGCTTTGCAAGATTTAGAAACGCGCTACTCCGAACTGTCAGCAAATGCTGGTTTTCAAAAAGAATTGGACCTAGATTTGGCACACTATGTTGGTCGTCCTTGGCTTTTATATTATGCAGAGCGTTTAACTAAACTTGCCCATGGCTTGATTGTCGGTTCAGTGTTAATACAACAGATCGCTAAACACCTTGGTGATAGCGATAAGATTAATAGCCCGATTAGTGGTATCTTAAGTGAAATGCGTCAAGCCATCGATGCACATTGAGCTAAAGACTACAGAACTTGGCTTTTAGAGCTGAGTTGGGTTCAAAAGCGGCATCCTTTTATAGTGAATAATAACCTGCCAAAGGTTGTTGAAGATTGATTCCATCTTTTTATAGGTGGTACAAGATACGGATTAAATATATGAGTAATTGGTTTGATAAAATAGTCCCTTCATTGGTTCGCCCAGAATATAAATCTAAACGTGCTTCAGTACCTGAAGGACTTTGGAAAAAATGCCCAAAGTGCGAAGCTGTGCTTTATTTGCCCGATTTAGAAAAAAATTTAAGCGTTTGCACTAAGTGCGATCATCATATGCGTTTGTCCGCACGTGCACGCTTGGAAAAGTTTTTAGATGTGGGTACTTTTTCTGAAATTGGTGCTGATATAGAGCCCGTTGACCGCTTAAAATTTAAAGATACAAAAAAATATAAAGATCGATTAACGGCCGCGCAGAAAGCCACCGGAGAAAAAGATGCCTTAATTGCCATGCGTGGTGATATGAAAGGTATGCCGATAGTCGCAGTTGCCTTTGATTTTCGCTTTATGGGCGGTTCTATGGGCGCTGTGGTCGGCGAGCGTTTTGTGCAAGCTGCGCAGGTTTCAATTAAACACCAAATACCTCTAGTGTGTTTCTCTGCATCCGGTGGTGCGAGAATGCAAGAGGCGTTAATTTCATTGTTTCAAATGGCTAAAACCGCTGCGGTACTAGAGAGAATGCGCTTGTTGGGCATACCTTATATTTCTGTGCTAACAGATCCTGTCTACGGTGGTGTATCAGCCAGTCTAGCCATGCTAGGTGATTTAAATGTCGCTGAGCCAAATGCCCTGATCGGTTTTGCCGGTCCGCGAGTCATAGAGCAGACCGTCAGAGAAAAACTGCCAGAAGGCTTTCAACGTGCTGAATTCTTGTTGGAACACGGGCAAGTCGATATGATTATTTCGCGCCTTGAATTGCGAGACAGATTGTTTAATTTACTCTCTATGATGTTAGAGCAGTTTAAATTTCCTGAAGTGGAAGCAGAGGAAGTTGTCCCGCAGGAACTCGACGGTGAAGAGCCAGTGACTTTAGACAATGAAGGCAAGGACACAGATGAAACAACTGAAGAGGCGGCTGATACAGATGAAAACAAGAGAGATTAATCGTAAATTTATGTCTTGTATTGATACTTTTTAAGAAGAATAGCCGATGATTCGCAGTGAATATAACCTAGCGCAATGGTTAGAGTGGATGGAGAAAAGCCATTCGACTGAAATTGATTTAGGCTTGGCCAGAGTGAGCCAAGTCTTGACTAATCTGCAATTGGATTTGTCCGCTTCAAAAATTATCAGTATTGCCGGTACCAACGGCAAAGGCTCTACTACTGCGTTAATAGAAGCGATCTATCTGGCGGCCAATTATACTACTTTGGCTTATACTTCACCGCATTTGTTGCTTTATAATGAGCGAGTGCGGCTCAATGGTCAAGACGTCACTGATGGCTTGTTGATTGAAGCGTTTAATGCCATTGACCGAGCTATGGGGCAGGCAGATCAGCGCATTTCTTTAAGTTATTTTGAAATAGGTACACTGGCGGCTATTTATCTCGTTAGCTTGCAAAAGCCTGATGTGGCGTTGTTGGAAGTGGGCTTAGGTGGGCGTTTAGATGCCGTCAATATAGTGGATGCTGATGTCGCTGTGATTACCACATTAGCCATAGATCATGTTGATTGGCTCGGTGATGATATTGAGCAAATAGGCAGTGAAAAGGCCGGAATCGCTCGAGCGAATAGACCTTTAGTGTGCGGAGAGCTATCGCCACCGCAAAGTATTAAACAAACAGCAGGTGAAAAGAATATTAAGTTGTATCAAGTCGGTGAGCATTTCTCTCAAGAGTTGCACGCTGAAAGTCAGACTTGGACTTGGAAGGGGCTTGATTATAAAGGTCAATGGCTTGAATATACGGACTTACCTTATCCCCTTTTACCCATTCAAAATGCCACTACTGCAGTGCAGGCCATCGCCCAATTAGGTCTTGCTTTCGATAAAAAGGCGATTCAATTTGGCTTGCTCAATGCCCAGGCTAGCGGTCGTCTTCAGGGGGCTAAGTATTTAAATACCGCTATTTTATTGGATGTGGCACACAATCCTCAGTCGGCAAACTATTTGGCCAGTAGCTTAAAGTCCCAAGGCTTTGCCTCAAAGGTGCATCTAGTGCTGGGGGTCTTGGCTGATAAAGATTGTGCTGGTTTGATTAAACAGTTGTCAGAGGTGGTTTTACACTGGCATTTAGTCAGTTTAAATGTGCACCGTGGCCAAAGTGCCGTGCAACTGCAGAAGCATCTATTAGCGCAAAATTTACAGGCTGCGAGCATTAGCTGTTATGACAGCATTGACCAGGCGCTCAACGTTGCAGTTGCAACGGTGAAAGAGGATCAAAAAGTGGTTGTGGCAGGATCATTTGTGACTGTTAGTCAAGCACTGGCGCTGCTGTAAAGGAGTATGACAATGGATTTGATTGTGAAGAGACAAATTATAGGTAGTTTAGCGCTGGTTTTTATAGTCATTGTGTTTTTTCCGATCTTGTTTAGTGGCGATGGTTATAAGGAGCGTCATCTAGCAACAATTATCCCGCCAAGGCCTAAGACCCAGACATTTGAAGATATACAGCCGCTATTAAAGCCTTTAGCGACTTCAGCGCAAGTCGCCCCTGAGAAGAAAGTAGCTGTCAAGCAAACAGACGCAGCAGATGAACCAGCGCCAGCGCTGGACCAACAAGGTGTTCCAACCGCATGGACCTTGCAGTTAGCGAGTTTTAAAGATGAGGCAAATGCCCGTGCGTTGCGCAAGCAGTTATTAAAAGCGGGGCACAAAGTATACAGTCGCAAGAATGGGGCATTAGTCAAAGTGTATGTTGGACCTGAGTTGAAAAAACAACGCTTGGAAGTGTTAAAGCAAGGCTTGAAAAAAGATTTTGGTTTGGATGGCTTATTAGTTAGGTTTACCACGCAATAGTTAGAGGTCAATAAATTGATGAATTGGGCGGATTGGGTCATTTTGGCTATTTTAGCAATATCGGCATTATTTAGTTTACGTCGTGGCTTTGTTAAAGAAGCGTTATCGCTGGTGACATGGGTCTGTGCATTTATGGTTGCCAGATTATTTTCTGGTGCCTTAGCGGTCATTCTAGAAAACTATATAGAAACGCCATCCGTGCGCATAGCAACGGCTTTCGGCCTGCTTTTTGTTTTGATGTTGATCGCAGGTGCGATCATTTCAAATTTATTTGAATTGTTGATTAACGCGACCGGTTTAAGTGCCACCGATAGAGTGCTAGGCATGGGATTTGGTATCGCAAGAGGCGGCTTAGTCGTTGTGGTGCTGGTGGCACTGGCGGCTCAAACCCCTGCGAAAGAAGATGAATGGTGGGGGCAGTCTCAATTGATTCCGCATTTTGTTCTGATGGAAACCTGGACCAGAGATATAGCTTCTGATGTTGGCCAAGTTATTTGGCAAGTCGGCAGTCCTAAATAACCTTGTGTTAAAACTAATGATCAACCCCTGAGGTGTAGAAAATGTGCGGAATAGTAGGCTTGGTTTCCAAGTCGTTGGTTAATCAGACAATTTTTGATGCATTAACCGTGTTACAACACCGTGGGCAGGATGCTGCCGGTATGGTTACTTGCGAAGGTAATCAACTCTTTCTGCGCAAGGATAATGGCCTTGTAAATGAAGTTTTTCGCTCGAGACACATGAAAAAACTATTGGGCAATATTGGTATCGGTCACGTTCGATACCCAACAGCAGGAAGCTCTTCCTCGGCTGAGGCGCAACCATTTTATGTCAATGCTCCCTATGGCATCGCGCTCGCACACAATGGTAATTTAACCAATACTAAAGAGCTAAGTAATGAGATGCAGCGGGTTGATTTAAGACATATTAATACTACTTCAGACTCTGAAATTTTAGTCAACATTCTCGCTCATGAACTGCAAGTTAAAGGCAAGCTTAATCCAACTCCTAAAGATATTTTTTCTGCGGTTAAAAGAGTGCATCAACGGGTTAAAGGTGGTTATGCTGTCGTGGCTGTGATCACAGGTTTTGGAGTGTTGGCATTTCGTGACGCACACGGTGTTCGCCCGCTTATCTATGGATTGCGCCAAACTGCAGCCGGTCAGGAGGCAATGGTTGCTTCAGAAAGTGTCGCATTAGATATCGCAGGTTTTAAGCGCGAGCGTGATGTGACGCCAGGTGAGGCAATTTTTATTGATCTGGATGGCAATGTGCATACTGAGCAATGCGCTGAGAACCCAACACTATCACCATGCCTATTTGAACAGGTCTACTTTGCGCGACCAGATTCAGTTATCGATGGAATCAATGTGCATAAAGCGAGGATGCGCATGGGTGTTAAGCTCGCCGAGCGGGTGAAGATGGCGCGACCCGATCATGATATTGATGTGATTATTCCTATTCCCGATACCAGTCGAACATCTGCGTTAGAGATGGCTGAACAGTTGGGTGTGCCTTTTCGCGAAGGTTTTATTAAAAACCGCTATATTGGCCGAACGTTTATTATGCCGGGACAAATAGAGCGTAAAAAGTCGGTGCGTAGAAAATTAAATCCAATTGAATCAGAGTTTAGCGGTAAAGTAGTGATGCTGGTCGATGACTCAATTGTGCGCGGCACCACTTCTAAGCAGATTGTACAAATGGTCAGGGAAGTGGGAGCTAAAAAAGTATATTTCGCTTCAGCGGCACCACCTGTGAGGCATCCTAATGTGTATGGTATCGATATGCCATCGCCCTCTGAATTCGTCGCCCATAATCGCACGGATGAAGAGATCGGTCAGGCAATAGGGGTGGACTGGATGATTTATCAGACCATAGATGATCTAAAAGCTGCCGTCGCCGGTGATCAGACGTTTGATAGCTATGAAACCTCGGTTTTTGATGGCAAGTATGTGACCGGTGATATCGATGCAGAGTATTTGCAGCGAATAGACGCTAAGCGCAATGATGCCACTAAAGAAACGGATGAAGATTTAGAGGCCGGTGAAAATGCGGCGGGTGATTTACATGATAAAATTCACTAATCGCCAATAGGTTAGGCTGTTCTCGGACAGATTCCTAGCGACTCGCTTTGAAAAGCGCTCTCTTAGTAGGGCGCTTTTTTTATGTAAAAAATATGCTTAAAGTAAATATGAATGTGATCAATGCGCGGGCGGATTAAGGTGTATGAATGTCTAAAATAATGTTGGCGCCCATGGAGGGTGTTGTCGATGCAACGATGCGGCGTCTGCTGACGCAAATAGGCGGTATTGATACTTGTGTAACGGAGTTTATCCGTATTACTGGACAGCCACTGCCCAAACGTGACTTGCTAAGAAAAGTTCCGGAATTACAGCGAGAAGGTAAAACGGCCAGCGGTGTGCCAGTGGAAGTGCAGTTTCTAGGCTCTGATCCGCAAATGTTAGCTTACCATAGTCAAATAGCAGTAGAGTTGGGTGCCAGAGGCATTGATCTGAATTTTGGTTGCCCTTCAAAAACGGTTAATAAACACCGAGGCGGGGCGGTGTTATTGGATGAGCCAGAGGTTATTTATAAGATTATTGCTACAGTGCGCAGTGCGGTGCCTGAATACATTCCGGTGACCGCCAAGATGCGACTGGGTAACAAAGATAAGTCGTTGGCCATAGACAACGCTCTGGCAATTGAGAGTGCAGGTGCGCAGCGCATAGTCGTCCACGCAAGAACTAAATTGGAGGGCTATAAGCCGCCGGCTCACTGGCAGTGGATCAGGAAAATTAACGATGTGGTTAAAATACCTGTGGTGGCCAATGGAGAAATTTGGAGTTGGCAAGATTATCAAACATGTCGTGAAGTCAGTGGCTGTGAAGATGTCATGATTGGTCGCGGTATTTTAGCCAATCCCGGTTTGGCGCTGAGTATTAAACAGCGCAGCGCTGGGCAGGAGCCGACAGGCTTTGATTGGGCGAGCAGAATCGATCTGATTATTGAATACTATGAAAATGTAAAAACTCAGCTTCCTCCGCCTTTTGTACCAGGGCGTGTAAAACAATGGTTAAATATGATGCGCAAGCATAATTTGCCAGCGCAACAACTGTTTGATAAAGCTAAAAAGATTACTGATCTTGAGCAGCTAACGGCACTATTACAGGCTGAGCGAGAACAAGCTTGGCTGGCAAGGGCGCAGCTGGCTGATTCAATTGGCAAGTGTTAACAAGGGCTTTTTAAGGGTGTTTGTAACATACCATAATAGACTAGGAACCTTTGGGCTAAGCGTATTAAAAGTGCAAAGGTCTCTGATCAGATAAAAAGTCACGACAAGGGAGAAATACCTTTTTCTCTGAGCATGCCCAGTAAGCAGATTAAAGGTAGCCCTATTAGGCTGTTAAAGTCATCACCTGATAATTTTTCAAACAAGCTGATACCTAGGCCTTCTACTTTAAAGCTGCCGGCACAATCTAATGGTTTTTCAAGCGCAATGTAACGGCGTATTTCGTGGGCTGTCAAAGGGCGAAAATGCACTGAAAAAGGCACAACTTCAAGTTGGTAACTCTGCTCATTACTATCGTATAAGCATAAACCGGTAAGGAAAGTCACTTTATTGCCTGCGCACAGGGTTAATTGTTGAATAGCTTTTGCCTCTGTCAGTGGTTTACAAAGAACATCTTGGGCTAAAACGGCCACTTGATCCGAACCAATAATAAGGCTGTTAGGCCGCTGCTGCGCTATTTTTTTGGCTTTTTCTAGCGAGAGTCTTGCGACCAGATCCCGAGCATGTTCACCAATTTGCCTATTTTCATTTATATCTGGGCTGATGCTCTGGTAAGTCAGTCCAGTTTTATCTAGAATAGCGCGCCGGTAAACAGAGCTGGAGGCGAGTACAATGGCTTTCAATGGATTTTCCTCTATTTGCAAAGGCTATTATTAATAAAATTTTAGCTTTTGTGAAAAAGGCGTAAAATATACTCGATTTTTAACCACAAACATACGTTTCCCTTTGACAGAAGGGATTAAGGTACATAGAATTGCGCGATTATGTTAAATGTTAAATTACCTAAGTACATAGATCCGAGAAAGTTAGCTGATCGGGAAGTTCAATTAGTAGGTGTGGTCTCTGTAAAAGAAATGACAGAGCTGCCAGAGTTACTGCTTGGCTATGATGAAAATGTTAAAACAGATCTTAAGTTCTCAAGAGATGAACTGAGAATCAGAACCATTTCAGGTGATGTTACTCTGGCCGTACAAGTACAGTGCCAGCGATGCTTAGAAGCAGTAGATTTGGATTTAGCGGCGACGTTAAATCTAGCAATATCCTACAGTGAAGAAAAAGCTCAAACACTGCCCAAATATTATGATCCTCTTATTGTTGAGGGCGATGAACTAGACTTACTGCCGTTAATCGAACAAGAGTTGATACTGAGTTTACCTATAGTGTCATATCATGCAGATTGCAGTATTCAAACCAGTTTTGGTGATGGAAATACAGTAGCTATTTCAGAGACTGAAAAACCGAATCCATTTAGTGTCTTGGCCACTTTGAAGGCCAAGACCGACAAGAAATAAGTTATCAGGAGTTAATTCAATGGCAGTTCAGAAAAGTAAGAAGTCACGCTCACGTCGTGACATGCGTCGTTCACATGATGCGCTAGCAGGACCTACTTTAACAGTTGATGAGACAACAGGTGAAACACACCGTCGTCATCACATGACAGCTGACGGTATGTACCGCGGTCGTCAAATCACAGCAGCGGATAGCGAGTAATCGTTGTCTGATCGCATACTTTAGCGATCGATGTGATGGGTGGAGACTTAGGTCTCCACGATCTTTTACCGGGGGGGG
>JAWUWK010000078.1:0-8499 GCA_034111875.1 Gammaproteobacteria bacterium
GAATCGCTTATAGCTGCGGCAAGCTTGGTTAGCAGAAGGCTTTGGAGCGCCGTTTCACGCATGAGTAATGCACCGAAATCAGATGACATAGCGCCACCGTCAAAACTAGCGCGAACAGAAAGGCCATCAACAGGGTGGAAAAGTAGTTTTGTGGTAAACCCTATTCTATCAAGGGATAGGGCGGAACTTACCTTTATTTATGCAATATGCGGGCTAGGTGCATCAAGAGTTTGTGCAGACTTTCGTGATTCGACTGCCGAATTTAGGATCATGGTGGCAGACAACACTGCGTTCCCCTGGAAACCAATCGCCTGCGGGCAGATTAAATAGTACCTGAGTGAGTTCGTAGCTTTCTAACTGGCTCTTAATTTTCTAAGCCTCAAAGTTATAGGCGAAAAAATAGTCGGCGCCTTTAAACCAGCCCCTGCGATGGCAGAGAATCATTCGAAGAAATATTTTTCGGTAAACTGCAACCACAAATTGTCAGCGAAACATGTCTTCGCGAATCATTTTCATATAGGAGATACAGCTAGCCTAAGCAGGTAAATGGATCAGCTTAGATGCTTATAATTAATATAATCTGGCCTTGAAATTATCAATCCTATCATTTAGGCACAATTTTCAAAGCAAGTACTTCTCAAAAAGTCTCTGTCATAACAAAAGATCCTAAGCAAATAAACTAGAATCAGTGGAACTGACTGGGCTGAAATTACAGACTATTTAAATTGTGTAATTCCAGCTCAGGTTTGCACTATCGACCGAACTGAAGGAGTTTACCTTAATATTAAGTCGCTTTGGATATAGCGTATTTTAAGACAGCGTAACCTAAAACGCCCGACAAAAAGGAACCAACTAATATGGCAAGTTTATCTGTGTATTGGAATAAACTAGCTTCTGGGAACGCTAAGGAGAGTATAAACAGACTCATCGTAAAGCCTACGCCGGTTAATAGCGAGACTCCATACAATAACATCCAATTTCCACCTTCCGGCATTTGGGCTAAATTCAATTTAATGGCCAACCAACTAAAGCCAAATACACCTACCTGTTTACCCACAAACAAACCTAACATTATGCCCATGGGCACTGGGCCGGTCATTTCATCGAGTGAGATACTCCCAAAATTAACCCCCGCGTTGACGAAGGCGAAGATAGGTAAGATAAAGAATGCGACCCAAAAATGTAAACTGTGTTCAATGTCTTTTAACGGCGAGACTTTTTTGCCGTTTTCATCGACTGCATTTAAAGGGATGGTAAAGGCGAGCGCCACCCCTGCCAGCGTAGCGTGCACACCGGATTTAAGTACGCTCACCCACAGCACCGTACCGACCACAAAAAAGGCGGCTTTTTTACTCACACCCATCAGGTTTAAAACGATCAACACCAGCAACGATAGCATGGCTATAGTGATAGATAATGTCGATAAATCGGTGGTATAAAAAATAGCAATCACCACGATAGCGCCAAGGTCGTCGAGAATCGCCAATGCCATTAAAAACACTTTCAAAGAGACGGGGACTCTTTTACCCAGCATTGATAAAATACCGAGAGCAAACGCGATATCTGTTGCCGTCGGTATTGCCCAGCCGGCGACGGCCGCATCATTACCGGCATTAAAATACAAGTACACAGCCGCTGGAACAGCCATACCGCCTATCGCTGCAAAACCTGGTAAGGCAATTTGACTCACTGAAGACAAGTGGCCTTCAACTATCTCTCTTTTAACTTCCAAGCCGATTAATAAAAAAAAGATGGCCATCAAGCCATCGTTCACCCAAAGATGGAGCGATTTATCAATCGAGAGCGCACCGAATGTCACTTGTACGGGAATGTCTAAGAAGGACTTGTAGAGATCCGACAACCCAGAATTACTTAAAACTAACGCAAAGATTGTGACTAATATCAGTAAAATGCCACTTGCAGAGTCATTATCAATAAAATCTTTTATTATTTTCATCGTTACTCACTATATTATTTATGAAGCGATCGCTAAGTAGCTTAAATGTTCTTAGCTAGAGTCTTGTTTAAAGCGCTTGTTTGCGAATGGCCACATACTACCAGCATTATATGCATTCGAATAATATTTCAGTATTGATTAGTCACATTTTTCTCCCTAAAGGGATAATAACAAAGACATTTACTTAATATGAACATGCCAAATATAGAAACCCCAGATGTCAGCCTGAACACTGATTACAACCTAAATCATTGAACCACTCCCACAGCGAACTAGTGTATCGATGAAACGAGGATCTGATTCAGAGACTTCACTGCAGCGTCGAGCCCAAGCCCTTAATTCTGCGGCGTTTAGAAAAATACCCACTTAACCGTCAGGTGAAGCTGAGGCTTTTCTATTTCACCGTTAAACCAATATCATACACTCGATATCTACTTTGAAGTCACGAAATCAGCGAGGAATAAGACCCTAAATTGGCGAGTGAAATCACAAAAATTTGCACAAACTCTTGATGTGCTTAAAAAACTAGTTAAATGTCTCATCGCCAATAAGCTGACCACTATATTTCGATATCATCGCCTACCGCATTCGCTGAAAATAATCCCACAGCGGCCCGTGCTGTAAACAGTTTTTGCTCAAGTATATTGGATAACATCTGCCTGGCATCGGCAAATAATTAAGTGGCCTCTAAGCCAACCACCTTATCGGTCAATATTCTTGGTTAGCGGACCAGCCAACTCCCAAGTATAAAAAAACGGATTCCAATCAATTTTTTGCCTATTATCCTTAGTAGCTTCTATAGTCACCCGTCGTTGATCATTAACACGGGCCGCAAAAAGCTGCCTTGGTTGAATATACTGTCGCTGGATTTGGCTAACATAATGAGCCTTTCGCTCTTTGAGCAACAAAGAGCCGACCACCCCCAAAGCCCGACAGGCAGGCATTAATGACATAGACCACTTGATCATTGGCATAACCTATCTCAATTTTTACCGCAGTATGGGCTTTGGATGTCGT
This sequence comes from Gammaproteobacteria bacterium, assembly GCA_034111875.1. Lineage (GTDB taxonomy): Bacteria > Pseudomonadota > Gammaproteobacteria > Pseudomonadales > Balneatricaceae > Rs1. The sequence goes on from JAWUWK010000078.1 coordinate 2,975, forward strand.
TGCTCCGCCAATCAATAAAAGCATTAGTCGCGATAATGTCGGCACCAGCGGCTAAATATTGTTCATGGATACCTTAGATAATCCCAGGTTGCGTAATCGCTATTAAATCATTGTTACCCTTAACATCTTTGGGCCAATTACTAAAGCGCTCCCCTCTGTAGCCTGCCTCGTCTAATGAATAATTTTGGATTATGGTCCCAATTGTTACATCCAGAAAAACCATTCGCTGGGCGAGCGTTGTGTTTAGCGCTTGAGTTTTATCGATAACATGAGCAAAAGAATTCACTGGTATACCTGTATAATATTGTCGAGATAAAGAGTTAATCAGTGAATTATCATCCAAATAAATATTTATTCACTTTAACATGCGTTTTTTTAATTGTTCGCTAATATACGTTCCCTCGGCCTTACGTTTATTGTAAACGTTCTTAGCGACGCCCTGATAGCCAGCATGACAATCCACTGGGTTTGAATTGTTCGCCTAAATTAATAATTTTAAGCTATGAGCATATAATAAATTAATAGGTTCATTAGTGGTGGCTAATGATTAAACTGGAGGCAATGGAGATCCATCTTAGTTAAGAGGATAGTCCGATGAATGTTTTTACAGATAATTCCCAATCAATAGGTAATACTCCACTGGTTCAGCTAAAAAATTTAGCGCCTAATGCCCAAGTCTACGCAAAAATAGAATCGCGCAATCCGGCGGGTTCCGTTAAGTGTCGTATTGGCGCAAGCATAGTGTGGGCGGCTAAAAAATCTGAGGCCCTGTCTAAAGGCATGACATTAGTCGAGCCTACTAGTGGCAATACTGGGGTTGCTTTAGCTTTTTTCGCCGCCTCTCGCGGTTACTCTCTGACACTTATAATGCCGTCATCCATGAGCCTAGAGCGGCGTAAATTAATGAAAATGTTAGCGCAAAGATAGTACTTACAGACCCTGCTAAAGGCATGAAAGGCGCAATTGAAATAGCCGAGCAAATAGTGGCTGAAAACAGCGGCACCCACTTAATGTTACAGCAGTTTCAAAATCCGGCTATTCATGTTGAAACGACAGGCCCCGAAATCTGGAACGATACCGATGGGAAAATTGATATATTTGTGGCGGGCGTCGGGACAGGAGGAACGATCACCGGTGTTTCGCAATACATCAAAAAAACCAAGGTAAAGCAATCACTAGTATTGCCTTCGAGCCAAGCGCCTCGCCAATTATCACGCAAACGCTAAGCGGAGGAGCATTACAGCCCTCCCCTCATAAAATTCAGGGAATTGGCGCAGGATTTATACCGGCTAATTTAAACCTTGATTTAGTAGACCAAGTCGAAACGGTCGATAATGAACTGGCCATTGAAACCGCAAAAGCTTTGATGACAAGAGAAGGTATCCTTGCGGGTATCTCTTGTGGCGCAGCGGTAGCGGCAGCCCTAAGAGTAGCTGATAGAGCTGAAAATAAAGACAAAATCATTGTGGTTGTCTTGCCTGATTCCGGTCAACGGCGCTTTGTGATGGCCTGTTTACTGCGAATGAGAGCGTGCAATAATACTTCATGAGACCTTTGCACTCACTAACAAGCCAAGGACTTTGCAAACTTCATCGTTGATCATCAACTCCCACTATCGACGTACAACAACTGAGCTAAGATAATAATTATTTTTATCATAGCCCATTCTACAAAAGCACAGTCCTGTCAGGCCACCAGCTGTAAAGCCCCCTAGCATAGTCCAGCAGTGGCGGTGACCGTTATTTTTAATCTATAACAGCCCACTATTATTAACAGTATGTTTGCGCTTATAATCTCGACCTTGCATAACAGCCTTTAAACGCTATCACCATCATTGCGCAATAAACAACTTAGCTGGTTAAAAGGTTAAGTTTAAGCGGCTGTGTGGCGCTCGTTTTAGCCTTCATTTTCACATCAGGTATTTTAATGAAAACCTATTTTTTACCCGCAGGATTACTGATTAGTCTAATCGTATCACTCACGCTGCCTCTGCCTGGCGTCGTATTGAAAGACATGGGAGTAATCCCCTGGTGCGTGGTGGTTATTTTTTTCATAAACGGCTATCAAACTGAACTCAAGGAACTACCCAAAGACAGTTCATTTATCTACACTTTACTGCTCACTTCAGTCTTGTGTTTAATTATTTCGCCTCTACTTGGGTTACTGACGGCAAGTGCCCTACAACTCAGCCTAGGCCTCACTTTGGGTCTACTGGTTAAATCGGCGGTACCTTCTACTTTATCGACTTGCATTGTGATGACGAAGCTCGCAGGCGGTAGAGGTAGCTGGGCATTGATGATGACCGTTGTTATCAATATTCTCGGGGTCTTTAGTGTACCCTTTATGCTGAGACTAACCGCGGGCGATAATATCGATTTCACTATCGACTCGCTGTCACTGCTGCAAAAACTCGTCCTCTTGGTACTCTGCCCATTTGTCGTCGGCTTCTTTGCCAAAAAAATCAGTCTAGTCTCCGCTCAAAACCCCTGCCTAACCTACTTACCTTCTAGCATGGTGATCATTGCGGTGTGGCTATCACTGTCAGCTTCTGCCGAAATTTTATACAACATCAGTCTCTCGGCATTAGCAAAGATAATAATAGCCTCGTTTATGGTCCATTTCGGTCTGATGTTATTAGCCATTTTTACGGCTAAGTACCTGCCCGTTGACAATGCCGCCCGAATTGCCGTAGTGCTAACCGCGTCGCAAAAAACCTTGCCGGTAGCGGTGAGTATATTGGCTAGTTTTGAACAAAATGTAGGCGATGCAGTGTTATTTTGTGTATTGTTTCACTTCATACAGTTATTTGCCGATTCGGCATTGCTACCGAAACTCAAGCGCTATTATAAATTATAATCTGGTTCTTTAGGGGTATTAGTTTAGGTGCCTGTCGCACAAACCCGAACAGCGCCTAGACTAACCTCAAAAAGCCAGTGAATAGATTTCACAAACGCTTACCCAGCCTATTGTTGATAAACCCGCACAACAGACAAAGCTTATGTTCCACAAGCTTAACGGATCTAGTATAATATGCGCCTTTTTTACGGTAGTTAATCTTTAGGGCCGCTATTTGTGTGTGTCTTTGATTGACCCTCCCCATACTCAGAGATGTTCCCTATGAAATTTACCGCCTTAGATCTAGCCAAGCCATTACAGCAAGCGGTGGATGCCTGCGGATACTCTGAAATGACCCCAGTACAGCAAAAAGCTATAGTCCCTGCGCGTCGTGGTAAAGATATACTCGCCAATGCGCAAACGGGTACCGGCAAGACCGCGGCATTTGCCCTGCCTATTTTGCAGCAAATGTGTGACAAACCTTACGCTGTAGAAGCAGGCTATACGCGGGCGGTTATTCTGACCCCCACCCGAGAACTCGCAGAGCAACTCGCCGAAACGATCAACCGCTATGCACAATTTTTAACCCTCAATATAACCGCCTGTTATGGCGGTGTGAGCATGGAGTCGCAAAAAAGAAAACTCAGCCGCGGTGTCGATATACTGATCGCTACGCCGGGTCGACTTTTAGAACACTTAGTGCAATGTAATACTAATTTATCGCGAGCTCAGTTTGTAGTATTAGACGAGGCGGATCGTATGTTAGACATGGGTTTTGTTACCGATGTTGCAAGCATATTAAGGCACACCCCTGATCACAGACAGAGCATGTTATTTTCGGCGACTATTTCAGCTGAAGTACAAACCTTGTCGAGGGCTATTCTAAAGCAACATGTGGATATTAGAGCGGCAAAAATAAATGTTGCCGCTGACACTATCGAGCATGTAGTTTATCCGGTGGAAGAGCGACGCAAAGCTGATTTATTCAGCGAGCTAATTCACAAATTTAACTGGTTTCAGGTCTTAGTCTTCACCAGCACTAAAGCGCAAGCTGATGCCCTAGTGAAAAAACTAAAAAACACCGGCGTCACTACCGTCCTCTGTCATGGAGATAAAACCCAAGGAACTCGACGCCGCGCCTTGGCCGATTTCAAAGCGGGTAAAGTACAAGTGTTAATTGCCACCGAAGTGGCCGCGCGAGGCATCGACATTCCAGGCCTTGAATACGTAGTCAATTACAACTTGCCTTATCTCGCCGAAGATTACGTACACAGAATAGGCCGCGCGGGCCGCGCCGGAAATAAAGGTTACGCAATTTCGTTCGTCTCTCGCGAAGAAGAGCGTTCTCTGAGTAATATTGAGCGTTTAATTAATACTCAAGTCAAACGCATCCACATGCCAGGTTACGATGTAGGCAACCGTGATATTTTGCGTAAAAACATAGCCAAAGGCAAACGTAAAGCCCCGACCAATAAAGCTACTCATACAAACATTAGCCGCACGTCCAACACTCCCAAGTCGACAACTGGCAAAAACCCAAGACTGACGCGTAAAAGTAAGTAACGACTACTTAGCTATTTTTTGCAGAGCGTTTAGATACGCTCTGCGCTCTATATTTCGATTCCAATAAATTATCAGTTTGGCATCTAGATCAAATTCAAGGCGCTGCGACCAATCGCTATACTGCACTAACACCAGGTTCTCAGATCGACACTAGCGCCTACTGTAAACAATTTATGGGGTATAACTTGTCCACGCTTACCTAACCTTTCTAAAATAAGAGCAGCGTCAAAAATTCTAGCGACTGATTGCTATCGATTATAGATGACAGGCATGCACTTTGCATTGTAACCAAAGTATTTTATCTAAGATGAGTTCAATCATAAACTTACCAACATTAATCCTACTGGTCGCTCCAGAATCAAAAATAGCATTTCGAATAGATCTTAGTCTGGTTGTAATCGAAGACAACATCGGCACCAAAGGACTTGAGATACTCACTTTGATGGGTGCCTGAAATCGCTTTCACATGCGATTCTAAAATTTTACCGATTTGAATCCCTTGAATACCCAGCCCACTGACGGCGCCGTTGATTAACAATTCCATACTCGCTTTGAGCTTATCGAGTCTTGTAGAGCAATTAATGTATTTAAAGCCCCTATCGGTATAGACGCTGCCTGAACATGGCTAATTTTATCGGGCTTCAAGGCAATATAGTCTTCATCAATAGTAAGATGTTCTGCATGAGTTTTCCAACCATTTATCATCAGTACATAACCAAAAACAGCGTCGCCTTTTTTAAAACGTTTACCGTCTTCTGTGACAACCCCGAGAACTTTAAGCCGGTTTGCACTTCTTTGTCTACCCCATATTCTTTAAAGTATTGATCAAATCGTCCTTCGCTACTCTCTGCATTGAAAGGGTTAACAGGAGCGCTTTTTACTTGCATTAATATTTCATTATGTTGTGATATGGGCAAGATTAAACTGGCTATGTTTGAGAGAATTGTTGAAACTGCATATAATACCAGTGATGATTATAAATACAGGATAATTCGTCATGAACATATCTGATTTTAACATTTTAAAACAAACGGTTAATGAGCTTTCGCCACGTCAGAAAAATGACTTAGAAAAACACTTACTAAATCTAGAATCTAAGCCTTTAGTGCTTAAATTACTTGAGAAAG
>JAWUWK010000079.1:0-15104 GCA_034111875.1 Gammaproteobacteria bacterium
CAAAAATTACTAATGGCGATAAAGAGCTAGTGTTAACAGAAAATCAATCGACCTATATTCCATTAGGGACTGTACACGCCCTTGAAAATCCGGGCGTTATCCCACTTGAGTTAATCGAAGTGCAGTCTGGCTCATATTTGGGCGAAGATGATATTGTTAGATTCTCTGATAGGTATGGCAGGGTGGAGGATTGAAAGTTACGAGCAGAAACGGTAAAAAGCACTTTTAGTACCTGGTAACAGATTAAGTGATATTCAAAAGACTTTTTCACCACAGAGTTCACAGAGGAGTGATTTAAGAGAATAAAGATCTGTGATAAATGGGCTTTATTGTTAAGGTCTTCTCTGTGTAGCGCAGCCCCTCTGTGCCCTCCGTGGTAGATAGCTTTAAAAGATTTTGTTACCACCACAGAGGACACAGCTCGGTTTTTGGGTAATAAGTTAAAAGAATTAAAACCTGAAACGAAAGTCGGTAGTTGGCAAGAAAAGTTACGGGCTGTATGTGTTTGGCCCAAGAGCTATCAAGCTAGAAGCTCATATATATGAAGTTACCATGCCTACAATTTTGAAAAATATTTAGAATATTTAGGAAATATTTAGGGCGAAATATTTAGGGAAATATTTAGGGGACATCCACAAAGATTGACCAATTAAAAGAATAGGTATAGAGTGGAGTTGGCTAAAAAATGATCAGTTGGTTTTTGAGTAGGAGGATATATGACTCGTGCCCGTGGACAGCAAATTAGTTGTGAAGACACTCCATATTACCACTGTGTCTCTCGAGTGGTTCGTAAAGCCTTTTTGTGTGGTTTTGATCGAGCAGCTCAGCAAGATTATGAGCATCGCAGACAATGGATGATCGATAGGCTTGCTGAAATAGATACTGTTTTTTGTATTGATATTTGTGCTTATGCGATCATGTCTAACCACTATCATCTTGTTTTATATATAAATAAAATTGAGATTGACGAACTTACCGACCTACAAGTAATTGAACGTTGGCGTAAGCTCTACCACGGCCCAGATGTTATCCAACGTTACCTCAAGGGTGAAAAACTATCTAAAGAACATCATGACTTAATAGCCGAGATTGTCGATGAATGGCGTGAACGCCTAGCAGACATTAGTTGGTATATGCGTTGTCTGAATGAGTTTATAGCCAGAAAGGCTAATTTTGAAGACAATTGCAAAGGTCGATTTTGGGAAGGCCGCTTTAAAAGCCAAGCTTTATTGGACGAGCAAGCACTTTTAACCTGTATGGCATATGTAGAGTTAAATCCGATTCGTGCCAAGATGGCTGAAACACCAGAAACCTCGAATTATACCTCAATAAAACAACGCATTGATGAAGAGGCTAACGTCGATAAAAAGTCTAAGCGCCTTGTTTATAAAGATAATAATAAAGATAAAAAACCTCGATTAACCCTTAAAACGTTTTTAGCGAAAGGCGATTACCTTAAAGATCAAATACCTTATAGTTATCACGAATATTTGTATTTGGTCGATTGGTCAGGTCGTGTAACCAAAGGAGACAAACGCGGTGCTATTAACGACCAGCTTCCTTCTATATTATTGCGTTTAGGTATTGATGAAGAGTATTGGTGCGATGCAATGCAACCCAAAGCTAATCATCAATTTAGCCGAGCACTAGGCTGTAAGCATGCACTGCAAGCCTATGCAGAAAAGCTCGGATTAGGGTGGATTAAGGGGATGAGTGTGTGTGCTAAGTTGTTCCCAGCTTAAGAAGTTAAATAAGTAGTCCATTTTAGATTAAAACCGCAATAGGCGGTGTTTTCAGTGTTCTCAATTTGAAAAAATATAGTGAAATTAGGTATATATCTCAAAATTATCAATTAATATGAATACGTTCACGAGCTTTTATAGTATTGGTTTGGGTTTGTTCTTCAGATAAGCTTTATGGAGGTCCTGTAAGTTTTGTTGTATCTAATTTGGGCTTATAGTTAATCGATTTGGTCTAGGGGCGGTTATCTTAGGAATTATTTTTCCTATGGTACTTAGTACAAGTGCTTAACAAACGCATCAACGAACGCCATTTCGTGACTGGATAGCCTTTCCGCTGCTTAGTTTGTGCATGGCTTCGCCATTAATGCACAAATAAATCAGCTACAAGTCTGCCCGTTATGCGGACGTTAATAGGCGCTAGCCTTAAGTGTTCGCCAAGGTTGGCAGTAAATAAGTAAGTCTTTGCCATTAGCAAAGTATTCGGCATCAGGGAAAGTGCTACTTCATATACCAATAGCTCCGTTCCTGTTGCCATCTGAAAAATAGTAGAAGCGGCAAACTGTTCAAGTTCGTTATGGGTTACCTTAATAAATAGGGTGGTGGCTGTTCGCTCATTTGTTCAGCGGTTGCTCAAATTAACAATATTGCGTTACAGTACTTATCAAAGTTCATTGTGGCGTCGTATTAACAAGGGCAATCAATATGAAAGTCCCACGTCACGGCTTTTGCAAAAGAGCGCAAAACCCGCGCCGACGTCTTCCAGTTGTCGCTAGCGTTAACTGTACAAAAACAATCCTCCAGAAACTTGACTATATAATTACATTGTAACTACAATGTATGCTTATGGAGCATTTAAATTTTGAATGGGATGCGAACAAAAAACGTATCTAATATTAAAAAACATGGAGTTTCATTTAATGAGGCGAAAACAGTGTTTACTGATGAATTTGCCAGATTAATCGGTGACCCCGATCATTCTGGGTATGAAGATAGATTTATTTTACTTGGAGCGAGCATCGATTCTAAGTTATTAGTCGTCTGTCATTGCATTAGAGAAGGTGAAAGCATACGTATTATTTCTGCACGTAAAGCTGACAAACAAGAACGCAAAGCATATGAGGGCTATCGTCATGCGTGATAATTATGATTTTTCAAATTCAGTTAAAAATCCTTACGCAAAAAAGCTTAAGAAACAGGTAACAATTCGTCTAGATGAAGATACTGTTGAGTATTTCAAGGGTCTAGCGGACAGTAAGGGTATTCCTTATCAAAGCTTAATTAATTTGTATTTAAGAGATTGCGCCCAATCGCATCGTGATCTGAAAATGCAATGGCAATAAACAGCCGACAGTTAACAAGAACCATCAAACAGACTCGGCAAACGTGTCACCTTTTGAACAATATATAGGACATACACAGATTAATTGAAAATTAACAGTTTTAAGAGTAGAGTATTTAGTAGATAAAATTAACATCAGAGTTACTGTCTCTGAATGGGAGGTTTTATGACGCGTGCTCGTTCTCAGCAAATTTGCTGCCAAGACACACCTTATTATCATTGTATTTCACGGGTGGTAAGAAGGGCTTTTCTCTGTGGCTTTGATAAGACTACACAACAAGATTATGAGCATCGCAGGCAATGGATGCTGGATAGATTGACAGAAATCGAGGCTGTTTTTTGTATCGATGTTTGTGCCTACGCTATTATGCCAAATCACTATCATCTAGTCCTTTACATTAATAAAGATAAAGTGGATGCTCTAACAGATTTAGAGGTCATCGAGCGTTGGTGTAAAATATATGGTTACCCTGAAATCATCGAACGCTTTGTAAAAGAAGAGGAATTGTCAAAAGAGCATTATGGCCTAATCGCTGAGATTATCGATAAGTGGCGAGAGCGCTTAGAAGATATCAGTTGGTTTATGAAGAGCCTAAACGAGCCAATTGCACGCCACGCGAATCTGGAAGATCGCTGTACGGGTCACTTTTGGGAAGGCCGTTTTAAGAGTCAGGCATTGTTGGATGAACAGGCTTTACTGACCTGTATGGCTTATGTAGAACTTAATCCCATTAGAGCAAAGATGGCTGATACGCCTGAAACGTCAGAGTTTACATCCATAAAGCAGCGAATTGATGAAGAAGAACCATCATCAGTTAAAAAGGCCGCTAATTCGCAAAGAGCAAAGCTATCACTGAAAGAGTTCTTACTCAAAGGCGATTATTTAAAAGATCAAATACCTTATGACTATTATGAATACTTAGAATTAGTTGATTGGAGCGGTAGAGTAGTAAGAGAGGGAAAACGTGGTGCTATAGATGGATGCCTTCCTCCTATACTATTGCGTTTAGGGATCGATCCTGACTATTGGTGTAAAGCGATGCAACCTAAAGGTGTGCATCAATTTAGTCGAGCTATGGGGTGCAAAGAAAAACTACGAATGCATGCCAAAAAGCTCAATATACTATGGATTAAAGGGATAAGTTTTAGCGGTAAACTTTTCCCAACTTGATAATAAGTCATTAAAATTAATTTTATGATACTTTGTTCTAGTGTGATTTCTAACGATTATAAATGGCTAAATAGCGATGATTCCATTCGTAAATAGCTATTTCATTAGCTTTGGCCTGAATGTTTGCACTGCTGGATAAGTTTGGTGTAATAAATAAGATGCCCTTCCGGTTGACCATTTAAATTTTTTTATCCGACTGGTCCACCAATTCAGCAACTCGCAAAACATTAAGCGATATTTAAAAGACTTTTTCACCACAGAGTCCACAGAGGATTGATTTAAGAGAATAAAGATCTGTGATAAATGGGCTTTGTTATTAAGGTCTTCTCTGTGTAGCGTAGCGCCTCTGTGCCCTCCGTGGTAGATAGCTTTAAAAGATTTTTTTACCACCACAGAGGACACAGCTCGGTTTTTGGGTAATAAGTTAAAAGAATTAAAACCTGAAACGAAAGTCGGTAGCTGGCAAGAAAAGTTACGGGCTGTATGTGTTTGGCCCAAGAGCTATCAAGCTAGAAGCTCATATATATGAAGTTACCATGCCTACAATTTTGATGTTGTAGTTCTTATTGACACTGCGTTCGTAATAGCGTACGCTTTTGGTATTGGAGGTATTTATGACAACACTTAATGTAACCGAAGCTCGTTCAAATCTTTATAATTTGATCGATGAAACTCATCAAACTCATCAGCCAATTATCATTACAGGAAAAAGAGGAAATGCAGTTCTTTTATCCGAAGAAGACTGGACTTCGATTAATGAGAGTTTATTTTTATTATCTATTCCAGGAATGAGAAAGTCTATCCGTGAAGGTATAGATGCGGATTTGAGTGATTGTGACACGGATCTTGATTGGTAATGTGGCAAATTTACTACACAAAGCAAGCAAAGAAAGATGCTAAAAAATTGGCGACAGCAGGATTAAAGGCTAAAGCGAAAACCTTACTGGAAGTGATCGAGGTTAATCCTTATAAGACACCACCTCCTTATGAAAAACTGGTTGGAGACTTAGACGGAGCCTATTCAAGAAGAATTAATATTCAGCATCGATTAGTTTATCAAGTATTAGAACCTGAAAATGCGATTAAGGTGTTACGGCTTTGGTCGCATTATGAATAAAGCTAGAAGCTAGAAGCTAGAAGAAATTCCTGACGAGGCTGTTAGTCTTGTCAAGGTGTTTATGCTCACAGCTCACAGCTCATAAGCTCATAATCCATAAATCGGTAGTTGACATCTTAAGGTGGTTTTTTATAATTGAAAGCCCCCAGACTCAATCCCAGCACCAAAAGCATATTTTTTTCCCATTTTTCAGTACATCTGTCGTATAATCATTAGTAAATTCACTATGGTTTGGTCAATCTATGGAAATTGATATACGTTGGCGTCAGCGCTTAGATAATTACTCTAAAGCTTTATTACAATTAAATGAAGCGGTTGCTTTGATCGAAGCCCGAGACCTCTCTGCTATTGAAAAACAAGGCTTTATCAAAGCTTTTGAATTTACGCATGAGCTTGCTTGGAATGTAATGAAAGACTTTGCCGTGTATCAGGGGAATAGCCAAATTATGGGCTCAAGAGATGCAACGCGTGACTCATTTAAAAAAGGTTTGCTAGATAATGGTGATGCATGGATGCAAATGATTATTACCAGGAATAAAGCGGTACATAGTTATAGCGCGAAAATTGTTGATGATGTTATATCGCTGACGCTAGGTGTTTATGTTACGCAGTTTAATATGTTTGAAAAACGCATGTTAGGTCTCGTTGATGAGCCTTGATATTGAAGTATTTGGCTTAGATTTTTCGACAGTTTCTAAAATACGTGGTGTATTAAAAAATATATCTAAAATAGATAAAGCGATACTCTATGGCTCTCGTGCAATGGGGAGTTATAGGTCTGGTTCTGATATAGACTTGACATTTAAAGGTGAAAAAATTGGCTTGAATGACCTGCTACAGTTCGAGTCTGAAATTGACGATTTAATGACTCCTTATTCGTTTGATGTATCGGTTTTTAGTCAAATAGAAAATCAGCAGTTAATAGGGCATATTGATAGGGTTGGTGTGATTTTTTATGAGCGGGAGAGTTAGATTAAGCTAGAAGCTAGAAATATTTCACCACAGAGGTCACCGAGAGCACAGAGAAGATATTAAAAGACGAAGGCGTTCACGCCATTCATCGACAATCTTGTCTATTAGGCCATGGTGCTCTTTAGATGATTTTTCACTCTTTACACCTGCGAGAGAATCACTGAATAGCCACCCTTCCTCCTTATTGCAAATGGCCGTATCGCATTCTCTGCAAGGATATTACTGATTTTCAACTGCCCATCTTTACTATATACATTCAGTTTATCCCATTGATTGTGTAAGTAAGTCATCGCTTTGCCTGTCAGGCTGTCCTTGGCTACCCTTGCAGACTGTTGCTATCTAACGCTAATCCTCCCCCTGAAAAATTACCAATGGCGATAAAGAATTAGTGTTAACTGAAAACCAATCGACTTATATTCCATTGGGTACTGTCACCACTACGTAAATTATCCGCTACAACCATCACAGGTATACCCCACTATAAACTTAAAGGTACGTATATGGTTGGCAAGCCAGTGCGGTAGGTTCTTGCTCCAAGTGGCTTGTGCATAGGTATAATTTGATGCGCCTAATACAGCGACGAATATCTGAGCGATACGTATCTTACCTTTAGAAGAAGGAGATACAATCGGCATTGTCTGTCCGGCATAATCAACAAAGACCAACAGCAGTATCACAATGGCGGCTTTCTTAAAACTGTTGCTAAAATTAACTTTGCGGCGAAAAGATAGAATGACCCAGCTTATACTTAAACTCGCTGTAAAAACGCACAGTAACATGTCGGACCAGTCTCTATTAGGCCTAGGGGGGTAGCGGAGCCCAAATTATCAAACTTATAAAAGTTAAAAAAACAGATTATTTTTGGACGTGGTCTGCATAGTGAGTATTCGATAATGGTCTAGCAAAGGCATAAAAAAAGCGCCGAAGCGCTTTTTAAAAGTCAATATAATTAGCCAGCGCTAGCGGTTCCACCGCCGACAGATCCGCCTGCACTGCCAAAGCTAGTAGCGGCAATGGGAGCGCCAGTACCAGCACCAGCAGCCGTAGCTTCACCTATCGTTGTAGGGTCGACATTATTAGCAAGTGCACTGCCTAAAATATCTTCCTCCGGCACTTTGCATTCACGCGCAGCATCGGCAATTGGTTGCGCCAGTAGAGGGGCAGTTGCCACAATTTGAAATGCATAATTCAAAATTGTTTCATTAGAATCTAACTTAAGACAAGTCGCATACTTTGTGGCGGAGGGCACAAGATTTTCATTTTTAGCTGCAATTCGTGCAAATATATTTTCAAGGATAATGTTTTCTGTATCCGCATTTTTAAAAATCACCTGCATCGATTTACCATCTGTTATATCCGATTCGATACTAGCGGAAGCTGGCAAAGAGATGAGCAGCACGCTAGCAGTTGTTAGAACGGTTTTAAGTAAATTCATATTTATCTCCATTGATTCATTTTTCATACATGCTTAGTGCGCTTTAGATATCATTCACGCGATTAATTTTCTGTATCTGATTTTTTTAAAATTATAGATAACATATTAATTTAGGTAGAGAATAAAAAATAATATACCTGTTTTTTAATTAAAAATTCGTATAATTACAACAGTAAACTTAACCTCTAATGAACGAAAATAGCTTATCATATTTTACGGTATTCAACTAGAGTTATTAAAATTTAGTTATTTTGTAACAACGATTTCATCTGAATATAAATAAATAAATACATTTTTATAGTAAGTTCTTAATTTAAATATAGTATTTATATTTACCGTAGCAGTTGTCAGGTTAGAATCTGGGTTCTTAATCATAATTATTCTCAATAGGGCAACAGCGAATAAACCATCAAAGCTGCCTTGTATAACGTCATAAGTAAGGCTTATTCAGAACAGCGCTTTGATACCGAATATCCAAGGTAGGAGCCAGATACTTTAGTAGCGCACGTCAGTATCTGTGCTGGGAGGGGGTGTCAGTAATGACTATTCCTATGACGACCGTTGTTATATGAATCTAGGTTTCACTTAAAAATATTTCAGTTAATATAATCCCTGAATCAGTGACTTCACTGCAACATCAGCTGCAGGCTCTTGATTCTATATCGGTTTAAAATACCCGCTTAACCTATGGATGAAGCTAATATTTTTTCAATTCCGCTTTAATAACAATATATTGCACTCAATATTCACTTTGAATTCACTAAATAAGGTGTCCATTAAGGTATAAAATATAGTTGTTATTATTGAAAAAATTTTTATAAATTCTTAAAATGTATATAAAATGAACAAAATTTGATTTATAATTTGTGCTGTAAAAAATTAACATTCCAGTGAATAAGCTATTTATTACCAGAATTATCCTCTGAAAATAATTAAATAGCTGCATTATCAAATAGTAAGTATTTAATTTACAATAATTTTTATATTTTTCTTAGTATTGATCAGGTCAAAATGTAGGTTTTTAAATATCAATATTTTAAATAATCTACGAAAGCTGAGGTGTGGGTAGATCCCTGTGGTCACCTAATTCATTGTATGACAGCTTAAGTTCAGGCTTAGCTGGATATAAGAACCATTGGACGGTTTTTGTATGAATCTAGGTTTCACTGATAAAGATTTTGGTTGATATAATAATTAAGGTAAATAATAAAAAATATAGTTGTTTTTATTCTTAAACACTGTTTATAATAGCCACAAGATGAATGGAATATGAACGGAAAGTTTATAATATTTCCTATAAAAAATTAACATTCCAGTTAAAAAGCTTTTTCTTATCAGGCTTATCCTCTGAAAATAATTAAGTAACTGCATTGGTAAGCAGTAGGTGCCTAATTTACAATTATTTTATATATTTTTCAGTGATGATCAGGTCAAAATCTAGGTTCTTAAATATCAATATATTAAATAATCCACATAGGCGGAGGTGCGGGATGCCCCATGATACAGAATTTCCTAATGATGTTTCGATGTTGTCCCCAACGGTGCCGCCAACGATTATTTACACCAATAATAAATCAGGGTCTACCCTTGGGTCACGGCGGCTTTTAAGAAAGCACGAATCTCTGCTGTTATGTTTTCAGGTGTTTGGCAACTGTGCACTGATTACTTTAGTGTTAATGGCTTGCGCATTCGTAAAGCTACAAGATATTCCAAGCTTGTATAGGTTGTTATTGGTTATTTCAGTGTTACTTGCCGCAGTGATTTATCCATTATCAGGTGTTTATAAACAAGTGACTAAATTTTATACCATGGTCTTTCGCATTACCTTTGCATGGCTGGCAACGATGTCGGCGCTCATTGTGTTGGCTTTTATTACTAAGACAAGCGAGCTGTACTCTCGTGAAGTGATAATCACTTGGTTTTTATCAGTGGTTGTATTACAGGTGCTGCTATTACGCTTAAACTACTATGCCGTAACTTACTATCGCGGCAGATACACTAAACCTATTAACAGTGTCGTGGTTGGCTTAGGCAGAACAGCGCGCTTTTTCTCCGACAACCTTGATAAAAATCATTGGCTGCCTGATAGAATAATAGGCATGATCAATGGTTATCCTGATGATATCCCTGACAGCATAAGTGCCCAGCTAACTTTTCCTATACTCGGCGACGTGCAAAACATTAAGCAAATCGTCACCCAAAATAAAATTCAACGCTTATATATAGCCTTACCCTTAAAACATGCAGAGAAAGTGGAAGCGCTAAATGAGCTATTGCTCGACTGTCAAGTGGATGTTATCTGGATATTAGATGTATCCGATTGGAAATTGATGAACCACTCTATGCGTGAAGTGGCAGGTTTACCTTTGCTGTCTTTAAATGAAAGCCCTGTTAATGTCTCACGCGTGAAGATTCGCATTAAGCATGTGCTTGATAAACTCATTGCCTTAATCATGTTAATTATTTTGTCGCCGGTTTTATTAATTGCTGCACTCGCGATAAAAATAACGTCGCCTGGACCTATCATATTTAACCAAAAACGCCATGGTTTTAGTGGTGAAGAAATCTATATCGCTAAGTTTCGCAGTATGCGTGTGCACAATGATACCAACGTAAAGCAGGCTGAAATAAATGATCCTAGAATTACTACAGTCGGCGCATTTTTACGTAAATCATCAATAGATGAGCTCCCCCAGCTGTTCAATGTATTGCAAGGCACTATGTCACTGGTTGGCCCTCGGCCTCATGCCATAGCGCATAATGATTTTTATTGCGAAAAAATAAGTAAATACATGGCAAGGCACAGGATCAAACCCGGTATTACCGGCTTAGCTCAAATCAGTGGCTGTCGAGGTGAGACAGAAACAGTGCAAAAAATGGAAGATCGTGTGAAATATGATATTGAATATATCAGCACATGGTCGCTGTGGAATGATTTCAAAATATTAGTTAAAACCCCGCTGTGTATTATGGGAAAGGATGTGTATTAGAAGTAGGTGAGCTGCTAGTGGCGAGTTAAAAATAAATGAGCCTTGGGTACTGGGCGAATTAGAAATAACCGCCTTTATGTATACATTGTTTGGATCTCTAAAAGGATCGCATAATCGATAAAGATTAAGAGGGACAGCTTGTTTCAATCTTACGATAATAAATAATTTAGTCGATTTTTTTTAAATGGAATTAATAATGCTCAATAACAAAGTAGTTCTCATAACTGGTGGTACAGGTTCTTTTGGTAAAAAATTTATAGAAACAATATTTAGTAAATGCCCTAATGTAAAAAAGGTGATTATATATTCACGGGATGAACTAAAACAATCGGAAATTAGAAATAAATATCCAATTAATGATTTTCCAAAGTTACGTTTTTTTATTGGTGATGTACGAGATCGATCGCGTCTCACTCAAGCTTGTGAATCAGTTGATGTGATAATTCATGCCGCTGCAATTAAACAGGTAGATACGGCAGAATATAACCCTACAGAGTGTATAAGAACAAATATTGATGGAGCTGAAAACGTTGTACATGCAGCGTTAGCTTGTGGAGTTAAAGATATCGTCGCTTTATCAACTGATAAAGCCTGTGCTCCGATTAACCTATACGGAGCCACAAAACTAGTATCGGATAAACTGTTTACAGCGGCTAATAATATTCGTGGCTCGAAAGACATTACATTCAGTGTTGTTCGCTACGGAAATGTAATGGGGTCGCGGGGTTCAGTCATTCCTTTTTTTATTGAAAAGAAAAAGCAAGGTGTTTTACCTATCACTCATGAAGATATGACACGCTTTAATATCTCATTACAGGATGGTGTCGACATGGTTATGTATGCAATTGAAAACCATCTCGGTGGCGAAGTTTTTATACCTAAGATCCCATCTTATAGAGTAATGGATATAGCTGAAGCGATAGCCCCAGAATGTGAAATAAAAATTGTGGGTATACGCCCTGGAGAAAAGCTTCACGAAGAAATGATTCATGAATCTGATTCTATGAACACAATTGATCTTGGGAAATATTATGCAATTTTGCCGTCTATTTCATTTATGTATATAGAAGAAGATTATTTGAAACACCACAATGCTAAAAAGGTAGTTTTTGGGTTTAAATACAACTCGGAAACCAATCAAGAATGGGAAACAATCGCATCTCTTAGAAGCTTGATACATGAACATGTTGACCCTAATTTTAGTGTATAGATAATAAAAATTATGATCCCTTACGGCAAACAAGACATAACCCAACAAGACATAGATGCTGTTGTTAAAGTTTTAAAATCTGATTTTTTGACTCAAGGACCTCAAGTTCCTTTATTTGAAAAATCTATAAAACTTGCAGTAGATGCAAATTTTGCGATCGCTGTCAATTCTGCGACTTCAGCATTACATTTAGCCTGTTTAGCTTTAGGTGTAAGCCAAGGGGATATTGTCTGGACAACCCCTATCACTTTCGTAGCTTCTGCAAATTGCGCATTATATTGCGGAGCTTCAATAGATTTTGTTGATATAGATCCTTACACCTACAATCTATCGGCAGACAAGCTAGAAGAAAAACTTATCTTCAATAAAAAACACAAATTAAAGTTGCCTAAAGTTTTGATCCCAGTGCATTTGGCTGGACAACCTTGCGAAATGGATAAAATTCATCGGCTAGGCAAAGAATACGGCTTCTCAATAATTGAAGATGCTTCACATGCAATAGGTGGTAAGTATAAAAATAAGCCAATTGGTAATTGCCGATACAGTGATATAACTGTTTTTAGTTTCCACCCGGTTAAAATTATTACTACAGCTGAGGGCGGTGCTGCCACTACTAATAACCCAGTACTAGCGAATAAAATGATGTCGTTGAGAAGCCATGGCATTACCCGAGACACTACTCAAATGACTGAGGATAGTCATGGTCCTTGGTATTATCAGCAAGTAGATCTTGGTTTCAATTACCGTATGACTGAGTTGCAGGGCGCATTGGGCACGACCCAGATGCAGCGCTTGGAGCAGTATGTCAGCCGCCGACATGAGCTTGCCAGGAGATACGATGACTTATTGGCTGTGCTTCCGGTGACGACACCTTGGCAACATCCAGACAGTTACTCTGGATTGCACCTTTATATTATTCGCCTACAGCTAGATAAGACAAGCCTCAAACATCGCCAGGTATTTGAGGCACTGCGTAAGCTGGGTATTGGCGTTAATCTTCATTACATCCCAGTACATACTCAACCCTATTATAAAAGTATGGGATTTACATTAGGCGATTTTCCGGTATCTGAGGGTTATTACACTGAAGCTATCAGTATACCTATGTTTCCATCCATGACTAAAAAACAGCAAGATCAAGTTGTTGCAGCCCTGGTTAAGGCTATGCAGTTATGAGAATAGCGGTTATCCCTGCACGTGGGGGCAGTAAACGCATACCACGAAAGAATATAAAACAATTCTGTGGTAAACCAATGATTGCTTGGAGTATTCAAGGCGCGTTGGCCAGTGGGTGCTTTGATCAAGTAATAGTATCGACTGATGACGCAGAGATTGCCGATGTAGCACGCCAATATGGTGCAGTAGTACCTTTCATGCGTCCAGCGGATCTTTCTGATGATCATACAGGAACGATACCGGTAATTTGTCATGCTATAGAGTGGTTTGTTGAACAGGGACATCCAATCTAAATGGGTTGTTGCTTATATGCAACGGCTCCTTTTGTGAGAGCAGAAGATATCCGGCGGGGATTGACCATACTTTCTGATACAGGCAGTGATTACGCCTTTTCAGTAACCAGTTATGCTTTTCCAATTCAACGAGCAATACGCCTTACAGAGCAGGGTAGAATTGAAATGTTATATCCTGAAAACTTTAATGTTCGCTCACAAAATCTAGAAGAAGCTTTCCATGACGCAGGGCAGTTTTACTGGGGGCTAACCAATGCTTGGCTTCGGGGTCAGGTTATTTTCAGTCCAAGTTCTGCACCTGTTTTTCTGCCGCGAAATAGAGTGCAGGATATAGATACTCAAGAAGATTGGGATCGTGCTGAATGGCTGTTTAAGGCACTACAGCAGGAAACTGATTAATATGAGGGCTATAAAAGTTGTTTTTCGCGTTGACGCCTCTATTGAAATAGGTACAGGCCATGTAATGCGCTGCTTAACTTTAGCTGATGCTTTGGGAGCGCAGGGGGGCGAATGTTACTTTGTTTTTTGTGGTGCGTTAGGGAAGAACGATGTTGATAAATTTTACTATACGTGTAATGGAATAAGATGGTTATTTACTGAAGTGCATAGCAGTAATGGAACCAAGGAATTATCTGATTATAACCCACAAACCGATTATCTCAGGTGAATGAAACGTGAAGGTAGCATTTAGGGTTGATTCAGGGGAAGCAATTGGGAGTGGTCATCTTAGCCGTTGCTTAACTATAGCATCGTATTTAAGATTAAATAGCGATATGCAGTGCTTTTTTATTATTAAATCGCATCCCGGAAACTTTTCGTCCCTCATAACAAAATATGGATTTGAAGTTAAGATATTACTACTTGAGTTTGAACCTGATTATTTTTGTGGTGAGTACGATAAGTGGATTGGTGGTAATTACCGAACGGATGCAAGTTCTACGTTAAATTTTTTAAGGACAAAAAATTTTACAGTGAGTGATTGGTTGATTATTGATCATTACGGGTTGGATGAGAAATATGAAAGTATATTTGTAAATGGAGGCTTTCAATTGGGAGTCATTGATGACCTAGCAAACAGAAATCATAACTGTGATTTCTTAGTTGATCAAACTTGTGCTCGAAAGCCAATCGAGTATAAAAATTTGGTGAGCAAGAACACGGTTCTAATGACCGGTCAGGAATTTTGTATTTTAAGACCTGATTTTGTTCAACTACGTGAGATTGCAATCGCTAAGCGGAGCCAATATCTGGATACTGATAGTATATTTATCAATTTTGGTAGTACAGATCCCACGGATGTTACCTCTAGATTCATAGATACGCTAGATACAATAAATTCAACCGGGAAATATCGAATCGTGGTTGCTGTTGGAAGTAATTGCCCTTTCTTAGATAAGATCAGAATTAGTATCAGTCATTTCTCAGGAAATATTGTACTTGTGATTGATGCCTCTAATATGGCACAGCTTATGTTAGAGGCAGATATAGGTATCGGAGCAGCTGGCAGTACTACTTGGGAGAGAAGTGTTCTTGGTTTGCCTACAATAATTGTCAAAACGGCTGATAACCAAACTACTGTCATTGACCGTGTCCTTGACTTTGGGATAGCTTTTTTTCATGATCTTGAAATAGCGAATCAGTGCGAGGCCCTTGTTGCGG
>JAWUWK010000080.1:0-10125 GCA_034111875.1 Gammaproteobacteria bacterium
AGAAAAGTACTCAACAGCTTGACTGAAAATGATCACTTAGCGTAAAAAGAAAGTACGAAATGCTTAGAGGAAAAAGTGATCACGTTCAATCGCAGAGAGTGATCATTTTGAGTGGAATACGCATCAGTTAAGTGTGGGAGAGGTAGCCTGTACCGAAATCGTTTAATGCAAAAGAAACACCCATGGCACCGCAATCATTAATCACTTTAGTTGTCAGCATAATATCATCTAGCTCGTTTGTTTCTAAAATTTCAATTTCAAGACGAGATGGCTGTATCAGTGTATGGGTCGCCAAAATACTTCCTTGACGGTCAATAAAATTGGTATGCTATAATTGCTGGGGATTCATTTTCACGCTCACAGAAATATCTAATCCATTGCTTTCCATTGCTCCATTTGAGTCAGAGCAAATTCCGTTACCCATTACCTAAGAAATCATGGCCAGGGGGTTAGTTTCAATCAGCGATAATAAAGTGTCAGGAAGTAGCAGGCCTCTCTTCGTATGCTGCCAGCGAATCAGGGCTTCTGTTGCTATAATCTGACCCGTTCTCATGTTTACTTTTGGCTGATAAAAGACCAGCTAAAACCACCGATGGCCATGCCGACACAAAGCTATATAGCAGATCTGCACGATTGTTGTAAAGCTATTGACATGATCAAAAAAGTGTTGTTAGCAGATGAAATACAAGCGCTAATAAAAATTTACCTAATGAGGATGAAGCTATACAGTAGAACTGATATTTTCAAATTTCTAAAGTTAGGAAAAAAAATCCTTCAGTCTAATGTCAGTCATAGGAGGATACTTCGTTGCAAGTCTTACTACTAAACCAAATCTGTAACACAGCAAGTAACAATTGATAGCATAAAGGCTTGGAAGCTACCCCTGGTATTCGCAGGGGTTGATGAGCACGTGAATCAACACAGAAGACAGAGTCCTAGATATTTCGCAGGTATTTTATATGTTTTTTTCTTTAGAGATTAACCATTTATCACCGATTTTTTTCATTGTTAAGCGCTTGTTAGTTTGGTCATTGTAATTGTTAGCCTGATATTTTTGTAGAAAAGTAACTTCTACTACATCATTGCTAATGCGTTTGCTTTTGATACCAGAGAGTTGAATTTTGATGAAAGCGGGCTTAGTCAGCCTTGACGTACGTTGCTTGCGCCACTGGCTATTGTTTATGCCTGCTTTGGGAGTGTAGTCTTCAACATAGGAGCCTAGATAGGCATTTACATTTTGTGAAGTCCAAGTCCAACTCCAGCGATTGACTGCCTTAATAGCGGCTAAAGTACTGCTACCAGGAGCCTTACCTGTTTTAGGTGATGCATTGTTATCAACCCGTACTACGCTTTTTGTCACGGTTTTGTCGATTGGTTGTGGTGTTTGCTTTAATGAAAGCGTTGCAATATCAATACTCGTTTCGGGCTCTGAGTCGTTTAGTGCTGGCAGCGGCAGTTGTACTTTTCTTCTAGCCGCCGTAATAACTTCTGTCTCAGATTTGTCAGACTTCGCTTTAAAATCTGCCAACACTTGCTGTTTTTCAGAGAGACTTGGTTTAGGTAATGCAGCTTGTGCAATGACAGTATTCACTTTTTGAGTCGAGGCCGGCACTTTCGTTATTGACGTCTTAGGCATTGCAAGGGTCGGATTCTTTGAATCAATGCTAGTGCTCAAACTAGCAGTAGTGACAGCAGGTAGGCTAGGTGCTGAAGTTCGTCTTAGTACGACCAACTTAGGTGTTAACTTCTTGTCTGAGTCTAAATCTAACGCTCGATTGTAAGCTAGGGAGGCAACAGAAGCATAAACCTCCCGCAGGTTTTCATTCACCTGAGCGTAACTAGGGTGGGTTGAAAAAGCCAATAGTAGCGTTTCAATTGCCTTGCCATAAACACCTTTATCTGAGTATATAATCGCTAAATTATTGTAAAGTTCAGGAGAGGTCGGATGACGGTTGATAGCATTTCTCAGTAATGCTTCAGCTTCCAATGCTTTCCCCATATTGTTAAGCACTAAACCTTTTGTTAACTCTGCCTCTAAATTATTCGGATCTTGTGCTAAAAAAGTATTAATCGCTACCATCGCTGAACGGTTATCACCTTTTACACTTAATGCTTCAATGCGCACAAGTTCAGGGTTAGTGGCGGCTGGATTTTGAACCAAAAGAGCCGTGTTGGAGGGGCTAGATTTTGTCGCCGCTGAATTAGGGTTCTCCTTGATATCTTTTAGCCAAGTTTTAATATCAGTTAACTTAGAATTCATCCATGCTTCTGTATTAGGGTTGGTGACGGTATTTTGCTGCTTGGTTGTCTTTGCTTGGGCATTACTATTACAGCTGTAATCGCTAGATTCACCACCATTTTTACAATAACCTCGTTGATCAGTATTTGATTCTAATTTGCTTGCGCTACAACCGGTTGCAATTATTGCGGTCACTAATACGGTTAATTTGGTTCGTTTAAATTCCATGAATAGCACTTTAAATCCAAAAAAAGAAAATATTAAAAGTCCAATGAGGTTGAGCTTACTTTCATTGAAATACTATTGTCAATGTTAGCGTAAATTAAACTTGTGCTGTTATTAAACCTTAGCTTAAAAAACACAATACTGCATAAGTTCAACTCAGATAATATCGAAATGGCTTAATAATATCTGTCAATAAACCCAGAGTAAAGTCATAGCTGTATTAACCTTAAATTAATCTTAAGCCAGTTACATAATTAAAAAAATTGATTGGGTTAAAGGCTATTTAATTCACCTTTTTCTCTATCAATGGCTCTATAGGCGATATCAGTTCGATAAAATGCTTTGTTCCAGTCAATATTAACCACATTTTGATAGGCACTCTGCTGAGCTTGAGTAACAGTGTCACCCAACGCTGCAACACACAAGACTCGTCCACCTGATGTTACTAGATCTCCCTCTTCTGACAAATCTGTACCGGCGTGAAAGATTTTGCATTCGCCGATTGTTTCGCTTGGCAATTTAATAGCATCGCCTTTTGCATAGGCCTCAGGATAGCCACCAGAGGCCATGACGACACCGACAGCGGGGCGAGGGTCCCATTTTAAAACTACTTCATCGAGGCGTTTGGCTAGGGCTGCATTACACATATCCACAATGCTAGATTGTAAGCGCAGCATAATAGGCTGTGTTTCAGGATCTCCAAACCGGCAATTGAACTCGATAACTTTCGGTTGTCCTTGAGAGTTTATCATTAATCCAGCATAGAGAAATCCGGTGTACTCGTTACCTTCAGCCTTCATTCCTCGCACGGTAGGCATAATCACTTGCTGCATAATACGCTGATCTATTTCAGGAGTCACAACTGGAGCCGGTGAATAGGCACCCATGCCTCCCGTATTAGGTCCTAAATCACCATTTGCTAAACGTTTATGATCTTGGCTGGTCGCCATAGGTAGGACATTATCGCCATCGACCATCACAATAAAAGACGCTTCCTCACCTTCTAAAAATTCTTCTCTAACCACTCTAGAGCCGGCGTCGCCAAATTTATTACCCGCCAGCATATCTTCAACGGCCGCTTCTGCTTCAGCTACTGTCATTGCAACGATGACGCCTTTGCCGGCAGCTAGTCCATCGGCTTTAACTACAATAGGAGCGCCTACCTTTTGCAAGTAGGCGATTGCAGGCGCTATTTCGGTGAAATTTTGGTATGCCGCACTGGGAATGTTTTGACGCGCTAGAAAATCTTTACTAAAGACCTTTGAACCTTCTAGTTGCGCCGCACCCGCTGTCGGTCCAAAAATGGCTAAACCTGCGGCTCTAAAGTCATCGACTATTCCAGCCACAAGGGGTGCTTCAGGGCCTACTATGGTGAGCGCTATAGCATTATCAGTAGCGAATTGAATCAGCGACTCTGAATCGGCGATGTCTATATCGACATTCTGCATTTTTTGTTCTGTCGCTGTACCACCATTACCGGGTGCGACAAACACTGTGGTTACTTTTTGATCTTTAGCTGCACACCAGGCAAGTGCGTGTTCTCTGCCGCCCGAACCTATGACAAGAATATTCATCTGATTGCTCCAAAAGTAAGCCTTAATTAATGTCTAAAATGACGCATGCCAGTAAAGACCATGGCCATGCCTGCTTTATCTGCAGCGGCTATAACTTGATCATCTCGCATAGAACCGCCAGGCTGAATAACCGCGCTGATACCCGCTTCTGCGGCCGCTTCAATACCATCACTAAAGGGAAAGAAAGCATCGGATGCCATCACAGAGCCGACGATTTGTAAGCCTTCATCAGCGGCTTTGATATTGGCTACTTTGGCACTGTAGACTCGGCTCATTTGGCCAGCACCTATGCCAATACTCTGGCCATTTTTAGCGTAGACAATGGCGTTTGATTTAACGTATTTGGCAATTTTCCAGCAAAATAGGAGATCTTTAATTTGTGGTGCAGTAGGTTTTATTTTAGTCACAATTTTAAGATCACTTTCAGTGATAATACCTAGGTCTCTATCTTGTACTAATAGGCCGCCTGTGACCCTTTTATAGTCTAAATCAGCGCGTGGCTTGGTGTTCAACTCGCCGCAGACGAGTACACGAACATTGCTCTTAGCTGCCAATACTTGCTCAGCGGCCTCTTCAAGGTGAGGAGCAATAATAACTTCAACGAATTGACGTTCAATAATAGCCGCTGCGGTCGCGCCATCTAACGGGCGGTTAAAGGCGATTATGCCGCCAAATGCAGAGGTCGGGTCAGTGGCATAGGCTAGATTGTAAGCCGATAATAAATCGCTAGAAATAGCAACGCCACAAGGGTTTGCATGCTTTACAATAACACAGGCTGGCTGCTCAAAAGATTTAACGCATTCCAGAGCCGCATCAGTATCGGCAACATTGTTATATGAAAGGGCTTTACCTTGAATCTGGGTTGCGGTGCTTACCGACGCTCCATGTGCCGTACTTTCAACATAAAATGCAGACCGTTGGTGGCTATTCTCACCGTAACGCATATCTTGTGATTTAATAAATTGGGTGTTAAATGTACGGGGAAAAGCTGAGTTGTCAACAGGTGACTCTTGGCAACTTGCGTCAGTTTTTCCTTCAATCACCGCCCCTAAGTAATTAGCAATCATTCCATCATAAGCGGCAGTGTGCTCGAAGGCTTGTACTGCTAAATCAAACCTATCTTCAATCGTTAAGCCTTGGTGTGCTGCAAGTTGGTTTAAAATTAGCGGATAACTATCGGCATTAACTACGATAGCGACATCTTTATGATTTTTTGCCGCGGAGCGCACCATTGTCGGGCCGCCTATATCTATGTTTTCAATCGCTAAAGGCAAAGTGCAATCGTCGCGCTCTATAGCTTGTTTAAAAGGATACAAGTTAACAACAACCATATCGATAGGATTGATGTTATGTTCTGCCATCACTGCATCATCTATACCGCGTCGCGCTAGAATGCCGCCGTGAATTTTAGGGTGCAAGGTTTTTACTCGCCCATCCATCATTTCTGGAAAGCCTGTGTAATCAGAAACTTCAGTGGCAGAAATATTGTTATCTCGGAGCAATTTATAGGTACCCCCTGTGGATAAAATTTCAACACCATTGCTCTGTAAGGTGCGGGCAAAATCAACAATGCCGGTTTTATCTGATACACTGATCAGTGCTCTGCGGATAGGAGTATGAATTAACGTAGCCATGTATGTGCCATTGTCTCGGGATCAAGGGAAAGTAGGGGAAATTGACTATATGTAACGCTAGCGAGCATTGTATTAAAGAAACAGCAGAGAGAGTCTCTGGGCGAAATCCAGCGAAAATCAATAGATTTTAATGCACCAGTATTCATTAGAGCCACTCAGTTACTTGCTAGCGGTGTTATTAGTAGTTGATAAGTTAGAGTAAATTATATTCTTTTAGCTTTTTGCGCAAGGTGCCGCGATTTAAACCAAGTAATTCAGACGCGTTGGTTTGATTATCTTTCGTATAAGCCATGACCGTTTCAAGTAGTGGCGCTTCTATCTCTGCTAGGACCATTTTGTAAACGTCGCTAACGGGTTGACCATCCAGCTGCCTGAAATAGTTGTTCATAGAGGTTTCAACACTATCTCTTAAGGTTTGGCCTTGAGTAATAGCAGGGCTTGTAACAGGGGCGAAGTGTGCTTGTGGGTTTTCTATTGAGTTCACGTGGCAATGTATCCGAAATTTAATGTTAAGCGGCAGCTGTCGATAATTGAGCTTTTACAAAGTAGTGTTCTATTGCTGCCAGTTGCTGTTCTTTGGTGTCTAATTTATTAAAACAAGAACGAAAAATTTTACTGTCTTTTACAGATTGTAAGTACCAACCTACATGTTTTCGCGCTATACGTATGCCTAGATAATCACCGTAGAATGCATATAACGCGTGTAGATGAGTGACTAAAATCTGTTCTATTTCATTTATTTGAATGTCTGCTAAATACTCACCATAATTCAAGTAATGATCAACTTCTCTAAAAATCCAAGGTCGCCCTTGCGCTCCTCTTCCCAGCATTACAGCAGAAGCGCAGGTGAAATCTAGTACCTGTTGCGCTTTTTCAGGGCTGTTAATATCGCCATTGGCAAACACTGGGATATCAATTGCTTGCGATATATCCGCGATAGTTTGATATTCAACCTCGCCTTTAAAAGCGCAAGCTCTAGTACGACCGTGTACCGCCAATGCTTTTATTCCAATGTCTTCAGCCATCTTAGCAACGCTAACACCATTAATACTTTGTTTGTCCCAACCAGTCCTGATTTTAAGTGTTACTGGCACATCAACAGCGTTGACGACGGCAAGTAAGATTTCTTGGACCAGTTTTTCATCTTTTAATAAAGCAGACCCAGCGGCCTTATTACAGACCTTTTTAGCGGGACAGCCCATATTTATATCGATGATTTGAGCGCCGCGTTGAACATTCATTTTGGCTGCATTTGCCATCATTAATGCATCGCCCCCAGCGATCTGAACAGATCTGGGCTCAATTTCAGTATCGTGGGTAAGTCGAAAACTAGACTTTCGTGACTTCCATAACCTGGTATCACTAGTGACCATTTCAGAGACAACGAGGCCCGCTCCTAATTGTTTACAAAGTCGTCTAAAAGGCTGGTCTGTAATACCTGCCATAGGTGCCAAGATGACTTTGCTGTCTATGGTATAAGGGCCAATTTGAAACATTTGTTGCCTTTAAAAATAGTTTTACTCAGGCATTTTGATGGGATGCTTGAGGAGCGTTAACTTCGAATAAGAAGGAGTGAGATTTTACACACATTTGAACGATTTCTCTACGAGTTTTTTGTGTGTTTTTTGATCGAAACCGCTTGACTAGTTACCTAAGAATACCGGATTAAGTAGTTTTATCTGATAATTAAGGCCACGCTTGGCACTTTGCAAAATTGATAGTTGACCGTCGATAATTTGTGCGGGGGTAATTCTCTGCGTGATCTCCTGCAAATGAATAAGATATTCTCCTGCAGAAAAGACTCTTTGAGAGACTAGCCGACCTTGAAGGTCAGTAAAAATTAACTGCACTTGAGGTAATGGATGGCTTAACTCTGTGGGGTTGGTAAAGCTAAAACGGATAGCCAAAGCGTTTTTATACACAAGGTCAGGTGTGATCGAAAGTGATATTTGTCGATAGTGATTCGCCTCACTAACCTCTAAATCAGATAAAAAATCTAAGCGTTCATAGATAGGTTTTAACCAAACAATGGACGCCCATTCATCGCGGTTAAAATAGCTTAATTGAAACATTGCTACTATCAAAAATAAAATCACTAGTAACATTGCAGTGAGTTTTTTTAAGCTCAATCGCGTTGTGGACGGTTTTTTTGATTCTTTTTGGGAGAGGCTTTTATCAATGGGCGAGCTGTCAGTTGATGATTTATCTATAGTTCTTTTTAATAGAATTTCTTGGACTTTATGTTTTTTGGCATCAAATAAACAGCCACACTGGGTGCAAAGTAGTTTTCCTGCCGCTAATTTAAAGGCGTTGGGCCTCGCTATTTGATATCTTTGGCAGCTCGGGCACTTTGTCTTATATTTATGTTCAGAAACCATAGTGTTACTTGCGCTTGCCAACGACTCTTATCCAACCATCTAATTCAACGGCAGGAGAGAGTTCAAACCAAGGAGAGTAGGCGTCAATGATGTTTTGTTCTTGATTTGATAGCAACCCAGATAAGGCTATAAGTCCGCCAGTTTTAACTCTTTGTGCTAGAACGGGCGCTAACGCTACGAGAGGCCCAGATAAAATATTGGCTACTAAAATGTCCGTTTGCTGTTTAGGTGCCTCTTCAGGCAAATAGGTCTGAAGAGAGTCGCTTGGTAACTGGTTACGCTCTAAATTAGTGTTAGTCGCCAGCAGTGCCTGTTGATCAATATCGACAGCAAGCACTGATTTAGCGCCGAGTAATAAAGCAGCAACCCCCAAAATACCTGAGCCACAACCATAATCAGTGACTGTCTTATGCTTTGTGCTTATTGAATCTAACCAACGCAAGCATAACTCTGTTGTCGGGTGAGTACCTGTGCCGAAGGCTAACCCCGGATCTAACATTAAGTTCACTGCCTTTGGATCAGGTGCATCACACCAACTAGGACAGACCCATAACCTATCACCAAATTGCATAGGTTTATAAGATTTCATCCATTCTCTTTCCCAGTCTTTGTCTTCCAATATTTCAATGCACAGCTTTGGAAAGGGTTCTTTGTGAGCTAATTGTTGATAGCTCAAGCGTAGAAAGTCTTGGCTGATTTGCATGTTAGAGTCAGCCTCAAACAAACCTGTTAAGGCAGTGTTCTTCCATAGAGGAGTCGTCCCTAGTTCAGGCTCATAAATAGGTTGATCGTCACTGTCTTGATAAGTAACCGACAGGGCACCGGCCGTTAGAAGTAGGTCTTCAAATTGCTCAGCTAAACGGGGAGTGATTTCTAGTTTCATTTGTAGCCAAGGCATCTACATTCCTTAAAGTTAAGCTTAATATAAGTAAAGGGAGCAACTGTGTTTACGAAATAAAGTCAGTACACTGCATTTTGGCGACCAGTAGCTGTTAACTTTAAGAGTCTGTCAGATTAAAGGCTAATCTAATGCGAAAAATCAGAATTGTGCCATATTTCAGCTCTTTCTCTCTAGTTAGCACCCTATTAGCCTCAAAAGACCAAGTAATCTGGCTCAGGTCTACTTTTCTCGGGATGATCGGCAAGTCCAACAAGCTCTAGTTGTTCGAATAAAGAACCACGATTAGGTTTAGATCCTTTAAGCTTTGTATGTGCTTGTTGCAAACCACGGCGCAAAATTAAGACCTATCAGCTGCTTTTATTAGTCTTTCGTACTTTATTGGTTGAAGTTTACAAGAGTACGCATAAAAATTCAGTAGTAGCATGATCTAAAGCTCAATTATTAATTTGAGACATCAGCATCACTAGAATTTAATGAGTTAAAGTTGATAAAATAAAATAAAAAATTTTCGACACAGCCTAACTTTTCGAGGCTACAACAGACTTAAGCAGCCTAATTTCTATTAGGCCTGGCGAAACTGATACCCTGCTAAATGGGCTCATAATTGAATGTTTATCAACCTAAATTTATACCTATCAGGTTGAATTCAGGCTCCGTTGGGTATCTCAATATCTCGTTTCAAGGGATTCAAATTCAAATGCAGTCTTGAAGACTGCGCTAGCAATTTGTCGGACTGACGTTCAATTGGCATAATTTAAGGATAAAATAAGTCATATGGCTATCAGAATACACATCAGTGACCGGTTGCCGCATTATAATTTCCGCCAACGCATTGCCTGCCATTATCAGTACATTCATACGTTTCACATTCCATGCCAGCGTGGCGAGCGTCGATTCACCTGACACTTTCTTCAATCCTCGCATCGAGAGCTGCCTGAAGCCGATCACATGTTGGATAATGCCGCAAACAGGTTCCACCGTCTGTTTTCTTAATCCATACAAAGCCGGGCCCGCCTGCGTTGTCAGCCGATGCTCCCTAAGGGGCAGTGGGTCATCCGCTTCGGGCGCGGGGGTGTCTGGTGCGAACCGCTCAAAAACGCACTGATGGTGGTGATCACGCGCTACCGCAAGTAAAGGTTGGATATCAGCCTCTGTGCATAGCCCAACATTGTTG
>JAWUWK010000081.1:0-32914 GCA_034111875.1 Gammaproteobacteria bacterium
ATATAATCGCTCTTATCGAATCCAAGTTACGTCTTGAATGGAGTCCTCAACAAATATCAGGATGGCTTTTAGAGTATAAACCGGCGTCGATTAGCCATGAAAGTATTTACCTTCATATATGGTCCGATAAAAATACAGGGGGTGATTTGTATACATACCTAGGCCGCCAAGGCAAAAAGTACGAGAAGCGCCGTAACGGGAAATCGACGCGAGTTCAGATAAAAAAACGAGTCAGCATAGATGCTCGGCCGTCTGTCGTTGACGAAAAATCACGCGTAGGTGACTGGTAAATAGACACGGTGACTGGTAAAGGTCACAGTGGAGCGTTGGTGACAATTGTTGAGCGAGTAACGAAGTTCACTGTATCGCAACAAGTAGAAGGTAAAACAGCCTCCGCAGTGACGAAAGCAACAATAGATCTTCTTAAACCTATACAAGACGCAGTTCTAACGATCACCGCTGATAATGGAAAGGAGTTCGCATATCACGAGGAAATTAGCGAAGCGCTGGATGATGATGTTTATTTTGCTCACCCATACAGTTCGTGGGAGCGTGGATTCAATGAAAATACTAATGGTTTACTTCGACAGTACTTTCCTAAAAAGACCGACTTCAAAAAAGTAACACAGTGTGAGGTTAGGCGAGCAGTTGAAAGATTAAATACACCGCCAAGAAAGTTGTTGGGTTATAAAACGCCAAGTGATTTAATGGCCGAACACATAGCTGCCCTAGCAGCTTAAGCAGTGATGCACTTCGGATTTGAATCCGCGAGGCCAAAAAAAAGCGCTATAACAAAGTTATAACGCTTTAGGCGGTTGATCAGAGAATTATTTACCTTTATTAGATAAGCTGTAGACATATCCAGAGATTAAATTAATTTTATTATCACTGAGCAAGTCTTTATGTGCAGGCATTACGCCGGCTCGACCAATACGTAGAGTGTGAGCGATTCTCTCGAAACTTCCCCCGTAAAGCCATATATCATCGGTAAGATTCGGAGCGCCAAGTGCTTGCGTACCTTTGCCATCAGCCCCATGACAAGCAATACAGAGTGCTTGAAATTGAGGTTCAGCACGGGCAATCGCTTGCGAATCGATACCATCAGCGCCTGACAAGCTTAATACATAGCTCGCCATATCTCTTACACCAGCTTCACCAAGTACCGATCCCCACGCTGGCATCGCACCAACTCTACCACTGACAATAGAGTGCTTTATAGCGTCCGGAGATCCGCCGTATAACCAATCTGAATCGGTTAAGTTTGGAAAACCGTAGGCGCCTGTTGCGGCCGTGCCGTGACAGACTGAGCAGTTGTTGGCATACATGCGTTGTCCCATTAATAGGCCAGCGCGGTTTTCTGGCTTAAGCAATTCACCGATAGGTATTGCGGCATATTTAGCGAAAATCGGAGCATAAGTATTGTCGGCATGCTGAATTTCTGTTTGATACTGATTAGTAGATGTCCAGTTGAGTAAGCCCTTGAAATTACCTAAACCCGGGTAGAGCAGAAGATAAATCAAAGAAAATATAACCGAACCCATGAATAACTTAAACCACCAGCTAGGTAGGGGATTATCTAGTTCGGCAATACCGTCGAAGACATGGCCGGTAGTTTCCTCGGTAGTGTCTTTGTATTTTTGGCCTTTACGAATCGTAATTAATAATGCTGTACAGCCGAAAATAACGGCTAAGGTAATAATGGATATCCAAGCACTCCAAAAAGGGCTCATGGTTTCTCTCTCCTGTCGCTGTTCTCGGTCTCACTCTTTTCTAATGAAGTTTCAAAACCGTCTTCTTCAAAAGGTAGGTTTGCAGCAGCGTCGAAGCCTTTTTTGTTACTTGGTAATAATACCCAAATAAATAATCCAAAAAAGGTGATCAGCATAGCCACTGGAATGTAAGGGCCGTAAACTTCGTAATTCAAAGTTATTTACCGTTTATTACTGTAAACTGAATGCTTTTTGCCCAGTGATTGTAAATAGGCAATCACCGCTTCTATTTCGTACCTGCCAGCCACATCATCTTGAGCTGACTCAATTTGGTCTGCTGTGTAAGGAACGCCAAACTTGGCAAATAACGTTAATTTCTTCTGTGTGTCTTTACCCGTGAGTTTGTTTTTAAACAACCAAGGGTAGCTCGGCATTTTGGATTCAGGCACAACGTCTCTAGGGTTGTATAGATGAGCGCGATGCCAATCATCTGAATACCGACCGCCAACACGGGCTAGATCAGGCCCAGTTCGCTTAGAACCCCATAGAAAAGGATGTTCCCAAACAAATTCATTAGCCGTTGAAAAGTGACCATAACGTTCTGTTTCTGCTCTAAATGGACGAATCATTTGAGAGTGGCAGACGTGGCAGCCCTCGCGAATATATACGTCGCGACCTTCCATCTCAAGTGCCGTGTAAGGCTTCAGGCCTTCAATAGGTTTTGTATTTGACACTTGGTAGAAAAGTGGCACTATTTCAGCGAGACCGCCACCGCTAATTACTAAAATAATTAGCAGCGCCATGAGGCCTACATGTCTTTCAATCGTATCGTGCTTTAACATCGTATTGGCTCCTTATGCTGCTTGGGGGCTAGTGCTTTCGATCACAGTGTCTTCACTGCGAACCGTCAGCCATATGTTGTAAGCCATTATAAGCATCCCTGTGACCCATAGTAGGCCCCCTAACCAGCGCACAAAATAACCTGGATGACTTGCTTCTAAAGCTTGAACAAAACTGTACGTTAAAGTGCCATCAGAGTTCACTGCCCGCCACATTAAGCCCTGTAAAATGCCGTTTACCCACATTGCGCAAATATAGAGTACGGTGCCTGCTGTTGATAACCAGAAATGGATGTTAATCATGTTAGTACTGAACATCGCTTTCTTGCCAAAGACCTTAGGCACCATATGGTAGGTAGAGCCTATTGAAATCATGGCTACCCAGCCCAATGCTCCTGCATGTACATGGCCAATCGTCCAATCAGTGAAATGAGAGAGTGCATTCACTGTTTTAATCGCCATCATAGGCCCTTCGAAGGTCGACATACCATAGAAAGACAGTGACACGACTAAGAAGCGTAAGATGGGGTCAGTGCGCAGTTTATGCCAAGCACCAGAGAGGGTCATCATGCCGTTTATCATGCCACCCCAAGAAGGAGCGAGTAATATAATAGACATAACCATCGCCACAGATTGAGTCCAATCGGGTAGTGCTGTGTAGTGCAGATGGTGTCCTCCTGCCCATATGTAGGTTGCGATAAGCGCCCAAAAATGCACAATTGACAACCTGTATGAGTAAATGGGTCGTCCGGATTGCTTAGGTACGAAATAGTACATCATGCCTAAAAAGCCAGCGGTCAAAAAGAAACCCACTGCATTGTGTCCGTACCACCATTGAACCATGGCATCTATGGCGCCTGGATATATGGAGTAAGACTTCCAAAGTGAAATAGGTACCGCGGCACTGTTGACGATATGCAATATGGCAACCACTATAATGAATGCCATAAAGAACCAGTTCCCAACATAGATATGCGATACCTTACGCTGGTGAACAGTGCCCACAAACACAATTAAATAAGCTATCCAAACGAGTGCAAGAAGAATATCGATTGGCCATTCAAGCTCTGCATATTCTTTGCTTGAGGTTAAGCCTAAAGGCAGTGTGATTGCTGCAAGTACAATGATTAGTTGCCAACCCCAAAATGTAAAGGGAACAAGCCAGCCACCAAATAAGGTGGTTTGACAAGTGCGTTGCACAACATAGTAGGACGTTGCAAATAGAGCGCTGCCCCCGAAGGCGAATATAACGGCGTTGGTGTGCAATGGTCGCAGACGGCCAAAGCTTAGCCAAGCAGTATCAAAGTTCATTTGAGGCCATACCAACTGGGCAGCGATTAGAAGGCCGACGGACATGCCGAAGATTCCCCAGACTACTGTCATAATTGAGAATTGGCGCACCACAGTGTAATTGTAAGTAGGATGTGCTATTTCAGTGCTCATGTAAGGTTCTCATCAATAAGCGTTTAATAAAGTTATTATTGAACTAATTATCTTGGAATAACCCTAGTTTTACAACGACATTCCGTCAAGTATTGAATAAATATCTATTTCCTATGAAATAAACTGTTCTATATCATTCTTTAGCTAGTCAATATTATTCCTGATGTGAGTATAGCCGTTGTCTGCGATTATTACTTTGACGCAATTTAGAATCTATTCAAAAACGCCTTTGGTTTGCAAAGTATCTTTAAATTCAGTCAGCGAGAATAAGCGCGATAGGCTTGTGAAATCGCCAATTGCAGGATCAGGTTGCTGTCGTCAGCTGCATTTTAGTGTAAATTTAGATTGTTAATAACACCGTTTCAGTTTTTAGTGATTGAGCTAATACTGAGTTCGCCGTTACGCTGAAAAATCGTTTTATACTCCCTTTAAAGAGGTTCTTGAATGCTAGGCCATAGGTTATAGATTATGAATGATAGCGCTAAGTTAGATTTAACATTGCGGATTCAAGAGGGGTTCAAAAGCCACTGGCTAGTGAAGGGGGAGGCTAAATATGGGGTGGTATTATTGGCACATGGTTCAGGTATCGCTATGGATCATCCTTTCATGGATCGCATTAGCCATCAGTTAAGCTGTCTCGGGTTGTACGTTATCAGATTTGAATTTCCCTATATGGCGATGCGGCGTGAAACAGCTCGTAAGCGATTACCGGATAAAATGCAGATTTTAGAAAGTCATTATATTAAAATGGTTCAACAAGTCAGGTCGCTTTGCTCAGATCAAAAAATGCCCCTTTATTTGGCGGGGAAGTCTATGGGCGGGAGGGTCGCGACGCTTATCGCGGATCAATGTGCTGTCGATGCGGTGTTTGTTTACGGCTATCCATTTCATCCTGCGGGCAAGCCTGATAAATTGCGCGTTGCACATTTAATGGGTATTAAAACGCCGATTTATGTCTTTCAGGGAGAGAGAGA
Source organism: Gammaproteobacteria bacterium (assembly GCA_034111875.1). GTDB lineage: Bacteria > Pseudomonadota > Gammaproteobacteria > Pseudomonadales > Balneatricaceae > Rs1. The sequence goes on from JAWUWK010000081.1 coordinate 4,966, forward strand.
TAAACTCGGTGCTCAACATGAGGTAGCCGAGTATGAATTAGGTAAGCAGGTTTCAGTCCAATGGCTTGAAGATGCCGATCACGATTTAAAGCCTCGAGTTCGTTCGGGCTATTCTCAAAAGTCACATTTAGATACTATTGCATGCGCCATAAGCGCAGTCATCAACCAAGGTTGACTGCTGTTAAGGCGCAGTGGTGAAATAGGGCTGGAGTAATACAATAAGTGCACCTGATTTTTCTTCAATAGCGTGTGTGAAATAGTGAGGGCAAAAAAATTTTACAAATTAAAGTAGTAAATTTTACTGATCTATATCACTTCCACTTGTTATAAAAATTTGAGACAATGGCGTCACTTATAATAAAGGTCCGATAGAAAGTCCTATTAAAAATATTTGGAAGGATAGATGCTCGATTCAGAAGTAGATAACATACTTGATACCCAAGGTTTATACTGTCCGGAACCGGTAATGTTGCTGCACAGCAAAATTAGGGACATGACTGTGGGAGAGACATTATTAGTCGAAGCAACAGACCCATCGACCTTGAGAGATATCCCTAAATTTTGTTTATTTTTAGGCCATGAGCTTTTAAAGCAATTCGATAACGATCATAGCTATCAGTATCTTATACGTAAGGGAGGGGAAAGTTAGCTCTCATACTTAGTTATAGACGATAAAAACGTCTATTTAATTTATTTATAATCTTTTTTAACTTAGTCGTAATTCCATTAATGTTACCATAAAACCAAATTAATAGAATAATCAGTTGTAACCAATACTAGTGTTGATTTATTCTTTCATCATTGAACCCCTAAAAACTCGAGATGTTTATTGTGATCCAAGAAGTAACCCCACCAAGTACTGTAGAGCCTGAAAATTTGGCACCAAATAAAAACAAAGCGAAAAACAGAGCAGGCAATCAAGCTGCGTTAGCTCTTTTGATAGAGCTTTACCCTGATACTTTTAGTCGCACTAATATTCGACCGCTAAAAATTGGTATTCAAGATGACTTGATTGCAGATGAAAAAGTGGCGAAGAATAAAATAAAACGTGCTTTAGCGTCATACGTGCGTGCGCCTAACTATTTTCGTGGTATGAAGCTTGATGTTGATCGCATAGATTTAGCAGGCAAGAGTGCTGGTAAGGTCTCTGAAAGTGAAGCAGAGTACGCTAAAACGCAACTTAAAGAATTTAACCAACGTCGCAGGGATAACCAACGTCGTCAAGAAGAAGAAAAGAAAAATCAGCAAAAGCAGCAGCGACTGAACAATAAGTTGGAAATGTTACTCACCAAGAAAGGCTAAATGAATCATCTTTTAAATACCGCTAACGCCTAGCGCGAAAGCGGTTATGCCATCTCTGAAGGCTCCTCGCTCAGCGTTTTGATCTATTTATAACACCTTAATATCATTTTTGTTAAGCTAACTTAGAATGACTTTTTTGTCAGATCTTTTAGCGTGCGCTTAATGCTAATAAGGTCTATATTGGGTATTTTTGGCTTAGCTGAGACCTTTGCTCTATTGACGCGCTCAGTAATACAGCGTTTAAAAAACCAAATCATCATCTACAAGTATAAGATCCGGTTTTCATGTTTTTTCACCTTGTATTACCTTCGCTCGTTACTGCGTGCAAAGGTCTCTCGATTACTTAAGGCTCTTTGGCTGTCCGTGAATAAACCCTTGTGCGCCGACAATCCCTAATCTTTCTAGCTGTTGAAGCTGAGTCTCATCTTCAATACGCTCTGCATAGCTTGGAATACTTAAGCTACTTGCTGCAGTGACTAGGCTGGTAAGGAAGAATCGGTCTTCTGCATTGGTTGCTATTTCCTTGCAAAGTGAGCCGTCTATCTTGATGTAGTCGGGTTGTAATTGATAAAGATAACTGAAACCACTAGGGTGAACGCCGAAGTTGTCTACTCCAAAGCCGACGCCTTGTCGCGCTAGAGATTGTTTAAAAATGACCACGCGATCAATATCATTCAATATAGAGGACTCATTCATTTCAATCTTTAGTTTGCCGTTAAGCTCTTTGCCTTCAAAGGTTTTAGTTAACCACTGATCAAAATCACTTTGATTCAATGTGTCTTGAGATATGTTAACCGCCAATGGCTCGCTATTAGGATGGCTGGTTAAGTACTCAACAGCTTGTTCTATAACAGCTTTATCCAAGGCGTCTATCAGTCCCAGCTCTTGGACAATCCGTATGAACTTAATGGCAGCACAGGGCTCTCCGGATTGATTGAGTATCCTCACGAGTAACTCTTTGTGGATTACGTGGCTAGTTGCTGTGTTTTGCACCTCTTGATACTGTAAAAATAGTTTCTTTTGATTGATCGAGGAGGCTACATGAGCTGTCCAACTATCAAGCGTAGCTTGTGAATCATTGGTTGAAAGTGTCTTGTAAATAATCGCTAGATTGTCTGTTACCGCCGCCTCTACACTGATTCTTGCTACGGAAAGGATTTGCGCAGCAGTGATGTCTTCGTTGGAGTAGACAACTGCAATATGCACCGGTAGACCGGTGTCGATTTGCAGGTCATAAAAGCTAAATATTTCTTTGTAGGTGTCCAAAAGAGTATTAACTTCTCTTGTCGCTATTACACTGTCTTGATGAGGGATTAATAAAACAATGTCAGACCCCGACATCCTTCCAACGATACTACCAGTATAATTTTCGCCAACTTGGCTAAGTTTATCGGCCAATTGTTTAATTAAATTATTAGTGTTTTCTTGGCCTAGTTTTTGGTTGAGCATTGTCAGGTCACAAATGTGTAAATAAAATAGAGTGCAAGGCCCTTCGTCATCTCTATTGTCTAACTTATCTGAAAGCTGAGCCAAGGTAGATCGGCTATTGGCAAGTCCTGTTAACTGATCCCTATAAGCTGTGCGGCGAAGCTCTTCTATGTTCTTGCTCTGTTCCTCGAATATAGTACGAACCCTCTGGATCATAGTGTTCATAGAGATAACGACACTGCGTAATTCTTTGGTTTTAGGAATTTTAGTAGCTTCAATATATTCGCGATTACTTAATGCGTTGGCTTGTTGTTCTATCGATTTCAATGGCCTCAAAATTAATCTAATTAAGAAGCTTAAGAAAATAACGCAGATTAAAGATAGGGTGATAAACCAAATCAAAGTAGTTTGAGTGCCTTTCCAGAGTTCTTCATAGGCATAACCCGCTCGACTTTTGACTACAACGAAGCCTACCTTTGACCAAGAGTGGGTTACTTCTATCTTGATGTTAGGAGTATTAAAAGCAACTAATTTAATAAACCATTGAGGAACGTCTTCCGAAATTTCTGGCGAGCGCAAGGCGGTAAATATATCGTTACCGTCGAAATTAGTTACCTGAATTTTTTCATAATAGCCGCTATCAAAAATTGCGTTTACAATAGTTTCAATCCCTGCAGAATCCTCTTCGGCGATATAAGGTGCCATATACAAGCCTAAATGTGTCGCTGTGTCTTGGCTATGAGACTCCAGCTGATTCAGCAACATAGATTTTGAACTGTCCGACATGATGTAAATAGTGCCCGACACCAAACCAATCAGCACAGTGAATACCGCGGCTATTATTTGGTTTAACAAAGACATGCTTATCTCCTGAGATTCTAAAGTATTTTATTGAGTTTTTAAACGGTTTTGTAGCTGTACCCAAGGGCCAAGTCTATCAGAGCTGCCAACAAGATTTGCACGGCGACCTTTCTTTGAAAGCCATAAATTATCACCGTTAAAGCTATAAACGTGCAATAAATCTTTGCGTTTAGATGCCTTTTTAATTTGCGGTATTAAATTGTCTAAAATCACAGGTTCCGATCTTGGGCTTGAGTAAAAAGTTAACACCATATGCGCTTGATTGTAATCAAGTGCTTTAACGTATGCTATGCTCAACTTAGACATATTGATTCCGAGCGCTTTTAAAGTATAGTATTTGGCGATAGTAAAGTCTTCACAGTCACCGCCATTCGTCACTAGAAATTCAACCGGTGTAGCCCAATAATCTTTTTTTCGCCAGTGTTTGATGTCATCAATAAAGCGTACTTTGTTAAAAAAATCATTGACCGTATTAAGCTTAGTTTGCTCATCGGCGTTACTTAAATCTTTAATAAGTTTTTGCCAGCGCTTGAGTCGCAGCTCTGCTCTTTTTCCGTATTTTTGTCCCATTTGCTTAATAAAAGCGGAACTTAAGATTACCCCAGGTTCGCTTTTGACAACCAATGGCAGCAATAAAACCGAAATCATGATAATCACAAGGAGTATAAAGCTATTTTTAAGGTTAGCTGCGACACTTCTTTTTTGTGCTTGAGTGCGGTTATACACTACATGTTCCTGTGCAGTAGATTATCTGGCCAGTGAAATTTAGACTCTTTCTTTGCCGATTGCAGCGAGGTGAGTATCTATTTATTAACACCAAATAATACGGTTAAATGTATTTTTTCTTATTTACCTTAATTAGGCAGTCTGGCCGGCTAGCCAAAATTTACAAACCAAATATGAGACTTAGCTGCTATCAAGGTGTCAAAATAATTCAATAATCACTGTTCCAACGTTTAAATTGTTAAGAAGTTATTGTATATTTACGTTGAATTATGATCATTATTATTTCCTATGGTTCAAAATGAATACTCTTTATATTAGTACATTACTAATGAAAATGTAATTTTCATTAGTCTATTTTGATTTAATAACGAGGTTGACATAAGCTTATCTTTATTCATCTATATTGGAAGTTAATTGGTCCATGAAAAAATTTATTCTCTACAGTACAGATCACTGTCATTTATGTGAATTGGCAGAGCAGTTATTAATTTCTCATTTGGACCCTCAATTGCATTACGTGGAAATCGAAGATATAGCCAGTGATAACCTGTTGCTTGCTCGATACGGTATTAGAATTCCGGTACTGATAAACACGCAAACAAAAACAGAGTTAGACTGGCCTTTTGATGCATCAACGCTGCTGAAATTTGTCGTTTAATGACAAGAAGTGAAGCTGACAGAGGCTAGATATTGAATAACCGCTTTGCATTAGCTGTTGTGAGAGTGCATAGCTGAGCAAAAGATTGTTGCCTAAGCACTGAAATTTGCTCGGCTATATGCGCCAAATTTGCTGGAGTATTTTTTTGCTTGCGTGCTTTGCCGCTAAGGGTCCGAGGTGTTAGGTAGGGGGCGTCTGTTTCTATCAATAGCTTATCATCCGGGATTAGCTGTATTATGTCGCGCAATTCCTCACCTCTCCTTTCGTCACATATCCAACCGGTTATGCCAATGTATAACCCGAGTGCTAAATACTTTTCAAGTTCAGCTTGTCCCCCTGTAAAGCAGTGTACTACCGCGCCGCTTATGTGCTTGTTGACATTGTTTAAAATAGCATACTGTGTGTCGAAAGCGTCGCGTTCATGCAAAAATAACGGCTTTTGAATGTTTATTGCCAGTTGGATTTGCGCTTCAAAGGCGTAAATTTGCGTCTTTTTACTGGAGAAATTTCGGTTGAAATCCAGTCCAGTTTCACCAACAGCAACTGCCTTAGGTAATAGCAACAAGGACTCGAGCCTGTCGCTAGTGTCTGTGTCATAAGAAGATGCATCGTGGGGGTGTATTCCGGCGGTGCTGAATAACCCTGCTCGCTTTAAGCACAACTGGCTAGCATCTTGACTGCTTTGCAGATTGGTGCCGGTGACAATGATTTGCGAAACACCGGCTAGCTTTGCTTCATCTATTATCCGTTCAATATCCTTTTCAAAGCGCTGATGGGTTAAGTTAGCACCTATGTCAACTAAGTTCATAATACTTATTAGCTACTTCTGTTTAATGTCAATTGATCTAGGTCTCTTGGATTAAACATTGCTGCTTTTTTTCCATCGAGCAAGTCATAAATTACCGAGTATGTAAGCACGTTCTGCACATATTTGCGCGTTTCATCAAAGGGGATAGTTTCAATCCATATATCTAAAGGTAATGTGCCGCGCGATTTCAGCCAGCGTTTCGCTCGATGCGGGCCGGCATTGTAGGCAGCAGAGGCGTGGGCTTGATTATTAAATTTCTGCATCATTTGGCTTAAGTAAGCGGTGCCAAGTGAGATGTTAGTTCTAGGATCAAATAGGTCAGTTTTATCAGTATATTTAACTGCATATTTTTTGGCCGTCAATTTTGCGGTAGCGGGCATCAATTGCATAAAGCCCCGTGCGCCAGCAGAGGATGTTGCATAACGATTATAGGCACTCTCTTGTCTGGCAATGGCGACTGGCCAGGTATTGCCAATGCCTCTTTTTTTGGCTAGTTCAGTAAATAACTTGTTCTCTGCACGTGGAAAGCGAATGTTAAGTTCGTCCCAAGCTTTCAGTTGCGCCGCGATACGAATGCCTTGAATGTGCCACCCCCAATCGCTCACTATATAGCCCATGGCTAATGCTTGCTTGTCGTTGAGTGTCTTCTTAAGGGTTTTCCATTCTTGATAAGCCTTAGCCGTATCACCGATTTTAAACAGCTCTGACATGCGTTTTACAGCACTTAATTCTAACAGTGCTTTGGTTGTTTTGGTGTCTATATTGGTTGATTGATTATTTAATTGCAGTTTCTTTCCCTTAAGCTGAGCAGCCATAAAGCTATAAAAGTCTCTTTGCTTTAGGATTTTGCTGTACTTGGCCTGATGTTTTTTAGGGTTAAGTCGTTGTTTGGCTGTTTCTGACCAGTAAATCCACCGATTGTCTTGTTGCAAGCTGTCAGGCATTTTGGTAATCAGTTTGCTCACTAACTTCCAGTCTTGTTTGATGAGTGCTTGACGCACTTTCCATTCACTTACTTCATCGTATTTATAGGTTGGATCAATTTTTTGTAAAATGCTTAATGCTTCCGGGTTGTAATTGGTGCTCTTAGCAAATTTATTGCCGAAATAGACATTTAAATAATCCCGTTGCTGCTCAGAAAATGTAAATCGAGTTCGATCTCTGAACCATGTTTTTAAAGCGAGATCAGGTTGTTTGATGGCGAGTTTGCGAATGGCATAGGCGGCGATATCGGCACTATGAAGAGTTTTTTTAGAGAGTGTATTGGCTTTAGAGATTAAAGAGACGTCTTTTTTGACTTTCCAAAATAGCTGCAGTGAATTAAGCTGTGCTTTGCCAGTGACTTTTTTTTGGATAAATTGTGCAAATTTATAATTTTTGCTGTTAATGGCTTTCCAGCTCCGTTGGAACGCAAGTTTAGAAGATGGATTGCCCAGTTTACTCCAGTAGTCAAAGACCGGATTACAGGAATGTGGTTGAGACTTACCGACGTTCCACAATTCAGATATTTCGCCTATATGCTGGGGACCTTGACCGGTGTTTATTTTAGCTTGCAAGTTGTAACAACGATAATAAGCGCTAGTTAAGGGCAGTTTATTATAGTTTTTCTGAAATAAAACCCACTGTTTGCTGTTAGCGAGTTTTTGTAAGTAGCTTGCCTGTGCTTTCCTAGCCAGGGGACTGTCCTTGTGAGTGTTAATAAAATTGACAATTTCTGAGTCTTTTATAAAGCCAATATCACGGCGGATTTGTAACAGCCGAAGATAGGGATAGAGGGTGTATTTTTTGAGTTTTAGGGTAAGCACGTCCGCTCGTTTGAAGTCTTTCTTGTTAAAGGCTTGAGTGGCTTTATTATAAAGACTGCGTTGCTGCTGCAAAGTTGGTTTGGCAGCGCTGGCGGCGTGAGATTGAAATAGCGCTAGTAGGGATATAGACAATATTGACAACTTGATATTTAAAACAGGGTTATTCAAGATTACTAGTCCTTTAAAAGATAATTTTTTTACCCATTTTTGAGTGCCAGCAACGCTTTACTGCGACCCTCAATGAAACTCAAGTAGACATTATCGAAAAGCTAGGTTTGGTGCAATGGCTATTTATTTCAAAGAAGATAAAAAGTCCCTCTAATGCCTACGAAAAGGCAATACTTGTTTGTGCTTGCGTAATTTACGCTGCAATTAATTGCACTCTGCGTTAGAATGCGCAGTGAATTTTTATCAGTGCTTTTAACATTACTATGTGGCTTTGTTTATAGAAGTAGCTGATGTCGTTTTTAAACCTATTTGAGAGATTGCATGCCGTTAATTAGATTAGAAAAAGCCAGTGTCGCTTTTGGGTCAAGACCATTACTAGAAAAAGTGGATTTTTTAATAGACTCAGGTGAGCGTGTCGGACTAGTAGGGCTCAATGGTGCTGGTAAATCTACTCTTATGAAAGTTGTGACGAAAGAGGTGCACTTAGACGGCGGTGAAGTTTGGATAGATCCAAGTTGTAAAATATCTCAATTGAGTCAAATACTGCCTGCTGCTGATGATCGTAAAGTCTGGGATGTGGTTGCTGAAGGCTTGTCTGAGGTGGTTCGGTTACGAAAACAGTATGATGAGATCTCCAGTTATTCTGATGCAAAAAGTCTAAAAAAGCTTGAACACTTACAGCAGGCGATAGAAGCGTCTGATGGATGGATGTTAGAGCAAAAAGTTGAACAAGTACTTACCCGTTTGAAACTTGACGGTGGCGTGCTGATGAACTCTCTGTCGGGGGGGTGGAGAAGGAGAGCGGCTTTAGGAGCGGCTTTGGTCACTGAGCCCGATTTGTTGTTATTGGATGAGCCTACCAACCATTTAGACATAGAAACCATTGAATGGCTTGAAAAGCAGCTGTTGGATTTCAAAGGTGGTTTGTTGTTTGTCTCACATGATAGGTCTATGGTTAATTCATTAGCGACCCGAATTATTGAGCTAGATCGTGGAATATTGACTTCATTCGTCGGTAATTACGAAAGCTATGTAGAGCAAAAAGAAATTTTGCTTGAACAGGAATCTCGGCACAATGCTCTGTTTGATAAACGCTTAGCGGAAGAGGAAGTGTGGATTCGGCAGGGGATCAAAGCGCGTAGAACTCGAAATGAAGGTCGTGTAAGGGCATTACAAAAACTGAGAAATGAACGCACCGATAGATTGGATAGACAAGGTAAGGCCAATTTTAGTTTCGAAGAGGCATCCAAGTCCGGTAAATTAGTCGCCTCCCTAGAAAATGTCAGCTTAGCTTTTGGTGATAAAAAGGTTATTAACAATCTCGATTTGGCGGTGCAGCGAGGAGATCGCATAGGCTTGATTGGACCAAACGGCGCCGGCAAAAGTACCTTGTTGAAACTCATTCTAGGAGAAGCTCAGCCTGATGCAGGTAAAGTGATATTAGGTACAAAAGTGCATGTGGCGTATTTTGATCAGCTCAGAGGCCAGTTGGAGATGGAAAAGTCAGTGGTAGATAATATCGCAGGCGGTCGTGAAATGATTGAGATTAACGGTAGAAATCGACACGTTATTAGTTACTTGAATGATTTTCTATTCGCACCTGAACGCGCTAGAACGCCTGTTAAAGCTCTATCGGGTGGGGAGTGCAATAGAGTACTGCTCGCCAAACTGTTTAGTCTTCCCGCTAACGTACTTGTTTTAGATGAGCCCACTAACGATTTAGATGTTGAAACTTTAGAATTGTTAGAAGAAATATTATTGGAGTTTAAGGGAACAGTACTGCTGGTGAGTCATGATAGAGCCTTTTTGGATAATGTGGTCACTAGCTCTTTAGTATTCGAAGCCAATGGGCGGATATCACCTTATGTTGGGGGCTATAACGAATGGCTGCGTCAGCGACCAAAGCAAGTATCGTTAAAAGAGCAAGCGAAAGCTGATAAAGAGCCTATCAGTTCAGAGAAGCCGTTAGCGTCAGCCAAGAAAAAATTGAGCTATAAACAACAACAAGCGCTTTCAGGATTACCCAAGCAGTTAGCGCAAGCTGAAGCAACATTGGATAATTTACAAGCTCAAGTAGCGGAAAAAAACTTTTATCAGCTAGACCGTGCTCATGTCACTAAAACATTGGAAAGTATTACTACTACCGAATCTATTTTAGAGAAGTTGATGGATGAATGGCTAGAACTCGAAGGATAAGTGTTTAATTTCAGCCGTTGGAACAGGCTATTTGCTTGATGGAGAATTGGTATAGCGTAAAATGCTGAGCCTATTGAAATTTGCGAATAGACTCAGTGGGATGCTGGTTAAGAAAACACTCTTACTGCCAGTACGTCGCAAGTTGCGCCGTGAAGGACACCATTGGCGGTCGAGCCTAAGAGTAAAGCGAGTCCGTGTCGGCCGTGGCTGCCAACGACAATCAGGTCAGCTGATTTCTCTTCAGCGATACGGTGGATTTCTGACTCTGTGTGACCGGTGATGACCAGTTGATCTGTCACTGGGTAATCCAGTTTTTGACAGAAATCGGCAAGGTTTTTAGTTGCATGTTCTGATAACTGGTCTTGCGTCGTGGAGAGGTCCATAGGTACGTCTCCGCCATAGGCGAAGCTGAGGGGTTCAATAACGTGAACAACGGTGAGTTCTGCATTGTTATTATTAGCCACATTACACGTTTTTTCAATGAGTTGGTCAGATTCATTAGAAAGGTCTACGGCTAATAATATTCTAGGATAAACTATCATAAAAAATCACCTGCTAATCAGTGGAATTACACAAATATTAACACAGTCATGTTAATAATCGAATAACAACTTTTTTAAATAGAGTCTAAAGGTATGAGTTTTCTAATTATTGGTTTGGTTTTTTTGTCATTACTGGGTTCCGTAATGTGGGTAATGCCGACTAAAAGAGATAGGTTCTTGGCACATATTCGGTTGGAGGCAACACGACTTGGTTTTCAAGTTCAGCTGGTGAAGTTGGCATACCCGAGAGAAAAAGGCGAGGTGGAGCCGCGTATCGTATCGAGCGTGGCGTATAGAATACTGCGCGGGAAAATTAACCAAGATGATCATCAGAATTGGAAGAGTTGGCGGGTGGTTAGGTGTGACGCTAATGCTAGTGAAGGCTTGATTCAAGGTTGGGGCTGGGGCTTAGGTGAGCGAACACTAGACAAGAGCACATTAGAATCTCTTAATGCTATGTTATCTGAGTTACCTGAATATATTAAAGCAATAGAATCTACCCCGATCCAGCTGTCAGCATTTTGGGGTGAAACAGCAGAAAGTGAATTAAAGGTCATAAAGCAGCATTTAGAAAAATTTATTACTTATAAGCTTTAATCGGCGGCTCATAAAACTAAAGCAGACAAGCTTAGTAAAAATTATCCGCATCATCGTCGTTATCTGAATTTATATAAACCGTCTTTTTTGGTTCCAGACTGTTAATTTTCAGTTGAATTTCGTCGAGACGTTCTTGTTTTAGTGACGGTGCTACTTGTGCTCTAAAAATGATCGCCTTGGCATGTTTAAGATGTGATAAAGCTGTCAGATTATCCTTGTTTTCGGTTACCCGTTCCGCCTGAGATAAGTGTGCGTCAACAACATTTCTGATGTTAAGCCAATAGAGTTCGCTCAAATAGCTTTTACCTAATTTAGTGTTAATGCCCTGTTGTTTTACCATCTGTCTGATGAGTTTTTCAGTGTAGGTAATATATATTTGAATACGTTTTAATTCACGATCATTGTTTAAATGATTGATCGAAGCAGTAGTGCCGTCAGTGACTTGTTTTTTTTTATTTATTTGAGTCATATTATCTGAGTCGGGCGCCAGTGTACTTATTTCCTCGATTTGCAAGGTGACGTGTTGATTGAGTTTTTCAATTATCTCAGGTTTGCAACCAGCTTCTTTAAGTGCTTTCATTGCTTCGAGGGTGCGTGTTGCTTGTTCATTGAGCCAAGTTAACCGCTCTTCTCTATTGGTAGCGTCTAGCTCTCTATTAGTAATATAGTAATTGAGTGATATAGCTAATACACCCAGGCAGATAATTCCAATGATATAAGCAATGTTTTCGATTAACATATTGTCCAAAATATTTATTTTAACAGCGATGGTAGTTTGGCGTTACTGTTAATAAAGCTGTGAAAAATTGATTATAATCGAAAATCTCTGAAGATGTGAAGTTATTAGACTTAATAATCAGACGATAGGGATGCGTATGCCTAGGAAGTCTGATAATTTCGTTGAAATTTGAATTATTCAGTGATTTTTCTGTAAATAGTGGAGTTTTTCTATTCACAAGCTTGACCATTGGTCGATAAGCACTTATACATGCATCGAAGTTATCACCTTATCAAAATTTGGGAAAAATAATTAAATGGGAAAGTCGCTCGTTATTGTAGAGTCCCCGGCAAAAGCTAAAACTATTAATAAGTATTTGGGTGACCAGTATATTGTCAAATCTAGTGTGGGTCACATAAGAGATCTTCCAACTAGCGGAAGTGCCTCTCCATCTGACCCTAAAGCGCGTGCTAAACAAGCGGCTTTGACACGCAAGATGGACCCGGAGACTAAAGCGGTTTATAAAGCGCAGAAAGCAAAAACGCAGTTGATCGCTCGAATGGGAATAGACCCCGATAAAGAGTGGCTTGCCCAATATCAAATACTGCCAGGTAAAGAAAAAGTTGTAGATGAGCTAAAGAGGCTCGCCAAAAATGCTGACACTATCTATCTAGCGACCGATTTGGATAGAGAGGGGGAAGCTATCGCTTGGCATCTTAGGGAGACGATCGGTGGTGATAAGGATAGATATTGCCGTGTTGTTTTTAATGAGATCACTAAAAAAGCCATTCAAAGTGCTTTCGAAAAACCTACAGTTTTAGATATTCATCACGTCAATGCGCAACAGGCAAGGCGTTTTCTGGACAGGGTTGTCGGCTATATGTTGTCTCCTTTGCTCTGGGAAAAAGTGGCGAGAGGGCTTTCAGCTGGAAGAGTTCAATCGGTTGCAGTGAAATTAGTAGTCGATAGAGAAAAAGAAATTCGCGCTTTTATTCCCGAAGAATTTTGGGAAATAGCGGCCACCACCAAAAGCCAAAATAACAGTGAACTAAATCTACAAGTATCAAAATATCAGGGTGTTAATTATCGGCCGGATAATCAGAAAGATACTCTAGAACATGAAAAACTCCTTGGAAAAGCCGTTTTTAAAGTAGTTAAAAGGGAGGATAGAAATACCAGCAGCAAAGCCTCCGCACCCTTTATAACCTCAACTTTGCAGCAATCTGCAAGTACTAGATTAGGCTTTGGGGTCAAGAAAACCATGATGATGGCCCAGCGGTTATATGAGGCGGGTTATATTACTTATATGCGTACTGACTCAACAAATTTGAGTGCGGATGCGGTAAGTGCTTGTCGAGACTACATCGTCGATAACTTTGGTAAACAGTATTTGCCTGATCAACCCAAAAATTATTCAAGTAAAGAAGGTGCTCAAGAAGCGCATGAGGCGATACGACCCTCTGATGTCAAGATAGAGTCTAGCAAGTTGGTTGCAATGGAGCGAGATGCTGAGCGTCTCTATGAATTGATTCGCCGCAGATTTTTAGCTTGTCAAATGATGCCTGCTCTCTATACAAGTTCAAGAATTACAGTGTCAGCTGATGAATTTGAACTGCAAACTAAAGGTCGTATTTTACGCTTCGATGGTTACACTAGAGTAATGTCCGGTAAAGACGAAGATATTATTTTGCCAGATGTGAAATCAGGTGAAACCCTTTCATTGGTGGTCTTAGAGCCTAAACAACATTTCACTAAACCAACCGCGCGTTTTACAGAGGCTAGCTTAGTAAAAGAGCTTGAAAAGAAAGGCATTGGCAGACCGTCAACTTACGCTTCAATCATTTCAACGATTCAAGATCGAGGTTATGTAGAATCGCAAAATAAGCGGTTTTATGCCTGTAAAATGGGTGATATTGTAGTTGAAAGATTAACCGAAAATTTCGCTGATTTAATGGATTATAGTTTCACAGCAAGAATGGAAACAGCGCTAGATGATGTTGCTCAAGGCAGTAAAGAATGGAAGTCATTACTGGATGAGTTTTATTTAGAGTTTACCGAAAAATTGGAAATAGCCTCCAGTGAAAACGGTATGCGACCGAACGAGCCAACGTTAACCGATATCGAATGTGTGACTTGTTCGCGGCCTATGACTATACGTACCGGTACTACTGGTGTGTTTTTAGGTTGTTCAGGTTATGCTCTGCCACCGAAAGAGCGATGTAAAGAAACGCTGAATTTAACCTCAGGTGACGAGGTTGTCAGCGTTGATGGTGATGATGAAGAAGAATCGAGAATATTACTGAACAAACATCGCTGTAAAATTTGTGATAGTGCCATGGATAGCTATCTCATTGACAGCGGCAGAAAATTGCATGTTTGTGGCAATAACCCGGACTGTTCAGGTTTTGAGGTCGAGTTAGGGGAGTATAAAATCAAGGGTTATGAAGGGCCTTTGTTGGAATGTGATAAATGCAGCAATGAAATGCAGCTGAAAACAGGCCGTTTTGGTAAATTCTTCGGCTGTACTAATGAAGAGTGTAAAAACACCCGCAAGTTACTGCGAAACGGTGAAGCCGCCCCACCAAAAATGGACCCCGTGGCGATGCCCGAGCTGGTTTGTGATAAAGTGGAAGATACCTATATTCTGCGCGATGGCGCTGCAGGATTGTTTTTAGCGGCGAGTAAGTTTCCACGAAATAGAGAAACAAGGGCGCCGAAAGTGCATGAGATATTGCCATACCAAGCGCAAATCGATGCTAAATACAGTTTTCTGTTTAGTGCCCCGGTAAAAGACAATTTAGGTAACTATTGCATTATTCGATACTCGCGAAAAACCAAAGAGCAGTATGTGATGACCGAAATCGACGGTAAGGCGAGTGGTTGGAAAGCTTTTTATAATGGGGCTAGCTGGGATATAGAAATTCCCAAGCCTAAGAAAGCGGCTGTAAAAGCAAAAGCCAGCAAAGCCTCGAAAAGCCAATAATTTGCAGAGAAAAAGATAGCGAACGTGAATATAAATAGGATTAGCATGACTAACAGAAAGTTAGTCGCGATAAAGTTGCACTTAAAAGCGCTAAATGAGACCACTAGTGCTAAACTTGAAGGGAGTTTAACAGCACTAAGAGATGCTTATACTCAAGCGATTAGTTTTCATTTTGTACTTGCTCATCGGGCTTTTTTACAGGAAGTAGCCAGTGACTATCAAATCAGCGGATTAAAAACAGAAGATTTTGTGCATTTAGAGAATTTACTGTCAGAATCTGGCGTTGTCAGTCAACAATGTACAATGATGGCTTGCCTAGAAGCAGAGCAAGGTAGTTGGTTGCAATGGGTGCTTGAACTAAATAAGCAATATTGGCAGCTTAATCCTAGTTTAGAAATAGTTGAGAATGTGGCCAGTGCAAAAGCTACTAACAGCATAGCATTTGATGATGTTACTTATTCGGCGGTAGGTTCGCGTTTGCAAAATAGTTTTGACTGCTTGCAAGATGCTGTTCATCAGTATCGCGAATTGATGCAGGAATGGTGATTCTTTGATAAGATTAAAAAGGTGTCTATGAAAGATTCAAAAGATTCGAAGGTAACAGCTTTGGAAATAATCCAGTTGCCAACAGATGAGTTTGTCGTACGTAAATCAGGTGAAGAAACGGCTTTATTAACGATTAATATAAGCGAAGAATTCAAGCAAAAGCTTGAAGGCCTGCAAATAGACTTAGCGAGCAAAATGCTCATAGCAGGTATAGAATATCTGTCTGAATCAGGACAAATACAAGCGGCAAAACTAGAATCAAAAAACCAAACCTTACATTAGTCTAGAGTTTCTCTGTGTGAGTAGAAGCTTGGACGCTGATGCATCGACATTATCAGGGATATCTATAGGTACGTTAGGTTGCGCGCTGTCTAATTAATATCCCGTGACTCGCACCAGCCTTAGCTGATTGCTCGAGGTTAGCAAACTCATGTTCTGAAAGTATTCCATTCCAGCTGATTACCGCGTGACAAGTGCCTGCACTCAGTGCTTTCTTTGCTAAACTTAACGCTGAGTTTTGCTCATCAGGATAAAGTAGCATCACTTTATCGATCTCTATGCCCGCCTGCTTTAACAGTTCTTTAGGTAAGTGCTTTGGGGGGGAGACCCAAGCAAACCAGCGATCGTCTTTGCTTAATGTGGCCAGCAGAGGCAGCAGCATTGCGACACTCGAAACTTCTTCGCCACTAGTGATTATTTCTGTTATATTTCCGAGTAAGTTTTGTGTTTTATTTGAACTTTTTTTTTGCATATTCGTCACTTTAGGCAAGCTTTTTATGC
The DNA here is from genome assembly GCA_034111875.1 of Gammaproteobacteria bacterium. Lineage (GTDB taxonomy): Bacteria > Pseudomonadota > Gammaproteobacteria > Pseudomonadales > Balneatricaceae > Rs1. The sequence goes on from JAWUWK010000081.1 coordinate 21,084, forward strand.
AGTAGTCAGTTAACTGCAATTGCTCGCGTGGTTGTCCATCAATACGAAAGTGCTTGCTCAAGGCTGCAGGCAGTGTGTTTATTTGTTGTTTGTTGAATTTAATAATCATGGTTCACCGCTTTGGCGTATGACACCGACACCTAAGCCTTCGATCGCAAGTTCTTGCTCTGTTAAGTCGATGACAATAGGTGAAAACTCCTCATTCTCTGCCAGTAAGTAAACAGTATTTCCCTCACGTTGATAACGTTTCACAGTCACCTCGTCTTCAATTCGAGCAACCACTATTTGGCCGTTTCTGACTTGCTGACATTGATGCACAGCCAGTAAATCACCATCCATGATGCCTATATTTTTCATACTAGTGCCTTGAACTCTGAGTAAATAGTCGGCAGTAGGATTAAAGAAATCGGATGAAATTGTACAGTGTTCTTCTATATGCTCTTGGGCTAGGATAGGAGAGCCTGCGGCTACACGACCAATTACAGGTAGGCCAAGTTGCTGTTGTTCCAGTTGTGGGATTCTAATTCCTCTAGAGGTTCCTGGAATGATTTCGATGGCACCTTTTTTGGCCAATGCCTTTAAATGCTCTTCTGCCGCATTGGTAGATTTAAACCCCAAAGCGCGCGCAATATCAGCGCGTGTTGGCGGATAGCCAGTTTCTTCTATATAGTTTTTAATGCAGTTAAATACATCAGTTTGACGCATTGTTAGCTTTGGGGTATTCAACATAATAAATTCCTTATCTGTTTTTATATACAGTACTTGGATTATATACAGTATTGCAAATCTGTAAAGCTTTTTTCTGTCTATACATCCAGTGTTTTGTTATTATCTAAAAGTTATTAGGCATACTTTTATTCTCTCTTGGGCTGTTCACATTGCTAACTGATTCCTTAAAGAAATTGATTCAAACTTCGTACGGTCAATTTTTAGAACATCGAAATCTAAAGTCTCGTTCGGGTCAAAAACATATGATCGCCCATGTCGCTAGAGTTTTAGGCTCTATCAAATCCGATCATAATAACGAGCGCAACAGCCAGCAACATACTTGTGTTATCGAGGCGGGTACAGGCACGGGTAAGACAATGGCTTATCTCCTGTCAGCTATCCCAATTGCCAGAGATAAAAGCTGTAAACTTGTTCTATCTACTGCTACTGTTGCCTTACAAGAACAGCTGATCAACAAGGATTTACCGGAACTAAACACTATAACCGGTTGGGCTTGTAATTATATATTGGCAAAAGGACGCGGTAGATATTTTTGTGTTTCCCAGGCACAAAAATATTTGGATAGTCAAGATGATATGGGGCAAATGGCGCTGTATGAAGACGAGCAGACCCTTAAGCTTGATGAGCATACTGTGTCGTTTTATCGATCCATACTTTCTTCCTATACATCGGGAGAATGGGACGGTGATCGAGATTCTCTGACGACTGAAATGTCTGAAGAAGTTTGGCGACCTTTGACCAGTGATCATACTCGCTGCACCAATAGACATTGTGACTATTTCAATAGCTGTCCTTTTTATAAGGCGCGTGATGCATTAGATAAAGCTGATATTATTGTTGCTAATCATGACTTAGTGTTGGCCGATTTGTCTTTAGGTGGAGGCGCTATATTACCTAACCCTGACAATACTATTTATGTGTTTGATGAGGCGCATCATTTAGCTCAAAAAACCACAGCGCATTTCGCTTATGGCCTCCGCCTTAAAGCCACCATTAAATGGCTTAAATCAATTAGTCGCCAACTAGATCATTTATTGGATGAATGCGATCAGCACCCAACATTAGTTCAATATGTAGAGCGAATGGAGTTTCCGCGTCGCGATCTTGAGCAGTCTCTAGAGCAATGGTTGCAGCTGGTGCGAGACTTATTCACCACTCAGCAGCCAGACAGAGATCGAATGCGCTTTCCTAATGGCTTGATTCCAGAAGATATCCTATTGCAAGCCGCCGCTGTCGCCAGTAGTGCTGAAAAATGGACACAGAAAGCTGAGCAAATTGTTGATGTATTCAAAGAAGCCCTAGATGGATCAGTGGCTGAAATTGATCGAAGTATCGCAGAGCGCTGGTATCCATTAATGGGTGTGGTTTGGGCAAGAGGACAAGCGATGTATTGGTTAAGCAGGAGTTACTCTAGTTTAGACGATCCCCATAAAACACCTACGGCGCGGTGGGTTAATGCCATTGATTCTCTTGATGGTGTCGACTTTGAGTGCAGAAGTTGTCCGGTGTCAGCAGCAGACACCTTAAAAGAACACTTATGGGATACCTGTTTTGGTGCGGTGTTAACATCAGCAACCATGACTGCATTAGGCACTTTTGATCGTACTATCGTGGATTTAGGTTTACCCGCTGATACTTTATGTGCACAATTACCTAGCCCTTTTGATTACCCTAATGCCGCCAGTCTAGTCATCCCTGCAATGTCAGCAGATCCGAGTAAACCTGATGAGCATACTGAAGTCGTTACTCAGTATTTAAATACACAACTTGTGAAGGTTAAAGCATCACTCGTACTCTTTAGCTCTTGGAAACAAATGGGCACGGTTATTGAAGGTATTTCTAATGAACTCCGCAAGAAAGTGCTCGTGCAAGGCGATTTAAGTAAAAATGAAATTTTGCGTCAACACAAAGAACGGATAAAAGAGGGGCAGATCAGTATTATATTTGGACTGGCTTCTTTTTCAGAAGGTGTCGATTTGCCAGGCGAGTATTTGACACAAGTTATAATAACCAAACTTCCCTTTGGGGTTCCCGATGACCCCGTTGACGCCACTATGTCTGAATGGATAGAAAACGCAGGTGGTAATGCATTCATGCAGCTTACTGTTCCCGCAACGTCAATGCGGTTGACGCAAGCTGCCGGACGCCTGTTGCGTTCTGAAACAGATACCGGTGAAGTTATATTGTTGGACAGAAGAGTCATTACCAAACGCTATGGTCGCCAGTTACTAGATGCATTGCCGCCATTTCGTCGACAAATAGAACGATAAACGCTTTTAAATAAATAAATAAGATTACTCAAAGAGATAATTAAAACTGTGAATAAAATTAATAATGACCTATGGCAGCCTAAAGATTTTGCTGTCGAGAAAGTAGCGGATAAGCAACGTTTCCATGATTTCTCTCTCCCTGACGCTTTAATGCATGGAATAGCTGATTTAGATTTCAAATACTGCACCCCCATTCAAGCGGCTACTATCGAGCACGCCTTACAAGGCAAGGATATTATAGGCAAAGCGCAAACAGGTACCGGCAAGACTGCCGCCTTTTTAGTCGGAATCATTACCGACTTACTAGACTTTCCCTACACCCATAAGCGTAAACTTGCCGAGCCTAGGTCGCTTATTATAGCCCCTACTCGAGAGCTTGCCTTGCAAATAGCATCTGATGCTGAGCAATTATGTAAGCATACCTCGCTGCATGTTATCTCTATGGTCGGGGGTATGGATTACAGTAAACAGCGCCAAAATTTAGCCTCAAGGCCTGTTGACATCATGGTTGCGACGCCGGGTAGGTTGATAGATTTCGTGCGCTCAAAAGAGGTCGATCTCAGCAATGTAGAAATGTTAGTACTAGATGAGGCTGATCGCATGTTGAGCATGGGCTTTATTCCGGATGTACGGACCATTATTCGCAGTACGCCCGCGAAGGGCGATGAGCGTCAGACCTTATTGTACAGTGCGACCTTCACCGATGAGGTTATGAACTTAGCTAGTCAGTGGACGTGTGATCCAGTGATTGTTGAAATTGAGTCTGAGCGCAAGACTACAGACACTGTCAATCAGCAAGTGTTTCTGGTTGAAAAAAAAGATAAGTACAAATTACTGCGTAATTATATAGTGCAAAACGGTATTGAGAGGGTCATTGTATTTTGTAATCGCCGTCATCAAACCCGTGAACTCGCTGAGAAGCTTAAGAGAGGCGGTGTTAAAGCGGCATTGATGTCTGGTGAAATTCCGCAACATAAAAGAGTTAAAACCTTAGATGATTTTAAGTCCGGCAAAATACAGGTAATGGTTGCCACTGATGTCGCTGGACGGGGTATTCATATTGACGGTGTCAGTCATGTGATTAATTATCACCTTCCCGAAGATGCCGATGATTACGTGCATAGAATAGGGCGCACAGGTCGTGCAGGTACGACGGGAATCTCAATTTGTTTTGCCTGTGAAGATGACTCTTTCATGATTCCCGAAATCGAGCAGGAAACGGGTGTTAAACTTGACTGTATTCACCCAAGCGAGGAGCTTTTAGCGGATATTTAAAGGCTATAGCTCTGAATTTTTTTACATATGCAACTATCATATAAGTCAGACTAAGGGTGTAATGAAATGAAAATAGCGGTATTAGGCGGCGGTAGTTTTGGTACTGTGATTGCAAATATTTGTGCTGAAAAGGGCCATGATGTAAGGCAGTGGATGCGCAACGAAGCTGCGGCCGATGAAATAAATCTGATCCGTGAAAATAATCGTTACTTACCTGGCTACCATCTAGCGCCTTCATTGACTGCCTATTCTGATATGGCAGCCGCTTTGCAAAATATTGATATCGTTTTTGTCTCTATTCCCAGTAAAAACTTTCGACTAGTGCTAACAGCCGCTGCCAAATTTTTACCTGCTAATATCAAGGTCATCAGTACCACTAAAGGCATTGAAGCTGATAGTTTTAAAATGATGAGTGAAATCGCCACAGAAGCCCTACCGCAGGCCAAAGTAGGTGTGCTCAGCGGACCCAATTTCGCACGAGAACTCGCACAAAAACAACTCACTGCTACTGTGGTGGCAAGCAAAGATCTAGAGTTAAGAAATACATTGCAAAATTTATTGCATCTGAACTATTTTCGAATTTATGCCAGTGATGATATCTATGGGGTAGAACTCGGTGGTGTGCTAAAGAATATCTATGCTATTGCATCAGGATTAAGTGCTGCAATGGGAATGGGTGAAAATACCCGCAGTATGTTGCTCACTCGAGCGCTTGCTGAAATGAGCCGATTTGCGGTGAGTATGGGGGCTAATCCGCTGACCTTTTTAGGACTCGCTGGGGTAGGGGATCTGGTGGCGACTTGTATGTCACCATTAAGCCGTAATTATCGGGTAGGCTATGCTTTAGGCATAGGGAAATCATTAGATGAAGCAGTTGCTGAGCTTGGGCAAGTAGCTGAAGGTGTCAATACTGTAAAACTTGTCAGAGATAAATGTCACGAACTAGGGGTTTACATGCCTTTATTGCAAGGTCTTTATGACGTTATTTATCAGGGCGCAGCCCCCAGTGAAGTTGCCCGCTCTCTGATGCTAAGTGAGCAGGGATCAGATGTAGAGTTTGTATTGCCAAGTTAAGGCTTAAAGGATAAGTATAATGTTTTTCTTAATGCGTCATGCAGAGGCGAGTTGGGCAGCCAATTCGGATCTTGAACGAGAACTCACGGATGCTGGAAAGCAAGCTCTATTTAGACTAATAACAGACAATTTAAAGTCTTTGCAGGGAATTCAAAAGATTGTCTCTAGTCCCTACCTAAGGACCAGACAAACGGCTAAGCTAGTAGCAGATGCAGTAGGGGTGCAAACAATAGAGTTTGAAAAAAGACTCAGGCCAGAGATCTCAGTAAATGAAGCCCTGGCGGGAATAGAAAAGCATTGGAGTGACAATTTATTGGTAGTCACGCACCAGCCTTTAATCGGTAATTTGATCAGCTATATAGAGCATGGCAATTACGTCTTTATTGAGCCTGTAACTCCTGGTTCAATCTATGGCTTTTCTATGGAGTGGCCTGGCCCGAGCTCTGCACTTCGTGAGTCCGTATTTTCTGTTTAAAATCTTTTATGTGTTTTCCCTCGAGTATTTCTTTTTGGCGTTGTTTTAATGGAGCAGTAGTGGGGTACATTTTGATTGCCCTATTCATCAGTGAAATCGCTTTTTGTCGATCTCCAGTATAATAATACGCCAAGGCTAAATCATTGATAGTGCTAGTAGAGGGATTATCAATGACGTGTTGTTCAGCCCAGAGGATAAACTGAGATGCAAACTGCTGAGTCCCTGATCCAATAGCATAAAACAACAACGTTGACATTTTTATATTTTGCCCATAACTCTGAAAATATACATTTGATTGCGCCATATCAAGCAGTGATAAATTGGGTTTTCTAGCGTACATGAAATGAGTAATGCCAGAGAGTGAGAGCATTGTATGCAGCATAAATCCAATCACAATAGAGGTAAGGATTAGTGTATTAACCGTTATAAAACGATTAAGCATCACTGATATTTCGCTTTTGTAACGTATTTTATGGTGGGAGTGGATTAAATATAAAATGGTTAGCCATAAAAACCACAGTGCTGAAGACAGATAGAAAGGCAGTTCAACTTGGGTATGAAAACTAATCGGGAATAATAAAGCAAAATAGCTAAGTCCCCTGCGCCAGCCTATTTTGAATAGTGTCAGTAAGGTAAAGAGCATGGCAATGGCAATGCCGACCAATGAAACTATGCCGCTCTCTATCATCCAAAACAGCATTTCATTGTGTGGGTGGCTAAATCTCAGAGATCCCATTTGATGGCTATTCGGGTAAGTTATTTTAGCCTCCTGAAATACTTTCTCAAAGCTGCCCAAACCATGCCCTAAGAGTGGTTTTTGCTTAATGATTTGCCATGAGAGATCATAGATAAAGGTTCTGGCGTGGCTGCGCTGGGTGTCGAGTCTAGTTTCGTATTTAGCAAAGCCTTTGCTCAAGTTGGCACCGGCTGTTATACCGAGAAGGAAGGCTAAGCAAAGCGCTAATGACAGCTTAGTGTATCGCTTAAAACCATTAAAACGGGTGGCGAGTATCAAGGGCAGGGAGAGTGAAAATGCGACTAATGTGGTTCGTGAACTTATGGATAATAGCATTGCTGTTGTGCTGAAAATGGTTATTATAAGTAACCACATATAAATAGCAGATCGTTGTTTGATAGAAGGGCTTGAGGCGAGGAATAGCGCAATAAAAAAACTCGTGGTGAGGTAGCTTGCATGTACGTTGATCTGTTGAAAAATACTGATCGGGTGGTTCGCGCTAGTTTGGGGTATAAAGGTTGTAAAATACCAACCCATGACTTGGCAAAATGCGATCAAACTATGCAAAGTCGCCGCGCCGCAAAGCGCATAAAAGATATTCTCAATTTGTCGACGTTTAAGTTCTAGTTGAAAAAGTGCGACAAAAAAAAGAAAACCACCGAGTACGTAACCTATCCTAAATAGCCATTGGGTTGGTTTAGAAGAGTCTACTATAAACCCGCTCATCATAAGTCCAAGAGGTAGAGCGGCGATTGCCAACCAGTATTTAGGTAGGACGAGTATTTTTTTTAACAGTATCTGAAAAATACCGGCTGCAATAACAGCCAACGCAGATATCCATACCCAGCTATTGTAAGGGATAGCTAAGCCTTCTCCGCCAGGGCTTTGCTGAGAGTAAAAAGGTGATAAAATAAAGACTAAGCAAATGAGGAAGCTAAATAAAATTGATTGACGTCGTCGCCCAGTAATCATCCAACATGGTTCCCTTGATTCTAAATAGGTAGTGTAGAATATATGCCCAGTGGTTTAAATATAAAACGTGAGATTAGTCTAGAAATCAACAATATGACAATGTCTGCAGTGGTTTATGGGAACGAGAATAAAACGCCTATTCTAGCATTACATGGCTGGATAGATAATGCGGCGAGTTTTGAAATATTGGCTAAACGTTTGACCGATTCTCATATTATAGCCATTGATTTTTTTGGCCATGGAAAATCTTCTCACAGACCCAAACAGAGTCCCTACTACTTATGGGACAATATTAGCGATATATATGTACTATTGCAGGTACTTAATATAAGCAAAATTGACTTATTAGGCCACTCAATGGGGGCAGCTGTCGCTATGTTATTTGCCGCTAGCTTTCCTGAAAAGGTTGGCAAATTGCTTTTAATTGAGGGCTTAGCGCCATTTAATTACCCAGAAACAGAACTGCCCGCTTTGATGGCGCAGGCTATAAGATACAGAGCTAGATTTTTTACAAAAAAAATCACAAACCATTCATCCCTGCAAACCTTGATAGAAGCTAGGATGCATAGTCGCTTTCCTGTCTCCCAAGAAGCCGCAGAGCTCTTAGTCACAAGAGGTACTAATATTGTTGAAAATAAAGTGACTTGGCGCAGTGATCCGGCGTTACGTTTACCTTCTATTTCGAGGATGTCCCAAGGGCAGATTGAAGCTTTTCTCAAGTCAGTGACAGCCCAAGTGTATATGTTTCTCGGCAGAGATGGGTTAGCGAATGATGAATGGCAAGCTTACTTTAATTGTCTGCAGAATCTAACCTTGTGTTGGTGCGATGGCAACCATCATTTACATATGCAGCAAGCAGGAGCCGACTTTATTGCTTTTGAAATTAACAAAATGTATAAAAAACAAGGATTTTGAAGTTTTTTGTGCTTTAGTTGCGTACCAACGATGGCTATATGTGATAATTTATTAAGGAAGGTAGATAAATTGAAATTTTGAATAAAATTTGAATCTAGCGCAAATTTAATGGCGTATAGTTGATAGAGAAACAAAAAACTGGTGCGTTATCCACCGATTTAATTATAAATAAAGGAAAAAAACATGAATATTTCAAAGAAAAATTTAGCGGCAGCAACAGCAATTACTGGTATCCTTGCTCTAGGATCTGCTCTGATTTCTGCGCCTGCCTTGGCTGCTAGTAAAGAAAAATGCTACGGTGTAGTGGCTGCTGGTCAAAATGATTGTGCAACGTCTAATAGTTCATGTGCGGGTACTTCAAAAACAGATAATCAAGGAGATGCCTTTGTTGCAATTCCTAAGGGTCTATGTGAAAAGCTTGCAGGTGGCAGTCTTACACCAAAAGCTTAATAATCTGTCAAGATGGTGAATACCATCCTCGCCTAGATGTTCTGAGAGTCATAACTGTTTAATCAACATGTATTATGGCTTTTTAGGATGTCTAACTGTTATATAACAAGCCGATATTCCTCATTTATGCAGCCATTTACAATCAGTGACAATGCCATAGGTATGGGTCTAAGGTCTCCACATCATCAACAAGTGCTTGAGCAAAAACCTGATGTTGGATGGCTTGAAGTGCATAGCGAAAATTTCTTCGGAGATGATTCAACCCAATCTAGGTTGCTAGACCAACTTGCAGACAGTTATCCATTAAGCTTTCATGGCGTCGGACTGTCATTGGGCTCTAGTGATCCAATAAGCAAGCGGCACTTAGCTCAGATGAAAGTACTCATTGACAAGTACCAACCGACGCTTATTTCTGAACATTTAAGCTGGAGTTCTATTAACGGACGTTACTTTAATGATTTATTACCGGTGCCTTACACTTGTGAAAGTCTTCAAGTGTTTTGTGATCATTTAAACCAAGTCCAAGATTCCCTCGGTCGTGCTTTGCACATAGAAAACCCGACGACGTATTTAACTTTTTCAAACAGCACTATGCCGGAATGGGCGTTTCTAAATGAAATTCAAACACGTTGTGGATGTGGTTTATTGCTCGATTTAAATAATATATACGTCAACAGTGTAAATTTAGGCATAGAGGTCGATGAATATTTAAAGAATATAGATATAGCAGCGGTTAAAGAAATTCATTTGGCGGGGTTCACCCGTAAGCAGTTAGACAATGGTGAAATCTTAATTGATACTCACGGAAGTGTTGTCTCTGAAGCTGTCTGGGAGATGTTTAGAGCATTTCGCCAGGTATCTAATGCACCTGCATTAATTGAATGGGATACCGATATACCTTCCTTGGAGGTGCTCTTAGGTGAAGTAGAGAGAGCGAGGATAGAGCAGGCGAAAAGTTTTAAGCTCGAGAAGGTGACCCTTTGAATTTAACTGAAATGCAACAACGTTTTTCGCAGTATTTATTACACCAAGACATTGATTTATCTGCTCTGGAAATAACTGGGCCTTTCACGGTTCCCCAGCTGATGTCTCTATACCGTAATAATTTTTACATTAGTTTGAGCGAATATTTACTGAATTGTTTTCCAACAGTAGAAGCGCTAGTCGGCGAGGCGTTTTTTTCGCAACTGGCTAAAGCTTTTATTTTAAAATGTCCTTTAGAGTGCGCCAGCGTTGAATTTTATGGTGCTGGTTTTTCAGAGTTTATAGCAGGCTGCGAACAGGCATACTCGGTACCTTATTTAGCGGATATTGCTCAGCTAGATTGGGCTTTCGATCAAGCTAAATCAGTCGTTGTGTTCGATGATTTTCCTTTTGCACAGCTGCAATTATTAAATGAACATCAGCAATTACGGCTTTATTTTCAACTACAACCTAAGCTTAAGTTAATGGCTTCAAATTTTCCTGCTCTATCTATTTGGCAAGGTGTCAAAAAAGGTAATTTAGATAACATAGATATGCAAGAAGCTGAATTTGTAATGATAAAGCCAGATGCTCAGATAGGCGCACAATGCAGTAAAATATCAATACAAGAGTTCGATTTTCTAAACCAAGTGCAGCAAAAAACTTGTTTGCAGCAACTGGCAAATATAGCTGGTTTTCAGCCGCTGCTTAATCAATTCATCAGCAATAATGTGATTAAAAATTTTATTTTAGAAGGTGATACATGATCAAAAAATTACTCGCAATATATGATTGCACCGTAGGTTTGAATTTGAAGTGGCTAGCGCCTCTAGTGCTTTTATTAGTACGTGTCATACCGGCCATTGCTTTTTTCAAAGCGGGTCAAACTAAAATTAAAAACTGGGATTCTACGCTTTATTTATTTGAGGAAGAATATCAAGTGCCCTTTATACCCTTTGAAATGGCTGCCTATCTAGGGACTGCAGCCGAGTTGTTGTTGCCACCACTGCTGTTGTTAGGTGTATTGACTCGCGGTACCTCATTTGCATTATTTATGTTTAATATTATAGCAGTTGTCTCTTATCCTTTACTCTGGGATAAAGGGTTTTACGATCATCAGCTATGGGGCATGATGTTATTGGTAAGTGTTATCTGGGGTCCAGGTAGATTATCTGTAGACCATTATTTGCGTAATTTTTTTAGCAGATAACAAATTGAGTTATACCCAATAATGTTAATTAGATTTAAATGGCTGTTACTAATTTAGTAATAGCCTTTTTGTCTTTCAAAGACTCTCGTAAAATATCACTCGACCTATCAAAAAGTTGCGGAATTGGAGCATCACACTATTACCACCCCCAATCCTAAAGTGCGTTATGCCATCGCACCCAATATGATAACCGATTGGATTATTCCGCAAAATCTGACTAATCGTATGTTAGATAAAATTATTGCCGGAAAGGTTGGTTTAAAAAAATCAAAAAATAGCCTTCAACAAATTTTGATTGCATATAGCCGCCTTGGCGGCGATATACCAACAACATGGCGGAATTAACAGAATTAATAGGCAGAAGAAGGACAGAACAAGAAATGGGCCGCCCCATAAGTTCACAGAAACACAATAAAAAAACGGAGAAAGGGAGTTAAGTTTACCCTGACCCCAGTTTTATGCTCTTGGTAAAAGAGCCAATAAATATGCCCTCAAAAAGAACGCACATTCCATTTCAGCTTTACTAATATACTAAAAGTTCGAGGAGTAGTATAAGTTTAGCCAGCATACTCTAAAGAAGAGTGATGAAGTACAATGCGCACACTACCAGCATCTTCTTTTACAAAGCCCCAGGTTTTGTCTACCGCGGTAACGCTACCATCTGGAGCCGTAAAGTGGACTTTACCTATGGTTGAGGCACTATCGCCTGCTATGAAGACTGCATTATTATCGACTTTACAGTCTGTCCACCCCATAAGTGCA
>JAWUWK010000082.1:0-52795 GCA_034111875.1 Gammaproteobacteria bacterium
CTATCATGCCAACAGTTATGGTGGCGGCAGGCTTGGGAGTCTTCGCCTATCTCAGTGGGCATAGCGAGTTTGCGAATTACTTACATATTCCCTACATATTAGGTTCAGGTGAGTTGATCATTTTTTGTGGTGCTATAGTCGGCGCTGGGCTAGGTTTTCTCTGGTTTAATACCTATCCGGCACAAGTTTTTATGGGGGATGTAGGTGCCCTCTCTTTAGGTGCTGCGTTGGGGGTTGTGGCGGTAATCGTTCGTCAAGAACTTGTGTTGGTCATCATGGGTGGAGTGTTTGTGATGGAAACAGTGTCTGTAGTATTGCAAGTAGCCTCCTATAAACTCACAGGTAAACGAATTTTTCGCATGGCGCCTATCCATCATCATTTCGAATTAAAAGGTTGGCCTGAACCGCGTATTATCGTCCGTTTTTGGATCATTACAGTGATTCTCGTACTCATAGGTTTAGCCACCTTAAAACTTAGGTAAGGACTGCATGTCGCTAATTGCAACAGATCAACTAAAAATTATTATCGGTTTAGGCGCTACAGGGTTTTCATGCGCGAGATTACTCAGTGCCAAAGCAGTGCGTTTTTTAGTGGTCGATACGCGAGAAAACCCGCTAAATCTAGCTAAATTCAAACAGCAGTTTCCAGCGGTGCGAGTGGTGCTAGGTCCACTAGATAAAACTTTATTGGCCTCTGCAGGTGAATTAATTGTGAGCCCAGGGGTTGCAAAAGATGATCCAGCGATTGCTTTTGCCGTTGCACAAGGATCAATATTAATCGGTGATATTGATTTATTCTGCCGCGAAATTTCGGCCCCTATCATTGCCATCACAGGCTCAAATGCAAAGTCTACCGTGACCAGCTTAGTCGGCGAAATGGCCAGTGCCTGTGGGCTGAATGTTGGGGTTGGTGGCAATATTGGATTGCCCGTTTTGGACTTCCTAGATCAAGCTGAAAAAGACCTGTATGTTTTAGAATTATCAAGTTTTCAGCTTGAAACGACTCACGAATTGCGAGCAACTGTGGCCACAGTGCTGAACATTACCCCAGATCATTTAGATAGATACGACAATAATTTTCAGCACTACTATCAGGCCAAACACCGAATTTTTAAAGGCTGTCAAAGTGTAGTTGAGAATTTAGATGACCCTTTGACGCACCCTTTAGTCGCTAAAAATGTTGATATCATCGGCTACCGTTTAGGGAGGTCAGACTTTAATATTTTCGGCTTAATGCAGGCGCCAATAGAAGGTCAAATGCAGGAGTGCTTAGCCTTAGCTAATAAGCCTTTGATGGCGACGAGTGCGATTAAATTACCCGGTAGGCATAACATGATTAATGCTTTAGCAGCATTGGCTATTGGCCATGTGGTAGGATTTGACATTACTGTAATGTTAAAGGCCATCGCAAACTTTGATGGCTTAGAACATCGCTGCCAGCGAGTGGCAACTAAATCGCAGGTTGATTACTTCAACGATTCTAAAGGGACTAATGTGGGGGCGACCGTGGCGGCATTAGAAGGTTTGGGGGCCACCCTTGGGCACGAAAATAAAATTGTCTTGATCGCCGGTGGAGACGGTAAAGGTGCCAGTTTTGAAAAACTGGCGAAGCCAGTCGCGCAATATGTGAAAAATGTTGTGCTAATAGGAGTCGATGCTAAACGTCTTGGCGCCGCGATTCCTGGCGCGCAACTAACGTTTTCAAATTCTCTGCAAGAGGCTGTGTATTTAAGTGCTAGCTTGGCGGTTCCTGGTGATATTGTTTTGTTATCGCCCGCCTGCGCGAGCTTTGATATGTTTGATAACTATGAACAGCGCGGGCATGTTTTCACTGCTGCTGCGGTTAGTCTCTAATGCAGAATCTAGCTGCACAGAAGGTAAAACCTGAGGTAACTCAGATGATTGAACCGCATTGGTTGCATCGGAAAAGTTTTATCTCGCGATGGTTTGCCTTTCCCGCTGGGCAACTACCTTTCGATCCGCTCTTGTTGGCCAGCGCTGTGCTTATTATGTTTACAGGTTTCGTCATGATAACATCCGCCTCTTTAGATGTAGCCGCTCGAAATTACAACACCCCGTTCTTTTTCTCTATGCGTCATGGGATGTTTATCCTGACCTCCATGATTGGTGCTTTTGTGGTTTTGAAAGTGCCTATAAAACGTTGGTATAGTGCGGGACCCTGGTTATTAGCCTTTGGTTTCATACTCTTGGTTTTAGTACTCATTCCGGGAATAGGCAGGGAAGTCAATGGATCGCAACGCTGGATTCGAGCGGGTGTACTGAATTTACAAGCCTCAGAAGTGGCTAAGTTTTGCATGATTATTTATTTGGGTGGTTACTTAGTTCGCCGTTTAACAGATGTTAGAAATAGCTGGAAAGGCGTTGTCAGACCTATATTGCCTCTGGGATTTTTTGTTTTTTTACTGATTATGGAGCCCGACTACGGCGCAGCGGTTGTCTTGATGGCCTCTGTAATGGGAATGATTTTCCTCAGTGGGATGCGTTTTAGTCAGTTTCTGGTAATACTCTCAGGCGCACTAGTAACAGTGGGTTCTCTCGCCATTATTCAACCTTATCGCGTAGCAAGGCTTAAATCATTTCAAGATCCTTGGGCGGACCCTTTTGGCAGCGGCTATCAGTTATCCCAAGCACAAATAGCCTTTGGCCGTGGTGAGTGGTTTGGCACCGGGTTGGGGAACAGTGTTCAAAAATTATTTTACCTGCCTGAAGCACATACCGATTTTGTCTACTCTGTTCTGTCAGAAGAGTTAGGTTTACTCGGTGCTATATGCATTATCTGCTTATATTTAGTGCTCATCTTCAGAGTCTTTCGCATTGGTCGTCAGGCAGAAAAACAAAAACAGTTTTTTATGGGCTTCGTTACTTATGGCTTTGCCTTAGTCTTGTCGGCACAAATATTGATTAATATAGGGGTTAATGTAGGCGCTGTGCCCACTAAAGGGCTCACCCTACCGCTGTTAAGTTATGGCGGCAGTAGTTTGATGGTCTGTACTGCGATGATTGCGGTTATTTTAAGAATAGATTACGAGTTAAAGCAACAGCGGATTAGGCTGGGGGACTCAGCAGATTATTCAATTAGCGACTCTGTTGGCGGCACCTATTTATTGAGCCATATCCAAGCTAAAAATGATGCTATAGAGACTGAACATAAAAAGACAGAAACAGCAAAATCTAAACGCGCTAAGAAAAAGGCAGTTGAAGATATTTCACACTTTAGTGAAGAGAGTCCACAATTAATAAGCAAAAATGATACCACAGACCAAGATTCATTGAGCGCTAGACCGATCCCAAGAATAGCCCAAAGTAAGACGTTTGATCAGTCCAGAGCAAAAAGAAAAATTAATAGAGAGTCGATATGAGCATCAAGTCGAGCAACGATGCTGGCAAAGTCGCACTGATAATGGCGGGCGGCACGGGTGGGCATGTTTTTCCGGCGCTTGCCGTTGCCGATTTATTGCGTGATTCAGGTTTGCGAGTGCACTGGTTAGGCACACGAGCCGGAATTGAAGCGACTGTTGTTCCCAGTGCCAATATTCCATTACATTGTATTGATGTGAAAGGGTTGCGCGGCAAAGGGAAACTGGGGTTGCTAAAGGCACCGTGGTTAATTTTTAAAGCAATTTGGCAAGCGAAGCAAGTATTTGATTCAATAAAACCTGATGTAGTCCTCGGCATGGGTGGATTTGCATCGGGCCCTGGAGCCGTTGCCGCAATGCTAGCGAGGGTGCCGCTGGTGATTCATGAACAAAATGCGAAAGCGGGGATGACCAATAAATTGTCATTATCGATGGCCTGCAGAAAATTAGCGGCTTTTCCTGGCGCTTTTGGCAATGATGAGGCCAAAGGTATTGAGGTCGTTGGAAATCCAGTGCGCGGCGCTATTTTAAATATGCAAGCCAGCAGTGAGCGCTATGCTAATCGCAGTGGCAAACTCAATTTATTGGTGGTAGGTGGAAGTTTAGGAGCGGCGGCGATTAATAAAGTGGTGCCGCAAACACTGTCTCAATTCAAACCAGAGGGTAGGCCGGAGGTATGGCATCAGGCTGGGATACGCAACATTGATACGACCCAAGCTCTGTATAATCAAATGCAAGTCCAAGCCAAGGTTGTCGCCTTCATAGACAACATGGATGAAGCGTATGCTTGGGCCGACCTGGTTATCTGCAGAGCGGGAGCTTTAACAGTATCAGAACTAGCGATCGCGGGAGTGGCGTCTGTGCTAGTACCTTTTCCCTTTGCAGTGGATGACCATCAAACGGCCAATGGCGAATTTTTGGCCTCTGTCGGGGCGGCAATTATGGTCCAGCAGAGTCAACTAGATAGCATGCAATTAAAAAAATTATTGGAGCAGTTAAAAGATAGAGCCAGCCTGTTGAAAATGGCCGAGAAAGCCAATTCAGTAGCTGCACCCGAGGCATCATCAATCGTGGCCTCAATCTGCCTAGAGGAGATTAAATGAAGGCTATAAGTAAAGCACCGACACTTTCTAAAACTGTTTATGACGTGCCGGAAATGCGTAGAATTAAGCGCATACATTTTGTTGGTATTGGCGGCGTTGGTATGTGTGGTATCGCTGAAGTATTATGCAATCAAGGCTATAAAATATCTGGCTCTGATATCAAATCATCGACAACTACAGAGCGCTTACAAACGCTTGGCTGCATAATACATATAGGTCACCAAGCGGAAAATGTGGCGCTGGTTGATGTCGTCGTTACATCGACCGCCGTGGATGAGACAAACCCCGAGATTATAGCCGCTCGGACGCAACAGACGCCGATTGTTCGCCGAGCCGAAATGTTAGCAGAGTTAATGCGTTACCGCCACGGCGTGGCGGTTGCAGGTACACACGGAAAAACGACCACTACCAGTCTTTTGGCGAGTGTATTTGCCCAGGGGAATTTAGACCCTACCTTTGTGATCGGTGGACGTTTAAACAGCGCGGGAACTAATGCCAGGTTAGGGGCTAGCCGTTATCTAATTGCAGAGGCTGATGAGAGCGATGCCTCGTTCTTACATTTACAGCCTATGGTGGCTATAGTGACTAATATCGATGCTGACCACATGGATACTTATGGCGGTGATTTTAACGTTCTTAAACAAACATTTGTCGATTTCTTGCACAATCTACCTTTTTACGGCCTCGCGGTACTTTGTACCGATGATCCTGTAGTGGCTGAAGTGCGCGGC
Organism: Gammaproteobacteria bacterium; assembly: GCA_034111875.1. Taxonomy (GTDB): domain Bacteria; phylum Pseudomonadota; class Gammaproteobacteria; order Pseudomonadales; family Balneatricaceae; genus Rs1. The sequence goes on from JAWUWK010000082.1 coordinate 5,212, forward strand.
AGAATAAACCGCCCAGTGCTAACTTACGGTCTCAATGAAGAGGCAGATTACCGGGCGGTGAATATATCGCAGACAGGGATGCAAACGCACTTCAGGGTGATTCGCCCAGAGCATCATGAAAATTTAGATGTGACTGTCAACATGCCGGGTGTGCACAATGTACAAAATGCTTTGGCTTCCATCGCTGTCGCTACGGATGAAGGTATCGATGATAGATCAATAACTACAGCATTAGAGGCTTTTTCAGGGGTTGGGCGGCGTTTCCAAGTGCTCTGTGATTTGCCGGTTGTGGGCGGTACTGCTATGTTAGTCGATGACTATGGGCATCATCCAAGAGAGATACAGGCGACGATTCAAGCCGTACGCGATGGCTGGCCCGATAGGAGAATTGTGATGATTAACCAGCCACACCGCTACACTAGAACGCGTGACTTGTACGAAGATTATGTTCAAGTGTTATCGGATGTCGATGCTTTATTACTATTAGAAGTTTATGCTGCGGGTGAGGAACCTATAGCAAGTGCCGATAGTCGTAGTTTGTGTCGCAGCATACGTCAACGCGGTCAACTAGAACCGGTGTTCGTTGACAATGTAGCGCAGGTGCCTGACTTGCTGAAACATATACTAAAGGCAGGGGACATCGTCTTAACACAAGGGGCGGGAGATATTACCGCATTGGCCCATAAACTAACCGCGATGGATTACGCATAAAATGGCTGCCAGTATAGGAAATATTAGACCCTTTGCTGTGAGTGCTGCACAGATGCATGGCAAGGGTTGCTCGTCTTGTTAAAGTGGCGCAAGCAAGACATAGAGTCTGAATCGATGGCCACTACCGAGGCTTCAGATGAACGGCAAGCAAAAGTTGAAATATTAGGTTTTTCGCTGAATATAATGTCTGAGTGGTATGTGCGGCCAGCAATGATTTTAACGTCTTTTGCCCTGTTTTGCGGTTTGCTGGTGAATGCGGCAATTGAGTTATGGGCTGTATTAGACAAACCTATAGTCAATATACAGGTGATAGGTAGTGGACAATATTTAGATGCCGATAATTTAGTCAAGCAACTGCTATCGGATACCAGTTTAGAGAGCAAAAAACCGAGATTGTTATCTACTGATATCGCTGCTCTTCAGCAGCTTGTGGTGGAGGACCCATGGGTAAACAACGCGATTATAAAAAGACAGTGGCCGGGGGCGCTAAATATAGCCATTGAAGAGCAAGTCCCAGTGGCCAAATGGGGTGATAAAGGACTGCTGAATCATCAAGGTGATATTTTTTGGCCGCAACAGAAACGGGCGTTAGATTTTTTACCACTGCTCAATGGCCCCTCTACTGAAACCGCCCGAGTGATGGATCAATATCATACCTTGAGTCAATTTTTTAAAGGTGCGGATAGTGCAATGTTAGGCTTGACGTTGCAATCGCGAGGAGCTTGGACCTTGCTGTTAGATAATAAAATTCAAGTAGAGTTGGGTAGGGAAGATATTTTAGCTAGGTTAAGACGCTTTTTAGACCTTTATAAAGGTCACTTGTACTTAAAGGCTGACCAGATTGAGCACGTAGACGTGAGGTATACCAATGGGGTTGCAGTTAAATGGCAGCTTTTAGAATCAACCGAGACTAACGACATACTGAAAGAGTAATTTAATATTGATCGCCGATCGATAATAAACTGGATTATTGGGCGCTCAAAGTCTTCTAACTGGCATGCTCGTCAGCTAGAGGAGAATCAGATAGCAAAAAACGACATCACAGTTACTGCTAGGAGGTAATTATGTTTAGTATTCAAGACGATGATATACCAGGTGCAATTATTAAAGTGATTGGCGTCGGCGGTGGCGGTGGCAATGCATTAGCCCATATGCTGGCGGCAGATTTAAACGCTGTGGAGTTTATTTGTGCCAATACCGATGCACAGGCACTGTCAAGCATTGATGCACATAAAACGATCCAATTAGGTTGTGAAACAACTAAAGGTTTAGGTGCAGGGGCAGATCCCGATATAGGAAGAGCAGCGGCTATTGAAGATCGTGAGGCGATAGCCGATGCGATTGAAGGGTCTGATATGGTGTTTATTACCGCCGGTATGGGTGGAGGCACAGGGACTGGCGCTGCGCCGATTGTCGCTGAAGTCGCCAAAGGTTTAGGTATTTTAACCGTGGCGGTTGTAACTACACCTTTTCCTTTTGAAGGTCGAAAGCGGATGCTATTGGCTGAAGCGGGGGTTGCAGAACTGCGTGATCAAGTGGATTCCCTGATCATTATCCCCAATGAAAAATTGATGAAAGTACTCGGTAGAAATACCAGTCTAATTAAAGCCTTTGCGGCGGCAAATGATGTTCTTTTAGGCGCGGTACGTGGTATTGCCGAACTCATCACCTGTCCGGGTATGATCAATGTTGACTTTGCAGACGTGCGCACGGTGATGTCTGAAATGGGCATGGCAATGATGGGTTCAGGTCAAGCAAAGGGAGATGAGCGCGCTTCACTGGCAGCTGAAGAGGCGATTAACAGTCCATTACTGGAAAATGTTGATCTCAAGGGCGCGAGTGGCATACTGGTCAATATTACGGCCGGGCTTGACTTAACCTTAGGTGAGTTTAGTGAAGTAGGTAATATTATTGAAAAATATGCCTCAATTGATGCAACTATTGTCATAGGTACTGTCATAGATACTGAGCTTATCGATGATCTTAAAGTGACCGTCGTGGCGACAGGCTTTGAAAAGAAAAAACAAAATTTGGAAGTGGTCGTCGAAAACAAAACATTGTCTAAATCTGAGCCTATTGCTTTTGATACGGATAAAATAGAACTGCCGACAGTGTTGCGTCGTCAACACCAAGAAGCTTTACTAGATGGCAAAGCAGAATCAATACCTGAACGCAATAAAGACACAGAAGATATGTTCGACATACCGACTTTTATACGTCGTCAAAGTGAATCATAAATATACGCTAGCTATTATTTGAGCAGCTAAGGTTGAAAATAATAGCCAAGATAGTTCGACCTTTTTTTGATTTATTGACTCCTTCAAAGTAGGGTGAGCGTCAAGGGGAAATGTGTTTGAAATTTAAATACCACCATTAACCACTGAGTATTGTTAGTAGATTTAGATGATTAAACAAAAAACATTGCAAAGCAGTATTAAGGCCAACGGTCTCGGACTACATACAGGGACCAAAGTCTATCTATGCCTTCGTCCTGCAGCCGAAGACACGGGTGTTCTGTTTCGCCGTGTCGATTTAAACCCCGTGGTTGAAATGCCCGCTGATGCTTTCTTAGTCAAAGAGACTGTGTTATCAACTAATATATTTAAAGATGACGTTAAAGTTGCCACTATTGAGCACTTGATGGCGGCAATTGCCGCTATGGGCATTGATAACGTAATAGTGGAGCTCAATGCTGAAGAAGTCCCTATAATGGACGGCTCAGCTGCTGCTTTTATCTTCCTTATAAAAGCGGCGGGTGTTGTTGAACAGCAAAGTCCAAAGAAGTTTATAAAGGTCATTCGAGAAGTAAATTTTGAACATCAGGGCAAGGTGGCCAGTTTAAAACCTTATAAGGGTTGTCGGTTGTCCGTAGAAATTGATTTTGATCATCCGGCGTTTAGCGGTAAAAATATGACCTGTGCCTTAGAGTTAAACAGTGAAAACTTCATACAGCAAATTAGTCGCGCGAGAACCTTCGGCTTTATGAGTGATATAGAATATTTGCGTGCCAACAATTTAGCCCGCGGCGGCAGTATGGAGAATGCAATTGTGGTCGATGAGCGCTCTATTCTCAATGGCGATGGACTCAGGTTTGACGATGAGTTTGCAAAGCACAAAGTATTAGATGCGGTAGGCGACATGTATTTATTAGGACACTCATTGATCGGCGAGTTTGTCGGTTTCAAAACAGGCCATTTTATGAATAATCAGATCGTTAGAAAACTACTCTTAACGCAAGATGCCTTTGAGGTTGTTACTTGCCAAGAGCCGATCTTGGCAGTTGCTTAAAATCTGCAGGTTAAACCCTGTTATTTAATGTCATACCCTAGCGTCTTTATGGGTGTCAAACGCCATCTAAAGTATAGTTATCAAACCGGTTTATCCGGTTTTTTTATGCCTGTGTGAAAAACAGAGAATTATGTTTGATTTTTTACCCTTGAGGTTCTCATAATGATCCCCATCAAGGTACAATAACGTTAATTTTATGATTTAAATTAATCTTTTAAGATAGAGATTAGTTGATTATATCTTGGTTTTTTTTGTTTAAATTTAGGCGTTTGCTGTGATTTTTTAAATTTTAATTACACGCCACATGGAATGCCTAGATGAAAGAACTTATCGACAGAGTTTCCCTTATAATATGTGAAACGCAAGAAAATTTATTGGTGATATCTACAACATGATGAATTCAATTTTCCAAAAAGTGTTTGGTAGTAAGAATGCTCGCGTCATAAAACGGATGAAAAAAACGGTTATACAGATTAATAGCTTTGAAGAGCAAATGCAGGCGCTTAGTGATAGCCAAATAATAGAAAAAACCAGTGATTTTAAAGCTCGTTTGGCGGCGGATGAGACCCGCGTTGAGGAACTTTTACCTGAAGCCTTTGCGCTCGTTAGAGAAGCGTCTGTCAGAGCGATGGGGATGCGTCATTTTGATGTTCAAATGATTGGAGGTATCACCCTTCACGAGGGCAGTGTCGCTGAAATGCGCACCGGTGAAGGAAAGACTTTAGTGGCGACACTTGCGGTATATTTAAACGCATTGCAAGGCAAAGGTGTTCACGTAGTGACAGTGAATGACTACTTGGCGAGCCGTGATGCCCAGTGGATGCGACCTTTGTATGAAGCTTTGGGAATGTCTGTCGGGGTCGTGCTTTCACAACAAGATTCGGATATAAAGCGCAAAGCTTATCAAGCAGACATCACTTATGGTACAAACAACGAATTCGGTTTTGATTATCTGCGCGATAACATGGCATTTAGCGAGGAGGAGAAAGTCCAACGCGAATTTCACTTTGCAGTGATTGATGAAGTAGATTCAATCCTCATTGATGAGGCAAGAACCCCATTGATTATCTCTGGCCCTGCAGAAGACAGTTCAAAAATGTACGCAGGCATCAATAAGTTAGTACCTTCCTTGAAGCGCTTCGAAGGCGAAATTGACGTAAAAGATACTGAGCAAGTGGTCGATGAGCATTTTGTCATCGATGAGAAAAGCCGTACCGTCGATTTAACCGAAGCAGGACATGTATTAGTTGAAGAACTGTTAGTCAAAGATGGTTTTTTAAAAGAGGGCGAGAGCTTATATTCGCCACACAACTTGAATCTACTCCACCATGTGTTAGCGGGCCTTAGAGCACATAATTTATTTCAACGTGATAAAGATTATATCATTCAGAACAATGAAGTAGTAATTGTCGACGAGCACACTGGGCGCATCATGCCAGGCAGACGTTGGTCTGAAGGTCTACATCAAGCGATCGAAGCTAAAGAAGGGGTCGATATTCAGCTAGAGAGCCAAACACTGGCCTCTACTACTTTCCAAAATTATTTTAGACTCTATCAAAACTTATCCGGCATGACAGGTACGGCTGATACTGAAGCGTTTGAGTTGCAGCAAATTTATGGTTTGACCGTGGTGGTTATACCGACCAATAAACCGGTTGCTCGTATAGACTCAAATGATTTGATCTATATGACCATGGAAGATAAATACCAAGCTATTATAAAAGAAATTAGAGCCACCCAAGAGAAAGGCCAGCCTGTATTAGTCGGTACAGCCTCAGTTGAATCCTCCGAACTAATTTCTCAGTTGTTGATTAAAGAAGAAATTAAGCACAATGTATTGAACGCTAAGCACCACGGTAGAGAGGCCGATATCATTGTAGAAGCTGGACGTCCAAGTACCGTCACTATCGCCACGAACATGGCTGGCCGTGGTACAGATATTGTATTAGGCGGTCGTTTGCAGGCGGAGCTAGAGGCCGCAGATGAGTCTGAACACGAAGCGATAAAAGCCGACTGGCAGCAACGTCATGATCTAGTGTTAGCCTCCGGTGGTTTGCATATCATCGGTACAGAGCGACATGAGTCACGCAGAATTGATAATCAGCTACGCGGTCGTGCAGGGCGTCAAGGGGACGCAGGTTCATCGCGCTTTTTCCTCTGTTTAGAAGATGACCTGATGCGAATCTTCGCCTCCGACAGAATGCGCACATTTATGCGCTCTTTAGGGATGGAGCAAGGAGAGGCGATTGAGCATAAAATGGTCAGTAACGCGATCGAAAAAGCTCAGAGAAAAGTCGAAGGGCGCAACTTTGATATTCGTAAATCACTGCTAGAATACGATGATGTAGCAAATGATCAGCGCAACGTTATCTATCGTCAGCGAAATGAAGTGATGGCATCTGATGATATCTCTAACATTATAAGCTTAATTCGTGAAGAAGTAGTGGGGGATACTATTGCCAACTATATTCCACCCCAGAGTATTGCTGAGCAGTGGGATTTAGAAGGGTTAGAAAAAGCTATTCAAGCAGAATACGGATTGAAATTATCAATCAAAGAATGGCTTGATGAAGATGATTCTCTACACGAAGAGACTTTGATTGAAAAAATTCAAATTGAAGTGGCTAAGGCTTACAAAGCCAAAGAAGAAATGGTGGGCATTGAAGGTATGCGTACTTTCGAGAAACAAGTGATGCTGCAAGTGCTAGATACCTTATGGAAAGAGCATCTTCAGACCATGGATAATTTGCGCCAAGGTATTCATTTGCGCGGTTACGCTCAGAAGAATCCTAAGCAAGAATACAAACGAGAATCCTTTGAGTTGTTTCAACATCTATTGGCTAATATTAAAATAGACGTAATCAAAGTGCTTTCCCATGTACAAATTCAAATGCCAGAAGAAGTCGCGCAACAAGAAGAGTTACGCCGTCAAAAGCAGCAAGAGCAACAAAGGAATTTTGAGCATGAATCTAATATAAATAATGCCGATTCTGAATCTGAATTGGAAGTCGCGCCTTTTGTCCGAGATGGCGAAAAGGTTGGGCGTAATTCTGCTTGTCCTTGTGGCTCGGGAAAAAAATACAAACAGTGTCACGGGAAACTGAACTAGTAGAGCCATAGCGCTAAACTTTTTTCCAGCCGGCGCTTTTAATGCAATAGAGGCTAAGCTTAAATCGCTATTTTTTGTAGCCTTTGATTTGTCTGTAAGAGCGCTTAGCCGCTCTTGTTTTTATTGTAAATAGCATTTTTTAAGGAAATTCTGATGGCTGTTGGTTCAGGAAGTATCGTCAAATTAGAGCCGATAAAAGGACTGCGTGTTGGAGTTGCCTCAGCGGGAATCAAGCAGACAGTACGTCCAGATATCGTCGTATTTGAAATATCTGAGAACGCCTCGGTGGCGGGTGTATTTACTAAAAATGCTTTTTGCGCCGCGCCAGTGCATCTCGCCAAGCAACATTTAGCCTCTTTTCCACTGGAGAAAGCGCAACGCTATTTGCTGATCAATACGGGTAACGCGAATGCCGGAACGGGTGAGCAAGGGATGCTTGATGCGAAACTTTGCTGCAGCGCCTTGGCGGCAAAAGTAGGTGCTAACGCCAGCAATGTTTTACCATTTTCAACCGGAGTGATTGGTGAGTTACTGCCGACTTTTAAAATAACAGCTGCTTTAGACACCGCTATAGAGTCTTTATCAGAAGATAATTGGACGCTGGCAGCAAAGGGCATATTAACCACGGATACCCGTATAAAAGGTCACAGTATTGAATTTGAATATACCGGCAAAGTGATGACTATTACCGGTATATCCAAAGGCTCTGGGATGATTAAGCCTAACATGGCGACGATGCTAGGTTTTGTGGCAACAGATGCGAAAATTCAACCTGAGCTTTTACAAAGCTTATTATTAAAGGCAACCAATAAAAGTTTTAATCGCATTACTGTGGATGGCGATACATCGACCAACGATGCTTGCATACTCATTGCTACAGCAGAGTCGGGGCTTGAAGTGGCTGAATCTGAGCCAGAACTCTATCGATTGTTCTCGCAACATTTGGATCAACTGATGTTAGAGATAGCCTTGCAAATTGTCAGGGACGGTGAAGGGGCTACAAAGCTAGTTAAAATAGTCTGTGAAAACGCAGTTGATCAATTCGAAGCGTTAGAAGTGGCTTACACTGTCGCGCATTCTCCGCTGGTGAAAACAGCGCTGTTCGCCAGTGATGCCAATTGGGGGCGAATACTAGCCGCCGTAGGTCGATCTAATATTGAGGGACTTAATGTCAATACATTGAAAATCTATCTAGGCGAGGTTTGTATCGTCGAAAACGGTGGCAGAGCGCTAGACTATACCGAAGTGGCAGGCGCGCAGGTGATGTCTCAAGAAGAGATAAATATTAGGATAGTACTCAATCGCGGTTCTGTGACTGAGTCTGTGTGGACAACGGATTTATCGCATGATTATGTGTCAATCAACGCTGATTATCGCAGTTAAAGTTGATTTTCGATCAGTTTTACGGCCACTAAGGTAGACAACATAATGAAGACAATTGCAGTAGCGGCGGCAGTTATTATTAACCCATCGGGTGCAATATTTTTAGCTAAGCGGGCTAAAGATGCGCATCAAGGTGGTTTATGGGAGTTTCCAGGCGGTAAGTTAGAAGCTTTTGAAACCAGTGAGCAAGCGTTGACAAGAGAGCTCGCTGAAGAGCTGGGTATTCGCATTCAAAACCCATTGCCGTTTATTTCTCTTGTGCATAGCTATAGTGACAAAAAGGTAGAATTAGAAGTATTTATCGTCTCAGAGTATCGAGGTAAGCCCTGGGGGAAAGAAGGTCAAGAAACACAATGGTGCGCGATTGAGGGGCTAAAAAAGCTTGAGTTTCCAGCGGCTAACCTGCAAATACTTGAAAAAATATTGCAAGAGTATTCGTAAGTCGAAAACCGTTACTGGCACATGAGTAGTAAAGGTTAAAATCTACTAATACTGCCTATGATTCTAAGTTGGGTAGTCGAATCACGAAAGTCTGTAAAAACTCTTGAGGCGCGCATAAAGCTAGATAGATGTTTCTTCAATAATAATGTGAACACGAAGTTTTCTAATTTCCTTTGCACACCAATATATTACGCAGCTTTTTCGCGCCTAACTACCGAATCTAAGATGATTTAAAATAGCTCGATAAAAGCTTGCTAGCGATCCCATAATCACAATCATTATCGGCTAGGAAATTAGCCATTTCTGATTGATTAAAAAACGACTTTAGTACTCAATTTACGTAAGTTATTTAATGAAGGGTAGGTGACTTCCAAGTCTCTAAATCAACCATGCTACTGCTAAAGTCTTCTTCATCGACATTGATATTAGCTGGAATTTGATAGTCTTCGCTGGCCCATGCGCCGAGGTCTAGTTGCTTGCATCGCTCGCTGCAAAAAGGCCGGTAGGGGTTTGATGTACTCCACTGTTGCTTTTTTTTACACTGTGGGCACGGTACGCGTTTTGTTGACATTGACTAACCTAATTTTTCGAAGTGTTTAATGAGTTTTAAATGGATTCGGGCGATTTCTCGTGAAAGCGCTGGCAGCGATCCCTCATTGTTAATAACAATGTCTGCCATATTCGCGCGCTGATCGCGGTCCATTTGGTGGGCGATAATGCTTTCAATTTGCTGACGCGAATTATTGTCTCTTTTCATTGCACGCACTATTTGCGTTTCAATGGCTAAATCTACCACAATGATTAACTTGGTTAGATCTTTTTGATCAGTCTCTAATAATAGCGGTGAGCATAACACAGCGTAAAGGTTATTAGCGCAGTTTTTTTCTAGTTGACGAACAATGCGCTCTCTTATGAGTGGGTGTAACAAAGCCTCTAACCACTGTTTTTGGGTGGGTTGATTAAAAATAATCTGCCGCAATTTGGTGCGATCTAAGGATTTGTTTGGCCTTAGTATGCTACGGCCATAGTGGTCACTAATAGCGTTCAGGGCGGGAGAGTTTACGCCAACCACTTCTCTGGCGATAATGTCAGCATCGACAATGGTAATGCCGTACTGCATGAATAAGTTAGTGACCGCTGTTTTTCCGCAACCAATTCCGCCAGTGATACCGACTACATTTAAGCCTTTCACAAGATGAGCGACAAATAAAATTGGCTGATATCTGCACCCCAGAGCAAGCTAATAAAGCCTGCTATTGTCAAATAGGGACCAAACGGAATAGGTTTGTCTAATGTCTGTTTATTGGCAACGGATAAGCTAACAGCGATGATGACACCGCTGATAGAGCTGATTAAAATGATGATAGGCAGAGCCGTTACACCCATCCAGGCGCCAAGGGCGGCGAGCAGCTTAAAATCACCATAGCCCATGCCCTCCTTGCCTGTGGCTAACTTGAATAGCCAGTAGACAGACCAGAGACTTAAATAACCTGCCATAGCGCCAAATACGGCCGATTCAAGACTGGTAAAAGTGTTTTGACTGTTGAGTAACAGTCCCAACCATAGAAGTGGCAGCGTTAGCTTGTCGGGAAGTAGAAAGTGATCGAAATCGATAAAGGTCAGCGCAATTAACACCCAGCTAAACACTAGAGCATAAAAAGTAATGGCGCTGATGCCAAAGCTGAAAACGATAGGAAAACTAATCAGGGCAGTGAGTAATTCAACCAGTGGGTATCTGCTCGAGATAACTGTTTTACATTGAGAGCACTTTCCTCTTAGATAGAAAAAATAACTGAGCAGCGGGATATTTTCATACCATTTTATATTGTGCTGACACTTGGGGCATTGGGAGGCGGGTAGCATTAAATTATAGGTATCAGTTGGCTGTTCACCGCTAATATCTGCGTCCCACTCTCTTTGCATAATAATGGGCAATCGATGAATCACAACGTTGAGGAAGCTCCCGACCATCAAACAAAATACACCAATAATGATACTCGCTGCAACTAAGTGATTAGAAAAATAATCTAGGTATAACTGCATGTTAAATTCACATAAATAAATTAAAGATTAAGAGTGAAATAGGTTCTAAAAGCGAGCGTGTGATAGTTGTGTATAAAAATCTTTAGCTACACCACAGAACCTAATTTGAAAATTGGTAAATACATAGCAACGACTAAGCCGCCGACAACCGTACCTAAGACAACCATGATGAAAGGTTCCATTAGCGATGACATGTTATCTACTGCATTATCCACTTCTTCTTCATAAAAGGCGGCGACTTTGTCGAGCATGGTGTCTAGGGAGCCTGCCTCTTCGCCGATGGCAATCATTTGAACCACCATATTGGGAAATACCCCGGTTATTTGCATCGAGTTTTGTAGTGTTTGACCGGTAGAAACGGCATTGCGAATTTGTAATATAGCTTGTTTATAAATGATGTTGCCCGAAGCCCCCGCAGCGGAATCAAGTGCTTCAACTAAAGGCACGCCCGCCGAAAAGGTTGTAGATAAGGTGCGAGCAAAACGGGCAATTATCGCTTTACGTAAAATTTCACCTAACACAGGAATTTTCAGAATCAGCACATCTAACTGATTGGAAAATCTCACAGAGCGCCTTTTTAGCTGTATGAAGCCATAGAAAAAAGCTACAAAGCTCAGACCCATTACCCACCACCATTCTTGTACAAAGGCAGACATACCTAAGATAAGCAGGGTAAAGGCGGGTAGATCGGCACCAAAGTTACTAAAAATTGATTGAAATTGAGGAACTACTTTTAAGAGTAAGATGATGGCAACAATAAACCCCACCGCCAACACTGCGATTGGGTAGGTAAGGGCTTTTTTGATCTTGGCTTTAAGTGATTCAAGTTTTTCTTTATAAGTGGCGATTCTGTCAAGCATAGTTTCTAAGGAACCGGATTGCTCGCCTGCGGCAACTAATGAGCAGTAAAGATCATCAAAAAATAATGGATGTTTGGACATGGAAGAGGCGAGATCTTGACCGCTATTGACTGAGTCCCTAATATCGAGAATCAATTTTTTTAGTGCGTCTTTTTCAACACCCGCAGCGACAATTTCTAAACCTTGAATCAAGGGTACCCCAGCTTTTAGCATAGTGGCTACTTGGCGGCTAAAGAAAGCCATATCAACAGGCTTTATTGGCTTGCTGCGCGCACTAAACAAGCTTATGCTGGATTCTTTGCTGACTTTACGCGGCGCAACACCTTGTCTGCGTAATAAGGCCTTCGCTTCGGCTAAGCTGACCGCGTCTATTTTGCCCTTGCTTTGGTTGCCGCTTTTGTCTAAGCCTGACCAAATAAAGGTAAAATGTTTTTTAGGTTGAGTCGCCATACCTATCCTTAATGAGTTATTACTCTATTGAGTTCTTCTAAGCTGGTAATACCTAACCCAACTTTATCTAAGCCAGATTTTTTTAAAGCTCTAAAGCCTTGACGTTTTGCTATCTCAAGGATGTCCAGAGATGTGCCGTTATTCATAATGCAGTCGGAAATTTCAGTTGTCATTGTCATCACTTCATAGATGCCGACCCGGCCTTTATAGCCCTTATTGCACTTTGGGCAGCCTACAGGATTTGACTCGAACAAAGTCACTGAATGTAAATCAGAAGCCTCAAATCCAGCGTCTAACAGCGCCTTATCGGGAATGCTTAAAGGTACTTTGCAATCTTCGCATAAACGTCTCGCTAGACGCTGAGCAATAATAAGCGACACGGCGGTCGCAACATTAAAGGCTTCAACTCCCATGTTTCTTAATCTTGTAAGCGTTTCAGCCGAACTGTTTGTATGCAGTGTGGAAAGTACCATGTGTCCGGTTTGCGCCGCTTTAATGGAAATTTCAGCGGTTTCTAAATCGCGAATTTCACCGACCATGACGACATCAGGGTCTTGACGTAAAAAAGAGCGCAACGCTTCTGCAAAGGTTAATCCTACTTTAGGGTTGACGTGTACTTGGTTAATACCATCTAAGTTAATTTCCACAGGATCTTCGGCAGTTGAAATATTGCGCTCTTCGGTATTTAGGATATTTAAGCCGGTATAAAGAGAGACTGTTTTACCGCTGCCCGTAGGTCCTGTGACTAAAATCATGCCTTGCGGTTTTACCAGTGTCGATAAAAACGCCTGTTTTTGTCGGGCATCAAAGCCGAGCGCATCGACGCCAATTTTAGCGCTACTGGAATCGAGAATACGTAATACAATTTTTTCACCCCACAGTGTCGGCAGCGAGTTGACTCGAAAATCGATTGATCGGGATTTAGACAAGCGCATTTTAATGCGACCATCTTGTGGCACTCTGCGCTCGGATATATCCATTTTAGACATCACTTTTAATCGCGCTGACAATCTGGTGGCAAGGGATGACGGCGGCTTGGCCACTTCCTGCAAAATACCATCAATACGCGATCGTACGCGGTAGGTTTTCTCATAAGGTTCAAAGTGAATGTCGGAAGCGCCTTTGCGAATGCAGTCGAGTAATACTTTATTCACAAAGCGGACAATAGGTGCTTCTTGAGCAGCGTCTTCGCCGATGGCGGATTCTTCGGCTACTACCTCTGTATCTTCAAGCTCTAAATTATCAAGACTGTCATCTTCAAGTTCATCAAAACCTGAAGCTTGAGTATCTAAGAAGCTGTCAATGGTTTGCTGTAACTTGTTTTCTTCAACGATGATAGCTTCTGTATTTAAGCCAGTGTGAAATTTAAAGTCATCTAAAGCATTGATATTATTGGGGTCAGACAGCGCGACAAATAATTTATTGTTGCGCTTAATTAAGGGTAGTGCGCGATGCTTTAAAATTAATTTTTCATCGACTAAACCGTCGGGAATCTGCTGTGTTTCAAATGTTTCTAAATCAAATAGAGGTAAACCAAACTCATCGGAGGCAGCGTAAGCGGCGTTGTAATTACTTATTAACTCTTCAGCGATAATATGTGAAATAAAAGGTTTTTGCAGGGATTGGGCTTTATCAAGGGCGATATGGGCGACTTGAGCTGAAAAGTAACCATCTTTGACTAGTCTTCTGGCTAATCCAATAAGGGGTTTTGTACTCTGCAAAACGCTAGCTCCATGCAACTAAATCAATCAAATTAATTATAAGTGAATAAAATTTAATCCATAATAACTAAAAATCCTAATAAAATCATCAATTCAATGATAGAATTCACTTTAGCAGAGTACTATTGTAAATTGTAAATAAATTGCATTTTTTGATAATACAACTATCCTATTACTGATATAAATTTATACAACTGTCGGAGAGTAAAAGATGAAAAAACAACAAGGGTTTACACTAATAGAACTGATGATCGTCGTGGCTATCATTGGCATATTGGCGGCGATAGCATTACCGGCTTACCAAGATTATACAAGAAGGGCTAAAGTATCAGAAGGTATTTCAATGGCGAACACAGTTAAGACCAATGTAACAGAATTCTATGCAACGGAGGGTCAGTGGCCAGAGTTTCCTGCTTCTGTTGGCATTACGACAGCTCCTTCAGGTGAAGCATTTACTAGTATTGTATACTCTAGAATTACCAGTGCCGCAGCCCCTACCGGACAGTCTGGTCGAATAGTAATAACCTATATAACTCCAGTCGGTGATAGCAATACCGAAAACACGGTGACGATGGAAGCTGCTGTAGGGGAGAGTGATATAAAATGGATTTGTAGTAATTCCTTTGTTACTCAGACAGTCCTTCCTAAAACTTGCCAACAATGAATTTATAGCAGCGACCTTTGCTGTCGCTGCTATTTAAACCTCATTGACAAATCCACTGCCTCGCAGTGTTTTGTCAATGAGCCGATAGAAATATAATCTACCCCAGTGTTCGCCGTCTCTAGCAAAGTCTCCTGGGAAATATTTCCCGAAGCTTCTAGTTTTACTCTATGCGCATTCCACTCTACTGCCTGTGCCATTAGCTGATAGCTAAAATTGTCTAACATCACAATATCGGCGCCTGCCGTCACCGCTTGTTTGAGCTGGTCTAGGCTCTCTACTTCAATTTCAACTTGCTTACCCGGGGCTATTTTGTGTGCTTGTCTTATCGCCGATTCTATACCGCCACAGGCCATAATGTGATTTTCTTTAATTAAAAAAGCATCGTACAAGCCAAGCCTGTGATTGTGACAGCCGCCATGAGTGACCGCGTATTTTTGTGCAACGCGCAGACCCGGAATTGTTTTACGGGTATCCAGCAGTTTAACCCCTGTGTGACTGACCTGCTCAGCATAGTATCGACTGATAGTCGCCGTGCCCGACAATGTTTGCATGAAATTTAAGGCGGCCCGCTCAGCTGTCAATAATGCACTGGCTGAGCCAGTACAAGTGAACAGCGTTTGATTGGCAACCACACTTTCGCCATCGCTCACCTGCCAGTTTATAACAAGATCAGGATCGACTTGTCGAAAGACTTCATCAACCCATGGAATTCCGCAAATCACAGCGGCTTGTCGAGTGATAACTTTGGCAGTGGCTTGTTGTCGACTGGGTATTAAACTGGCGGTAATATCACCTGACCCAATATCTTCTTCCAGTGCAAATCGCACGTTTTTCTTAATAATAGCCGCTAAAGAGGCGGGGAAGGTTGTAGCAAGAGACATAGGCAGGCCTGACTAGTGGAAATTTAGAATAGCGCTTATAATAACTGAATTTATCGATGAGTGGAAAAAATGCGGGTGAAATTTTCAATCGAACAAGGTGTATTGCACGGCGCCACGCAGTTAGCGTCAACTAATTTCAATGCAAGGCCCAGCGATTGCGCTATTGAATTGCTCGTGGTGCATAACATTAGCTTGCCGCCGGGTCAGTTTGGCGGTGGCTATGTAGTAGATTTTTTTCACAATAATCTCGACAGAACAAAACATCCTTACTTTGAAAAAATCGCCGACTTACAGGTCTCAGCGCATTTGTTTATCAGTCGCACGGGGGATACAACCCAGTTTGTTAATTTTGAGCAGCGCGCTTGGCATGCGGGGGTATCAAGCTTTAATGGCAGGAAAAACTGTAACGATTTCTCTATTGGTATAGAGCTTGAAGGCACGGATGAATTAGCTTACGAGAGGATTCAATACCAAAGATTAGCCGATATTAGCTACTTACTGCAACAGGCGTATCCGATGATAAGTGCTGCAACCACCTTAGGTCATTGTGATATCGCGCCAGTTAGAAAAACCGACCCAGGTAAGGTTTTTGACTGGGTATTATATGGCAAATTATGGGCGGATCTAAAAGGGAGTTGACTGCGATTTTTACACGTGCTGTGTCGCTTAAAAACTAAACAGTTTACTCAGGGCGACCGGTATTGCAGTTTCTACTTTTAAGATACGTTGCCCCAGGGAGAGCGAGTTAAACCCCAGTGATTGAAACTTATCGATTTCATAATCAATAAAGCCGCCCTCGGGGCCAATCGCTAAGGTTGTTTTAGCTCTGCTCACACGCGCTTGGCTCTGGGCGCTATAAGGATGGGCCACCAGTTTCTGACTGTCGAGTGAAATGGCGTCGAGTTCATCTTCAAGAAAAGGTTTAAATCTTTTACGTAAGTGTACATTGGGTATAACAGTATCGCCCGCCTGCTCTAACCCCAGCAGCAGATGCTCCTCTATGGATGCGGGACTTAAGACAGGCGTAGACCAATAACTTTTATCTACCTTGTAGCTGTTAAGTAAGTAAATCTCTTTGACTCCCATTGCCGATACTGTTTGCAGAATACGTTTGAGCATCTTTGGCCTAGGCAAGGCAAGCAGTAATGTTATCGGCAGTGGCGGTGGTGGTGGCATAGATAATGTGAGGGATAAGGTCACATGGGTATGACTGATATCGACAATCATGCCTGTGCCTATATCGCCATTAATTTCACCGACTTTAAGCGATTGGTTTAACTGTGCCCTG
This sequence comes from Gammaproteobacteria bacterium, assembly GCA_034111875.1. Classification (GTDB taxonomy): domain Bacteria; phylum Pseudomonadota; class Gammaproteobacteria; order Pseudomonadales; family Balneatricaceae; genus Rs1. The sequence continues at coordinate 22,051 of JAWUWK010000082.1, forward strand.
TGTATATCCCTAATATGCGCTAAGCGCCTATCCGATAATCTCACAGTATGCTGTTTGATGTAATCTTCAGGTCGAACAAGGATGAGGTTCATAATAGCTTACCTTGGAAACAGCACTAAGTGCTCTATAGCCAGGTTGAGTTTAAACGTATCGCCTATGTCGTGCTTGTATTGATCATGAGCAGGTATGCTACAGAGCACTTCGGTGCCATCTTCTAACACTAATTCATAGGTAAAGTAAGAGCCATGAAAATTTTTGTTTTTAACTTTGGCCGAATATTTCGCATCGTTATTATGCCTAACATCATCTATGCGCACGAGCACTTCCACCGCAGAAGCGGCTTTAAAGCCGTGGGGAGATTTAGATTCTAAGGTGCCTAAACTAGTCTCTATACAATGCTCGCATAAGGTTTTAGCGGGCAGGAATCTACTTTTGCCAATGAAGCTGGCCACAAATTTAGTCACTGGTTTATGGTAGCTATTGTAGGGCGTATCCCATTGGTGTATTTCGCCAAGATTCATCACCGCAATTTTATCTGCCATAGAAAAAGCTTCAGCCTGATCGTGGCTGACCATGAGTGCACTGACGTTTTCCTCTTTCAGAATGTGACGTACCTGTGGCACCAGAGTTTCACGTAATTTAGCATCTAAACCTGAAAAAGGTTCATCCAGCAGAATGAGCTTGGGTTTAGGCGCCAGTGCTCTCGCCAGTGCGATGCGCTGCTGTTGCCCACCGGAGAGTTGGTGAGGAAATTTTTCAGCACAGTTTTCGAGTCCGATAAGCTCAAGTAACTGGCCTACTCTCGCCGAGCGCTCTGACTTTTGACGCTTTCTGATACCGAAGGCAATATTGTCCTGAACCGTTAAGTGCGGGAATAATGCCACATCTTGAAACACCATACCTATATTGCGATCTTCAGGAGCTAAGGTATGGCTAATATCAGAGAACAGTATACCAGAGAGGCGAATTTCACCTTGGTGAAGCGATTCAAAGCCTGCGATTGCTCTTAATAGAGTGGATTTACCACAGCCACTAGGGCCGAGTAAGCAGCCGATTTCTCCCGGTTTGATCGCCAAACTCACATTATTAACAACTGTCTGGGCATCATAGCCGACACAGATATTTTTTAGCTCAATTAAAGGTGAGGTTATTAGTTCAGCAGCATTCATATTGAGCATCAGTTCCCCATTTTTCTGATTGATTGGCTTAGTAAAATAACCGGTAACAAACCTACGCCGACAATCATTAGCGAAGCGGGCGCAGCATCAATTAATCTTTCATCGGAGGCCAACTCAAAAGCGTGTACTGCCAGTGTGTTAAAATTAAATGGTCGCAAAATCAGGGTGGCCGGAAGCTCTTTGAGGACATCAACAAAAACGATAAGTAAGGCCGTTAGCAGAGAGCGGCGCATCAAGGGGACATGAATATTGACTAACACTTGTACGTTAGAGTTACCTAGAGATCTTGCCGCACTATCTATGTTAGGTTTGATCTTCTCGAGTCCGCTTTGGACCGCACCCATAGAAATGGCTAAGAATCTAACAGTATAAGCAAACAAAAGTGCGAATAATGTTCCGGATAACACTAGGCCAATATCAAGCTGAAACAATGAGTGAAACAACCCGATTAGTTGATGATCTAACCAGGCGAGAGGAATGATGATACCGATAGCGATAATAGTGCCAGGTAACGCATAGCCAAGTCCTGCTATCGAAACGGCATGAGTAACACTTTTACTGTTTTTTAAGCGCTTTGCATAAGCCAGTATCAAAGATAAAAAAACCGCAATCAACGCCGCGCTGATGGCGAGATAAAATGAGTTCCACGCCAGGGTCATAAAGTCGCTGATAATGAACTCAGCTTGGGTGACTGCCCAAAAGGCTAATACAGACGCAGGGATGATAAAGCCAAATCCAATGGGTACTAAACAGAAGACCCAGACTATTACTGTGTGTTTTCTTGAGAGTTTTATCAGCTGTGCCGCCGCGCGCTGCTCGCTGTTAGAGTGATAGCGAAACTGTCTTCTGGAATAACGCTCTAAAATAATCAGCATAGCGACAAATGTCAGTAATAGCGAGGCGAGCTGGCTGGCGGCGACTGTATCGCCTAGGCCGTAGAAAGTACGAAAAATGCCTGTAGTAAACGTGCTTACACCAAAAAACTCTACTGTGCCATAATCAGCCAGTGTTTCCATCAGTGCCAAAGTTAAACCTGCGATTATCGCGGGGCGGGCCATTGGCAAGGATAAGTGGAAAAACGCTTGGGTGCGGTTGTAACCTAAAGTGCGACAAACCTCCAAAGAGTTTGACGATTGCTCTAAAAAGGCGGCTCTGGCCAGCAAGTATACATAGGGATAGAGCACCAGTGTCAACATGATGATGGCGCCGGTTAAAGAGCGAATTTCAAAAAACCAGTAGTCACCGTAGCCCAGTCCTGTGAAATTCCTTAGGGTTGTTTGTAATGGTCCGGCAAAATCTAATAGACCGGTGTAAGTGTAGGCAATAATATAGGCGGGCACCGCAAGGGGCAATAGCAATAGCCAGCTGAATATGTTTTTGCCCGGGAAATCACACATGCTAGTAAACCATGCCGTGGGCACGCCTATTAACAAGACGCCCGCGCTCACACCGAGTAATAATAGTATCGAATTGATCACATAATCAGAGAGAACAGTATCGATTAAGTGCGGCCATGTAGGGCCGAATTCACTCAACAGCGAGCTCGAAACTATGAGCATTGGTACACAGACTAGAATAGCGATGATCAACGCTAAATAGCTCAGCCAATTAAATGATTTTAAATGGGATAAATTAATTTTCATGGGTCGTTATAAGACACTCACAAGATTCCAAACTTAACATTGCTAGCTGGTCTCAAAACGATGCCTATTTCCAGCCTGCTCTGTCCATCAGCTCAACAGCGGCGCGGTTGTTTTCACCTAACTTGTTGAGTGCGACAGTATCCGCTTTAAAATCACCCCAACTGTCAAGGGCATCGGCTATGCTGGCATCAACGAGTACTGGAAATTCGCTGTTGATAGCCGCATACCATGCTTGTGATTCAGCGGAAGCCATAAATTCGATCAGTTTAATCGCATTGACTTTGTTGCGCGCAGATTGAGTCACGCCCGCACCGCTGACATTCATATGGACGCCACGATCGTTTTGGTTTGGCCAAAACACTGCGACTTTTTTTACAACCTCTCTATCACTTGGTTTGTCGCTATTCATAAGACGTCCAAAGTAGTATGTATTGGCTAAAGTAATCTCGCAAACACCTGCAGCTACCGCTTTAAGTTGGTCTGTATCGCCGCCTGAAGGAGGCTTAGCGATATTAGCGACCAAATTATTTGCCCATGTTTGGGTTTTCTCTGGGCCGATATTATCGATCATCGCCGCGACTAAAGATTGGTTGTAGATATTGTTTGAGCTTCTCAGGCAAAGTTTACCTTTCCACTTACTGTCAGCTAGGTCTTCATAGCTTGAGAGTTGATCGGCCTTGACTTTATCTTTAGCATAAAAAATAGTTCTCGCACGTTGCGATAAACCGAACCAAAGGTTATCCGCATCCCTTAGATGTGCCGGTATACTCTGTTGCAGAAAAGCACTGTCTACAGGTTGTAAGACACCGGCTTCCTTGGCTCTTTGAAGTCTACCGGCATCAACTGTAATAAAGACGTCCGCTGGACTCGCTTTGCCCTCAATCTTCAAGCGTTGTAAAAGCGCATCCGCTTTGCCGGTAATGAGGTTGACGGTTATTCCGCTACTTTTCTCAAATTTATCCAATAATGGCTTAATTAGCGCCTCTTTTCTGGCGGAGTAGACGTTTACTTCTGAGTCAGCTAGTACAAATTGAGTGGTTAAAATGCAACTACATGTAGCCAGAACCAATAATTTTTTTGAAATAATATTAAGCATAGTAAAGCTCCTATTGAATACGGAATATAAAAGTATTATAAATGATTATTGTTACTATTTAAATGTTGTGGATCAATATTCTAAAAGATTAAGTTTCAAGAGGGATTTTTGGTTTTTTTTTAGCGGCGCCAGAAGCTTTTTTTAGAGTAAATGCTGCTATATAGAGGGCATATAAGCTGTGCTCTGTTACAGATTGTGTGCTGTTTAGCCCAAAATGTAAGCGTTGATTTTTTTCTGAATAATAATGACTACCGGCCAGTTTATCCCACACGGCAATAAAGGCACCATAGTTTTTATTAAAGTGTTTTGGATGGCTGGAGTGATGAACTTGATGTTGGGCGGGTGAAATGATGAAGCTCTCAAGCCATTTCCAATAGTGTATAGCAACGTGACTGTGCCGCAAATTGGACCCAGTGACATGAAATATAAACACTAAAACATTCACTTTCAGCACTGTATATAAGTCTACCTGACTAGAAAAAAAATAGATAAATAGACCGATACTGACACCTTGCACTAATGCGCTTCTAATGGCAAAAATAATGCCTTCGACTGGATGAGTGCGCAGTACCGTAAGTGGCGTTAACGTCGTCGCACTGTGATGTGTTTTATGAAAGGCCCATAGCCAGGCGATATCGTGCATTTTTTTGTGGAAATAGAAGCGGGCAAAATCATCTAGCAAGAACAAAAACAGCGTAAACAGCGCAATAACTATGCTGGTGGGTAAAACGTTTTCAAGGCTGCTCGGCTGGCTAACGCTGTAGTGTAATAATTCAAACACAGAAGTGGCGATACTGAGTTTGGTGATTAACAGCGGGACAAAGAGTAAAAAAAGTGCTTTATTAATCAAGATAATTTTATAGTCTGCGAAAGCTGACCGGGAGAAAAAATGCTTTATGCCGAGCGCGTTAATAACGTTTTGGCGGCGCCAGACACAGAGATTTTTTATAGACCAAAGATAACTTATGGCCAAAGCACAGAGGATATAACCCCAGTATAAGCGCTGTTGAGAATTGCTAAATAATTGGCTTAACTCTGTAAAGTATTGTGCTAAGAAGTCGTTCATGATGCCTTTTTCTTTTTCTGTTCACAGGGGAGGGCAGGCAAGCTTATTATTGGATGTGCTCGATCAATAACAGACCTTTGCACTATCACCAGGCTCAGCAATACCCCGTTAAAAAAACTTAAACGCCTTATTTATAAGTATAAACTTCGATCTGTTGGCTGTATTACCTTGAATGACCTTCACTCGTTACTGAGTGCAAAGGTCTCAAATTAAAAAGTTAATTAATCATTTTCAGTGTTATTACCAGAACCCAATTTTGCGGCTAAATCGCTTAAGTTAACCAGTTGGTCTTTGGACCGAGCTTTTAAGGCATATTTTTCAGCGATTAGCTGTTGAACTTTTAGCATATTCAACGCAAACTGATTGATCGAAATTGAGCTTGATTGCTGATAGTTACCTTTTGCATCAATACCAGTGACTTGAGTATTGCCAACCAAGACCGGGCTGTAGCCTACTAAGCGATTGAGGGAAACCGCGAAACCGCCTAAATCTTTACCACCCATTTGCAGTGCCATGCTAAAACCTTTTAGCTCGCCCCAATAGTGGATGTAGCTTTTAAATAATGCTTTTACCTCGGCATTAGCTTCAATTCCTTGTTGTAGTTTAAGGGCATGAGAGTATACCTCTCCGGCATATTTGAAAGCCGCTTCAGCAATGACTAATTCCCAATGTGTTTTGATGACCTGCGCATAGCTAATCAGCTGTGTCCGCTGTGCATCTGTTAATTTTTCGCCTTTAGCACTGCTGATCAATGTGCGACCATCGATGAACGCTTGAGTGATTGTGTGCAAATAAGAGGTTTTTCCGCTTTTATCCGCGTTGGCTGCATAGTAGGCGTGGGCATAAACCATTTCAGTGCCTAAATCAATTTCACCTGACTTGTTGGCATCGGCTGCACTGAAGGCTTCGGCTTTACCTTTAGCGATAGCGTAGGCTGTTGTAGCGTCTAAACTTAAAGCGTGGATAGGTGCGCCAAAATAACCAAAAGCCTCATCCCAAACGTGCTCTTTACCGGTGTAATGCGCGCCTTTCTTATAGGGCTTATCGTTTGGGTTTTTGTCAGCGGCGAGCTTTTCGTCTAAATATGAATCGACTGCTTGATTATAGAAGATAGCGCCCATGGCAAATTTTGAAATAAGCTGCGGGTAATCCATACCATTGATATAGTCAAAGCCTGCATCAGAGGCTGAAGCTTTTTCAACCATGAATGACAATACTTCAGCCGCGGTCATATTACCAGGCCAACCAGGCACTCCACCTTTATATGCTTTACCCGCTAAATTTTTGCCTTTAGACAGCTGATCAATATTGGTTTCTCGGATAGCAAAACCTGCTTTACTGATTGGCGTAATAATCGGCCGGTTTTCATCTTTAGTCGAAAAGTAAGCTTCTAATTGCTTCAATAATTCTGGGTTAGCAGAGCCGTTACCTTTATAGGCAAGTTTCATTAATGACGTATGTAAAACCTGGCGTGCGGTTTGGCCGCTATAAGCCACAGAGGTGGTTTTGTCGCCTTTATAGGCTTTAAGTGTTACCGGAAAGTCAGCATAAATAGGTGTCGAGTTAGTCTGAGCAGACAGTGCGGTAAGGGTGGCGATTGTCATCGCAGGGATTAGCTTTTTTAGTTTCACAATAATTAACCTTGTCGATTAGCATTTAGAGGGTTGTTGTCGTTAAATAATATGTAATCGAGCTTACATAAACAATAACGCTAATGCAATCAATAACAATTCGTATTTGGGTTTTTTAAAATATCATACAATATTAATCATTTTAAAGGGGGTATAAATAAGCGTAAAGAGAGCGGGATTGCTCCCGCTGTGTTAGAACTAAGATCGTTTTCAGTCACAAGGCAATGTCGACTGAGAATATTCCATGTATTTGAGTAGGTGACTACCTAGTAGTCACCCTGTGCAATGTTGAATTACTCTAACGACGAGCTTGTGTATGGATGAAAACTAGTTAGCCGCTTGTTTCCAGCTTTTTAGTAGTTCACTGTAGTTAACTGTCACACCTTGTGGCTTCTCATTAGCTAATTTAGCTTTTGGAGAACCCGGTTGACTTAACCAGTACTGGGGATCTTTTTCAGGGTTAAGTTTAGGTCCACATTCACCTTGTACATTGGCTCTTTCTAGACGTGCAAGTACTTTATCTTGGGCGGCAGCTAAACCATCCAAGGCCTCTTGCGGGGTTTTTTCTCCGCTAGACGCTTCAGCAACATACTGCCACCAAAGTTGTGCTAACTTAGGATAGTCGGGTACGTTAGTGCCCGTGGGAGTCCACTGAACGCGAGCAGGGCTGCGATAAAATTCAACTAAGCCACCGAGCTTTGGAGCCGCTGCTGTCATTTCTGCAGAGTTAATGTCAGAGTTTCGAATAGGCGTTAAACCGACTAAGGTTTTTTTCAATGAGACTGTCTTAGATACCGTGAACTGGGCGTATAACCAAGCCGCTAAACGTTGCTTTTGCGGCGTCGACTTTAGGAAAGTCCAAGAGCCAACATCTTGATAGCCCAGCTTCATGCCCTCTTCCCAATAGGGGCCTTTAGGACTTGGCGCCATGCGCCATTTTGGTGTGCCATCTTCATTGACCACCGCAAGACCCGGTTTGTTCATACTGGCGGTAAAAGCTGTGTACCAAAATATTTGCTGCGCAATATTACCTTGCGCAGGCACTGGACCGGCTTCGCCAAAGGTCATACCTTGAGCGGCTGGCGGTGCATATTTACGCATCCAATCGACGTATTTTGTGGTGGCAAACACTGCAGCAGGTGCATTAGTGGCCCCACCTCTTGAAACAGATGCGCCTGCAGGTTGGCAACCGTTGACACGAATACCCCATTCATCAACTGGTAGGCCATTAGGTAAGCCTTTATCGCCACCCCCTGCCATGGAAAACCAGGCATCCGTGAAGCGCCAGCCTAGAGAGGGATCTTTTTTACCGTAATCCATATGTCCATAGACTATTGTGCCATCGATGGTTTTTACGTCTTCAGAAAAGAATTTAGCGATATCTTCATAGGCGGACCAGTTAACAGGAACCCCTAACTCGTAGCCGTAAATGTCTTTAAACTGCTGTTTAAGTTCTGGACGTTCAAACCAATCCGCTCTGAACCAGTATAGGTTGGCGAACTGTTGATCGGGAAGTTGGTAGAGTTTTCCATCGGGACCGGTAGTGAAGTCTAGGCCGATGAAGTCTTTTAAATCTAGGCTAGGCAAGGTATATTCTTTTCCATCGCCAGCCATCATGTCAGAGACTGCAACCACTTTTCCGTAGCGAAAATGAGTACCGATTAAATCAGAGTCATTGACATAGGCATCGTAAATGTTACGTCCAGATTGCATTTGAGTTTGCAGTTTCTCAATAACATCACCCTCTTGAATCAAGTCATGCTTTACTTTAATACCGGTAATTTCAGTAAAAGCTTTAGCTAAAGTCTTGGCTTCATACTCATGGGTTGCGATTGTTTCAGATGCGACATTGATTTCCATGCCTTGAAAATCTTTAGCGGCATCTATAAACCACTGCATTTCTTTGAGTTGCTCTGCTTCACTCAAAGTAGACGCGCTAAACTCTGAAGCGACCCACTTTTTTGCCGCATCCATATCGGCATTTACCTGCATGCCTGCAGTCGTCAGTGCGATGACAGCGGTGAGTGTCGCTAAGCGCGGAGATTTATTATTTTTCATATTTAACCTCAATCTCATTTTTTGATAGCGAATTAACATCTTGTTAATCGCTGTGAAAGCCAGTGAATAATCACTGAACTTAGGGTTGATAGTCGAAAACCGACTATTTTTTCTAAATCTTAGTTGTAAACTAATATTGCTTTAATCGTCTTTCAAGGCCTGGTTGGGGCGCTATTTGTCAGCCCCAGCGCATCAGTGAAATCAACCAGATTATCGAGAAAGCTAAGGCTAGCCACAGGCTTAGTATTGTGAAGCCTATAATAAATAGGTGGATAAATGCCGCACTCAGTAAGCCAATGAATAGCCTGTCGCCTCGGGTTGTTGAGATAGGTAAAAAGCCCTTGCGATCAATACAGGGAGATTTTATTTCCCAAATCGTCATCACTACTAAAATGCTACCTATGGTTGAAAAAAATATGGCGGTAGGTAAAGTCCAAGCCATCCAATTCATATATATCTCCTTAAACTCTGCCTAAGGCAAAGCCCTTAGCAACATGATTACGAACAAAATAAATTACTAAAACGCCTGGAATGATAGTTAACACCCCCGCGGCGGCTAGCACTCCCCAATCAACACCTGAAGCGCCTATGGTACGGGTCATGATGGCGGCAATAGGTTTTGCTTCTACGGACGTCAAAGTACGTGCCAACAACAACTCCACCCATGAGAACATGAAGCTAAAGAACACTGTGACTCCAATGCCAGAACTAATTAATGGCAAAAAGATACGGATGAAGAAACGGGGGAAACTATAGCCGTCGATATAAGCGGTTTCGTCAATTTCTCTGGGAACCGCCGACATAAAACCTTCTAAGATCCAAACGGCCAGTGGCACACTGAACAGGCAATGGGCTAAAGCCACGGCAATATGGGTATCAAACAAGCCGACGGAAGAGTAAAGCTGGAAGAAGGGCAGTAAGAAAACGGCAGGGGGCGCCATTCTATTGCTTAGTAACCAAAAGAACAGGTGTTTATCACCGATGAATTTATAGCGGCTAAAGGCATAGGCGGCTGGTAGTGCGACTACTAAGGTAATAATGGAGTTGAGCACTACATAGTAGACAGAATTAAAGTATCCATTATACCATGTAGGATCAGTGAAAATGACTAAATAGTTGGCAATGGTGAAGTCGTTCGGCCATAAACTGAAAGTTCCTAGTATCTCTTCGTTACTTTTAAAAGACATATTGATTAACCAATAAATGGGCAGCAGCACAAATACTGAGTAGGCAGTAATCCCAAAGCGTTTATTGTTAGTCATAGGTCTGCTCCTTTACTTTGTCTTTATCTAAATGCGTGATACTGGTAAAGAACAGCCAGGAAACCAACAGGACAATGAGGAAGTAAACGATTGAAAAGGCCGCCGCCGGACCAATATCGAATTGACCTATAGCCATTTTAGTTAAGGTTTGACTCAAAAAGGTGGTTGAGTTACCTGGGCCGCCACCGGTGAGCACGAAAGGTTCTGTATAAATCATGAAGCTATCCATGAATCTCAGCAACACGCCAATAATGAGGACGCCTTTAAGCTTTGGAAATTGAATAAATCTAAAAATTGACCAGTCTGACGCGCGATCAATTTTAGCCGCTTGATAGTAGGCATCGGGAATGGCTCTCAACCCGGAATAACACAACAGGGCGATAAGAGAAGTCCAGTGCCAAACGTCCATTAGTACGACGGTAATCCAAGCGTCAACGGGGCTGCTGGTATAGTTGTAATCAATTCCTATGCCATTGACCACGTAACCGAGTAAGCCAATATCACTGCGGGCGAATATTTGCCAAATAGTGCCTACGACATTCCAGGGGATAAGCAAAGGTAAGGCGAGTAAAATCAGACACAAAGACGCCGACCAACCTTTCGTCGGCATCATCAGTGCAACGGCTATTCCTAAGGGCACTTCAATGCTAAGAACGGTTGCTGAATAGATAAACTGGCGCCCGAGGGAAGCTTGTAATCTTGGATCTGTTAAAACATCTCTATACCATTCAACCCCGACAAAATAGGCGTTATTTTGATCGAAAATATCTTGAACTGAGTAGTTAACGACCGTCATTAAAGGGATGATAGCCGAGAAGGCAACCAATAAAAATACCGGTAGAACCAGAAACCAGGCTTTGTTATTTTGAATCTTATTCATGCTCAGAGTCTCCTTGTAAATCGACTAGATATTCATCTATATAAATTTTCACCCACTGCTGTGGAAAAGTGATATGGGCCTTACTAGAGGGGGACTGTTGATCCTCACCTAAACGTACTTTTAGCGTTTGTTCACCGAGTTGCACAGAGACGATTTTGTAAGTGCCTAAGTCTTCAGTGTGGATGACGTTACAGGCTAAAGATTCCGGATGATCGGTATTCGACAACTGGATAAATTCAGGTCTGATACCGACTTTTAAATTACTGCTATCACTGTTCGCCAAAACTTTTTTCTGCGCACTACTTAGTGGAAACTGCATGCCATCAAAGGTGAATTCATCTGTGTTGTTGTCTATGGCTTTGTTTAAACCAATAAAATTCATCCCAGGGCTACCAATAAAATAACCGACAAAGGTGTGGTTAGGATTTTCAAACAGCTCCCTAGGGGTGCCAAATTGAACAATTTTACCTTCGTACATCAAAGCGATTTTATCGGCAAAGGTAGACGCTTCTAACTGATCATGGGTGACATACACCATAGTGATATTGTAGCGCTCATGTATTTGTTTGAGCTGTCGACGTAATTTCCATTTCAGATTAGGGTCTATAACAGTCAGTGGTTCATCAAATAAAATGGCCGATACATCATCGCGGACAAGGCCGCGACCCATGGATATTTTTTGCTTTTGATCCGCAGAAAGATTATTCGCTTTGCGGTTTAATATACTCATTAAATCTAAAGTATTGGCTACTTCTCTGACTTTAGCATCGATTTTATCTTTAGCGACATGCATATTACGCAGCGGGAAAGCTAGATTGTCATAGACCGTCATTGAGTCGTAAATCACTGGAAACTGGAAAACCTGAGCAATGTTCCTATCTTGAGTAGACACATCGTTCACTTCCACGCCGTCAAATAAGACGCTGCCATGAGAGGGTTTTATCAAGCCCGAAATGAGATTCAGCAGCGTGCTTTTGCCGCAACCTGAAGGACCTAGTAAGGCATAAGCTCCACCTTGCTGCCATACGTGGTTCATTTCATGTATTGCATAATCACTGTTGATTTGAGGATTGCCAATATAGCTATGCGCTAGGCCTTTTAAATGTATTTCAGCCATTTAATTTCCTCCTAAGTTGCTGGCACTGGGTGCTTTAATGATTGATCCGCCCTCGGCGAAAATAAATAATTTTTCTGGGGGAATGTAAATGTTAACAGCCGTGTTATTGCGATAATCATGCACCCCTGAGAGCTGCAGAACGATTTGTAAATCTTTGTTGGCCACGTGCAGAAAGGTTTCTGAAGCGCTAATTTCTGCCACATCGACTTTGACACTTAGCTCTATATCAGTATCGTTTTTGGGCACGAGTGAGATGTGACTCGGACGTACGCCAAAATTGTAATCCCCCTGGGCAATGTCAGAGAATTGATTACCCACCGGAAAACTGGCGTAATTATCAAAGCTGAGCTCTGAATCATTGATTCTGCCTTTCAATAAATTGATCGGCGGCTCACTGTATAAGTCGGCAGCATTCAAATTAATCGGGTGGTGGTATTGATCGATTGCCGGGCCCGACTGCAATATTTGACCTTGATGCAGCAAACTAGTAGTGCCTCCTAAAGCCAGTGCTTCGTTAGGTTCTGTGGTTGCGTAAATCGCGATGGTATTGCGCAGTTTAAATAAATCACGTAACTCTTGGCGCAGCTCTTCGCGCAGTTTGTAATCGAGATTGACAAGCGGTTCATCGAATAAAATAATACTCGCATCTTTGACTAGCGCTCTGGCCATCGCTGTGCGCTGCTGCTGCCCACCGGATAACTCTAGTGGAAAGCGTTGCAGAAAATGCTCAATGTGGAGCATTTCTGCTGTCTCTTGTACTTTCCTGTCAATTTCAGCTTTAGGAGTGCCGCAAAGCTTTAGAGGGGATGCAATGTTGTCGTAAACGCTTAAGTTTGGATAATTGATAAACTGTTGATAGACCATTGAGATGTTGCGTTTTTGCACGTTTGACTGAGTAACATTGGTGCCGTCCATGAAAATGTTGCCCGAGCTTACTTTATCTAAACCTGCAATCACCCGCATCAGGGAGGTTTTTCCTGCGAGGGTTCTGCCTAATAGGACATTGAAAGATCCAGGCTGGAATTCGAGGTTTATATTTTTAAGATGTTCTTCGCCATCGACTTGGCGATCAATATTTTCTAAAATTAAGGACATAGAATTTGATCCCAGCTATATAATTTTTATTAGAGTAAAGGTAGCGCTGTTAATGTTTCTAATCCGAGCAAGTCGCCAAAGCTAAATAACTCTGTGTATCCACAGGTATTAGACTTTACATTTTACATAAGCGAAATGTGTGCCAAATAAAAAGTAATCTATTATTAAATACGTAAGTATCTGATTTAATTATATTAAAAATTTTTTAATCGAATACGGCTTGCCTTAACGTATGGCTAAATGTTCACGAGGCTGTTGACATTGTCTATGAATAAACATATTTTTGAACACAAATGAACAACCTGTTGACTGCCTGGGAAATTATTTTCAGGAGAAACTTAAAGATGTTTGAGCATGAAAAAAAATAATAATCAGCATTTGCAGATCATTACGGATTCCTGGCAGCGCTGCCGAGATTTTGGTTTACAGCATGATGCAACCCCCGCCTTAGAAAAGCTGCAAAGTGCCGATACTCAGGATTTATTGGAGGCACATCGCAGTTTGATTCAAATCACTGACCACGCGGTGTTGCCATATTATGACAATATATTAAACAATAGCCCCTGCCTGATTTTGTTAGCCGACAGCCAAGGTCAGGTGTTGAACAGTTGGGGGGAAAGGCGTTTTTTATCTACTGCACAGAATGAATGGTTCAATGCCGGCGCTAGTTGGCATGAGATGAGCACTGGGACCAATGCGATAGGTACTGCTTTAACGGCAGGGGAAGCCGTCCAAATACAAAGAGATGAACATTTTTTAAAACTGCACCGTTATATGATTGGTTCAGCGTCGCCAATTTTCGATGTGGATAATGAGCTGTTAGGTGTGCTTGATATATCTAGTGATATTTATATGCCTCAAGCGCATACTTTAGGAATGGTTAGGTTGATGTCTCAATCGATTGAAAACCGCTTAATTATCGATAAATACCATAAAACCAATTATGTGCTCACGTTCAATACCCATTACGATAATTTAGACAGTCAATGGTCAGGATTAATCGTTATCAATTTAGAAGGTACTATCATTGCGTTTAATCGCCGAGCAGAGTTGTTATTAAATCATCTGTTAAGGGGCGCCCATATTGAACATATTCTCAACTGCGATTTATCGAAGTTGCAAAAGCACGGTAAAGTATCTTGCTTTAAACTGAGAATGCTAGATAAATATAATTTGCACGCCAAGTTGCAAGAACCCAACACAGTTGTCGCTCAGCCTTTATTATCAGTGCCAAAGGTTAACCCTAATATTTTATCAATGGATAGTGAATTGGCTTTTGATAAACTCCAATTTGGTGATTTAAAGATTAAAAAGGCGATTGCCCAAGGTCAAAAAGTAATCGAAAAAGATATTCCTATTTTAATATTCGGTGAGACCGGAGTGGGTAAAGAAGTGTTCGTCAAAGCGCTGCATCGTTTTAGCGTTCGTCGTACAAAGGAACTTGTCGCGCTAAATTGTGCAGCTATTCCAGCCGATTTAGTCGAATCAGAGCTCTTTGGTTATGTCAAAGGCGCTTTCACAGGTGCCGATAGTAAAGGCTCAGTAGGCCTAATTCGCAAGGCCGATAAAGGAATATTATTTTTAGATGAAATTGGTGATATGCCACTGAATGTCCAAGGCCGGTTGCTCAGAGTGTTACAAGAGCGCAAAGTCACTCCGCTGGGCTCGACGAAATCCTACCCAGTAGATGTTAAGTTGATCTCTGCGACTAATTGCAATTTAAAAACGCTAGTGGCACAAGGACATTTTAGGAAAGATCTTTTCTATAGAGTCAGTGGCTTAAATATAGAGTTGCCCGCCCTAAAAGATCGCCAGGATAAGCAGGCTTTATTTAATAGTATCCTGAGCATTAAAAGTCTAAACCCGCAGCAGGCAAAGCTAGCCCCTGACATTATGCGACTGTTTTTGCGGCATCCATGGCCCGGTAATATCCGCCAGTTTATCAGTGTCCTTGAAGTAGCACTGGCAATGGCAGAGGAAGGTAAAATTGAAGGTTGGCATTTACCTGATGATTTTTATGATGATTTAAGTATTCATACGGTTGATCAACCAGACAGTGATATTCCCTATTTCGGTTCATCAGACAATGCGTTACTTGAGTCTAACATTAACCCAGAGTCTAGTTTAATCGACGAGATAGGTCCTAAAAATAGCTCGGTTGGAGTCGTGTGTAGCGAGGTTATGGATACTACAAAAGCCTGTTATCAGCAGTGTGATAGAAATCTATCTAAAACCGCCAAAGTGTTAGGAGTTAGTCGCAATACTTTGTACAAACGCTTGCGCCAATTGGGCTTGAAATAATTATCAGTGAATAGTGAAAGACAATGATTAACTTGAAGGGCGCTCACCAACAATAATATTAGTCGTAAATGCTTCACCATTGCGCATAAAATTAACTTTTAGGATACTTCCAGGCCTCACTTCGGCAATACTGCGCATTGAGTCTAAACCACTGATAATAGACATATCATTAAAGGCGAGTATCAAATCACCCGCTTGCAAGCCAGCATTAAAGGCGGGACCGTTAGGTATTACCCCAGCGAGTATTAATCCACGCACATTATTCAGCCCAAAGGACTCGGCGAGCTCCGCGGTAAGTTCTTGAGTTTCAACGCCTAACCAACCCCGTATGACCCTGCCATTTTCGATTAAATTACGCATCACCTTGATGGCTAAGGAGGAGGGAATAGCGAATCCTATGCCATTAGAGCCACCAGATTTTGAAAATATAGCGGTGCTAATACCGACTAAATTCCCCTTCGCATTAATCAGTGCTCCACCAGAGTTACCGGGGTTAATAGCGGCATCTGTCTGTAAAAAATTCTCATACCTGTTGAGGCCGACACTGTTGCGGCTTTTAGCGCTAATAATACCTTTTGTCACTGTTTGGCCAAAGTCGAATGGGTTGCCGATGGCTAATACAACATCGCCCACACGCAAACTGTCAGACTCTTCAATAATAATAATAGGCAACTGAGTAAGGTTTATTTTAAGGATGGCTAAATCTGTTCCAAGATCGGTCCCTACGACAGTGGCAACGGCTTCTCTGCCATCTTGTAATGCCACGACAATTTCATCTGCTTTGTCGATCACATGATTGTTGGTAACTATATAGCCTTGTTGATTAAGAATAACTCCAGAGCCCAAGCTTGAGTGAAATTCGCTGGAGGGTGTCGGTAAGTTTTGAGAGTTTAGTGGCGTTTTTTCGTCACGGCGGATATACACATTTACAACGGCGGGCGTCGCTTTATCAACTGCATCGGCGTATGAGTATACATGGTTTTGTGAAACAATTGTTTTGGTGGCAGAAGGTATTGTTTGTACAGTAGTGAAATCGACTCTGTTGACTGTCGTAGTGATTGGGGTTGAAAACTGAGGGCTGAATTTCAGTACAATTAAGGCAATCAGAATTCCAGAGAGTGCCGGCCAAGCTAAAAATGCAAATTTTTTCATATTTAAATCTGAGCGCAATGGCTGAGAAACCTACAGTTAAGAAAATATAATAAGGCGCAGTATCACCTAAATTTTGCGCTAACAGTTGTCAAATTAGAGCGCAAAGTGTTGGATATTATTTAATAATAACTATAGCCTTTTTAAACTTAACGACAATAGAAAATGTTAATTTGTAGCATAACGTTGAGTATAAAGTTGATTCAGTGACTACAAAGTTGATATAGAGTGTATCATATTGGTTATACAGTGGAATTATAAACAGCCGATGATTCTCGAGCGTCGGGGTGCAGAAGCCTCACAATAGCTTAAAACTTATAAGATGGAATAATCAATGTCAGTTTCTATAGAGGTAATAGTGCAGTATTGCCAAGAGTTATTACAACCTAGCCGTTTCCAGGACTATTGTCCGAACGGTTTGCAAGTTGCCGGTAAAGAGCGTATCTCGAAAATAGTCAGCGGCGTGACTGCCTGTCAACAGTTGCTAGATGCAGCAGTTGAGGCAAAGGCGGATTTGGTCTTAGTTCATCACGGCTACTTTTGGAAAGGTGAAGAACAGACGGTTGTCTCTATAAAAAAACAGCGTTTGAAAACCTTATTAATCAACGACCTTAATTTACTGGCTTACCACTTACCATTGGATGCACACAGCGTGTTTGGCAACAATGTTCAGCTGGCCGAAAAAATGGGCTGGTGCATAACATCGGGCATGGACGCTGAAATAGGCCAGTCACTGGTGCTTTTAGGTGAACTTGAGCAAGCATGCACGGCTACAGAACTAGCGGCGCACATAGGTATAGTACTTAATCGTGAACCTTTGCATGTGAAAGGACATGATCGACTAATCAAAAAAATTGCCTGGTGCACAGGCTCGGCTCAAAGTTATATTGATGCGGTGTCAAAGACCGATGTTGATGCCTTTATCTCAGGAGAAATATCTGAGCAAACGGTGCATTTAGCCCGTGAATTAGGTATAGATTATTACGCGGCAGGGCATCATGCGACAGAGAGTTATGGTGTACAGGCGCTAGGGGAGCATATTGCCCGTGAATTTGCCATTGAACACCAGTTTATTGACATATACAACCCAGTGTAAAAGCCAAGTAACGTTTGAAAATCCCCTAAAAAAGATAGCTTATTTTAGGGGATTACAATGATTGTGGGCAATGCCATTAAAGATTGATCGGCATTAAGCTTTAGGTGCAGTATCCAAAGGTTGCGCGGTATTGTTTGGCTTTGCGGGGCTGTTTTCAACAGGATTTGGAATGCCGTAGTTTTCGGACAGTACGCCAACTTCATCAGGTTGTTTAGGCGCATAGTCTCTAGGAGGTTCAGTTGTCGTCGTCTTTTGACTTCCTTGTTGAGCCTTGGCTTCTAGCTCTTCTTGCTCCGGTTCCAACTTTGGAATCAGGCGAGACTCTATATCTTTTGCTGTGCCGGCATCACATAAATCTTGGGAGCCTTTGGCAAGATGTTGAACGACGCTTTTATAGCTATCATTCATTTCATTAATCATTGTGGCTGTCTGTTTAAAATGATTAGCGACCGAGTCCTTATATTCATTGATCTCTGATTGTAGGTTATCTACTTTTTGCTCTTGAACACTATTGCCTGATGAAGATGATCGTCCGGCAAAGTAACCAATGACGCCGCCAACGCCAAGAGTGATGATAGCGATTAAAATATTACTTTCTTCCACAGTGTCTCCTTAGTGCTAAGAGTGATGAGCTAATCAATATGTTCAAAGATTCAGGCAGTCTACAGATAAGATTGTGACAATGCTCCAAATTTTTCCAGACTCAGCACGGCGATGATATTTGTAAATAGGTGGTTAAAGATAAGCTTGAATGCGCATTTACGCCAGTAAACGTCGCTTTTTCGCCTGCCTAGTATTCACTTTATGAACAACTTTATACAGATGCCTCTATAGAATCATGACCGGTACATTATAAGCCAAGAATAAATCAAATAAATCAAAAAACCTATGAGTGAATGATCAATTAGTCAGTTATATTGGCTAGACATCAGACCCCTCTTCACTCGATTTTTTAATGGGTTGTTGGTTCGCTTGCCAATAGATTTCAGAGTTTTGGCTCTGCAAATTTAAATAGCGCGCGGCAACAAATAAATAGTCGGATAATCGATTTAAATACTTAATTGGCTGTGGGAATTTACCCGACGACGCCGCGAGTTGGATTAGTTGTCTTTCTGCACGTCGACAGATGGCTCTTGATAAGTGACATAGTGCAGCACTTTGTGTTCCACCAGGTAAGATGAATTCTTTGAGTGCCGGCAAGGTTAAGTTTAGACTGTCTAATTGGTGTTCCAAATCATCAATGAAAGATTGCTCAAAACTTGGAAACTCAGGATTATCCATCGCGAGTTCGGCACCAATATCAAACAGAGAATTCTGTATTTTACTGAAGCTTTCCAGCAGCTCATGGCCTTTCGCTAAACTGGCGATCAAAACACCCAGTTGACAATTTAGTTCGTCTAAATCGCCCAGGGCTTTAATATGATCATCTGCTTTGCTGATTCTTTTTCCCAGCGCTAGTGAGGTCTTTCCGGAATCCCCACTGCGAGTGTAAATTTTATCTAGACGGTGTGGTTTTTTGTTTGCCATGATCAGTTAAACTCGGTTAAGTGCTGTTAATTGCAAAATATCTGCAATGACTCGCTGGTTAAAAGAAGTGTTTATGGCCAGTTTATCAGCCTGTTGCTGTAAGTAGCCATTAATAAAATCTATTTCTGTTTTTCGCCCATGCTGTATATCTTGTTGCATAGAAGAATAGTTATTGGCAGTAGCCGCTGCAACCTTAAGTACATTTTTCAGTGTATTAGCGGCGTCTTTAAAGAGACTCAATGCATTAATCACAGAATCGACTTCTCTACTGAGTCGTTCTACTTGGGTGAGACGTTGTGAGTCATTTAAAAGTTCTCCATTACGGCAGTTATGTATGGCGGTTAGCGGATTGATAACGCAATTAATCGCCAGTTTTTGCCAAAGTAAACGACTAATATTGTCGTCTTTTTGCATGCCAATAGCCTGCAGAGAATAGATTACTTTTGGCACAAGAGCTGGGTTTTCAATTAAACAGCCAAAGTAAGAAACGCCTGCGCCAGTGTGGCTAATTGATAACCTATTTTCAAGGGCTATATTCGTTGTCTCTGCTGTGTTTACTAATGCCCCCTCTGTGGTAGTGGCTGCAATAATTAAATGATTAGGTAATCGCTCGCTAATAAGCTGTTGTTGGCCCATGCCATTTTGCAGCAATACAATAGTCGCCGCAGTGGATAAGCGCGATTGAATGGATTCGATAGCCACTTGTGTCTGGTAAGATTTAGTACACACTAGCAAGTAGCGTATCTCTGCAGTGTCAGCGATTGACTGTGTTGGCACCTTATATTGCGATTGCGACTTGTCCAAATGAGTAATGGTTAGTGTTTTGGACACTGCAGGTTTAGGCACGAAATTTTTACTAGCAACACTCTTATCAGTGACCTCTTGATCTTCTGTGTGTCTATGTAACAAAACACAGGGGATGGCTTGTTGCAAAAATTTACTGGCCCATAAACAACCAATAGCGCCAGTGCCTAAGATGTGCCATGTGATCTTGTGAGTGTGCATGGGAATAGTTAGTCTGCATTGAATAATTCTCTGCAATATACCTTAATCTGTGATTATATGGTGCCACAACATAAAATTAAGCCAACAATTTAACTGAAACAGTGAGATCGAAAAGTAGATCCAGACTGACAAAACCTTGTTTCATTCTATAAAGTCAGTAAAATTCAGGAAAAACTTAGTAGGGATAAGAATATGCCATCATTTGACATTGTATCTGAGCTAGATAAGCATGAAGTAACCAATGCTGTTGACCAAGCCAGTCGTGAATTAAGTACAAGATTTGATTTTAAAGGGGTTAAAGCTTCGTTTACCCAAAACCAAGAATCAGTATCGCTCGAGGCGGATGTTGATTTTCAATTGCGTCAGATGATAGATGTGCTGGTGGCAAAGTTTGTCGCAAGGGGCTTAGATCCCAAGTGCTTCGACGAGCAAGATGCTGAATTGTCAGGTGTGAAAGCCCGCCAAGAAATACTTTTTCGCCAGGGGCTAGATCAGCCTAACTGCAAAAAAATCACTAAGGCGATTAAAGATTCGAAAATCAAAGTACAAGCGCAAATACAAGGTGAGAAAGTACGTATCACTGGTAAAAAGCGCGATGATTTACAAGCGGTAATGAGCTTGTTAAAAGATAGCGAGATAGCGCTGCCGCTACAGTACAATAATTTTAGAGACTGAATCCAGAAAGGTTCGGTTTAACAGGTTTTAGGACGTAGCAAAAAGGTAAGCTTTGCCTACCTTTTTGGTGAATAACCAAACTATTAAACCTTAATTCAACTTAGCAACAGGGACTAATCGACTTAAAATGACCACAAGAACAACCGCGGGGATCCCCATCACGGCGGTTAGGTAGAAAAAATCTTGGTAACCTAGTTCAGTAGACATAGCGCCAGAATAACCGGCTAATAGTTTAGGCAATAGCGTCATCAAGGAGCTAAAAATGGCGTATTGCATGGCGGTGAATGAGACGCTAGTTAAACTGGACAAGTAAGCGACAAAAGCTGCAGTTGCAATACCGCCACTGATGTTGTCAGCCGTAATTGTCATCAACAAGATAGAACCACTTTTGTCGAGGCCAACCATGAAAGCAAACAGTATATTGGTTGCGGCCGATAACACTGCACCTGTGAACAACGCTTTATAAACCCCGTAACGAATGGCAATAATGCCGCCTAAAAAACCTCCTGCGATAGTCGCAATCAGGCCATAGGTTTTAGAGTAGGTGGCTATCTCTATTTTAGTGAAACCTAAGTCTGAGTAGAATAAATTGGCTATAACTCCCATGACAATGTCTGACACTCTATAGAGCCCGATTAACATGATAACCAACACTGCGGTTTTTCCATACTTTGCGAAAAAATCTAGAATCGGATTAACATAGCCTTCAATTAGCATCTGTTTAGGCACCGCCTGCATTCTAGCCAGCAACCAGGCTGCAACAGCCGCAAAACCTATACCAAACCAAAGCTGTAATGATGCCGCAATAAAGCTGGCAATGCGCTGATTATCTGTGACATGGGCAATCAACCAAGTTTTAAGTTCTTTTAAAGGGCCGCCGAGTAGGGTAAAGGCGCTAATAAATACCGCCACGCAGATAAAAAAGCAGACTAAAAATTGTAAAACGTGGCGGTTATTAGCAAAAATATCTTGACTATCTCGGTAGCCCTCGGGTTCGCTTATACATAAAGTCGTAGCGACACCAATCAGCATTGCTAGGGCCATGCAAACATAGGCAGTTGTCCAAGCATGGGGGGTATAAACACCTTCCTCACCGATCCAACCGGCTATATAGAGAGCGCCTGCGCCCGCGACTATCATGCCAATTCGGTAACCTGTGATGTAAGCACTGGAGAGCATTGACTGCATATCACCTTTGGCAGATTCAATACGATAGGCATCGATAACGATATCTTGGGTAGCCGAAGAAAATCCCAGCATGACGGCTGCAATAGCGGTGATTTTGAGTGAGGCGGTCGGCTCGGAAAAAGCCATTGCCAAAATTGAGATAATAATGGCTACTTGACTGAGTAGAATCCAACTGCGCCTTCTACCGAGCATTTTGGTTAATAGCGGTATTTTAAGGTTATCTACCAGTGGCGCCCAAATAAACTTAAAAGAGTAGCCTAAGGCTGCCCAGCTAAAAAAAGTAATGGTACTACGGGCTATTTCGGCGTCTTTCAACCACAGAGATAAACTGCTAAAAATAAGTAATATTGGCAGTCCGGCAGAGAAACCAAGAAAAAGCATCACCAGAATTTTTCGATGGAAGATGAGATGAAATGTTTCCAGCCAACCGCGATTAGCTTGTACATCAGACATAAATAGTTGACCAAGATAATAAATGAGTGGAATCGATTTTTTACAGGCTAAAATAATCCTAGATTTGGCAATTAGGCGCGAAAAAGCTGTGCAATATATTGGTGTGCAAAGGAAATTAGTAAAGTTCGTGGTCACCTGATTGGCGATCAGACATTTTTCTAGTTTTCTAGGTGCATAAAAGCTTGTGCAGACATTCGTGATTGGACTGACCAATTTAGGGTAATAGATAAGCCACTTAATAACAAGACTCGCCTGACCTAACGAGTATTTATTCGAGGTGGCGATTGAGAAACCCTCAGCGAGCATGAAAAATACGGCTCAGAAGTATACTTTGCCTAAAGAAAAGACTGCAGAGTCTTTAAAAAAAACCAAGCTATTCCAATAATATAAGCATTGGATCGGGAACATGAGTATAAGTCCTGTATTGAGTCTGCGGGCGAAAAAAGTATCTAAATACACGAGAGGTAGTCCAGAACAATAACCAGTGCTTTCCAAGCTATCTGACCAGCGGTTGATCGTTCGAATATTATCCTTCGGGTTATACAGAGCAACTCTATCTCGTTATTGTCAATGTTGGTCGCACGACCAGAGCGCCTATAATCGGTGCCTATGAGCCTATGAGTCTGTCAGACTTAACGCTAATCTACTGCGAAAAAACAGAATTTGGTTATATTCTCAGCTCTTTAGCGTTAAAGAGCCTGCTATTGCCTCAAAACACCCATAAACCTGACACAAATCTACTTTTCTCGCTGCGATCAACTCAGTTCGACAAGCTCCTAGATCTAGCAATGCTTTGATGCCAGAGACTTGTTCGCATGTTCCTTAGGTTAGTGTAAACTAACAATTCACTGCAAAAGAGAGTCTCTATGCCTATCGTATTTCTGATATTTATCATTATCCCAATTATTGAAATTAGCTTGTTGATTAACGTTGGTCAGTTAATTGGCGCCTGGTATACCATAGGTTTAGTGCTGCTTTCTGCGTTTATAGGGATAAACATGTTACGCTATCAAGGGTTGTCTACGCTGGCACGAGCGCAACAAAAAATGCGCCAAGGAGAGATGCCACAGCAGGAAATGATCGAGGGATTAGTCCTAGCCGTTGGTGGTGCTTTGCTCATAACACCAGGGTTTGTGACGGATATTATAGGTTTTTGTTGTCTATTTCCTTTCACTAGAATGGGTTTTATCAAACTGGCGAGTCGGCGGTTTAAGTCTAGTATGGCCAGTGGTCAATTTGGTCAGATGCACAGCATGCATCAGTCTAGTCAGGCACAAACGCACTTTAGCCAAGAGACAGACGGGGATGTGTTTGAAGGCGAATTCAGTCAGCAGCGAGAGGCGGACAAAAGTATTTTACCAAACACCAAGGATTAATACGCGAGCCTTAACAGATCTTTACACGCTACTTAGTGAAAGGTCTGTTAAGGCTACGAAGGCACAGCAAATCTAACAATGTCTGATTAACATCAAATCATTTGAAATCAATAATAATCCCCTAAATCGCTGTAAAATATTGTGCCGAGTCAATGCACTGCAAACCTGGCGAAAAAGTAAAAATAGCAAATAAATCGTGAAACGCTATTGAAATCAGTTTGGCCTGTCCCCAACTAGTAATCAACCAGTACTTACCCTCAAATTTGTAGGGGGTTACGGCTTAAATATATCTCAAAATAACAATGATCTTTGTGATAAACAATTAGGAGAATCTATAAATGAAAATTCGCCCACTTCACGACCGTGTAGTTATTCGCCGTAGTGAAGAAGAAAAAACAACTGCTAGCGGTATCGTTCTTCCAGGCTCAGCGGCAGAGAAACCAAATCAAGGTGTTGTTGTCGCCATAGGTTCTGGACGTGTTCTAGACAGCGGTGACGTGCAACCGATCAGCGTAAAAGTAGGTGACATCGTGTTATTTGGCCAATACTCAGGTTCAAATGCAGTAAAAGTTGATGGCGAAGAGCTACTGATCATGAATGAAAGCGAAGTTTTCGGTGTACTAGAAAACTAATTGCTGGGTAATTTTGATCGTCAATATTTTATAAATTCACGCTACTTTGCAGCGTGAAAGATAAACCAAAATTTAAGGAATCAGAACAATGGCTAAAGAAGTAATATTTGGTGATGAAGCACGTGCGCGTATGCTTAACGGCGTCAATATTCTTGCAAACGCAGTACGAGCTACCTTAGGGCCTAAAGGCCGTAACGTGATTTTAGATAAGTCTTTTGGCGCACCAACAGTGACCAAAGATGGTGTCTCTGTAGCCAAAGAAATCGAACTTGAAGATAAGTTTGAGAACATGGGCGCACAGATGGTTAAAGAAGTTGCTTCACAAGCTAACGATGTAGCAGGTGATGGAACAACCACAGCCACTGTACTAGCGCAAGCGATCATCAGTGAAGGCCTTAAAGCGGTTGCTGCTGGTATGAACCCAATGGATCTTAAGCGCGGAATCGACAAAGCAGCGGCTGCTGTTGTTAAGCAAATCGCCGCTCAGTCAGTGCCTTGTACTGATGCGAATTCTATTGCACAAGTAGGTACTATCTCTGCTAACTCTGACACACAGGTTGGTGATATAATCGCTGAATCTATGGCTAAAGTTGGCAAAGAAGGTGTTATCACTGTTGAAGAAGGTACCGGTCTAGAAAACGAACTAACAGTCGTTGAAGGTATGCAGTTTGACCGCGGTTACTTGTCTCCTTACTTTATCAACAATCAAGAGAGCATGTCAGTTGAACTAGACGCACCTTTCATTCTATTAGTTGACAAGAAAATCTCTAACATCAGAGATCTTCTACCAACATTAGAAGCAGTTGCTAAAGCTTCTCGCCCATTGTTGATCATCGCTGAAGATTTAGAAGGCGAAGCACTGGCAACATTAGTCGTTAACAACATGCGCGGTATCGTTAAAGTTTCAGCGGTTAAAGCGCCTGGTTTCGGTGATCGTCGTAAAGCAATGCTTGAAGACATCGCTATATTAACTGGTGGTGTGGTTGTTTCTGAAGAAATCGGCCTCTCTTTAGAAGAAGTTACTTTAGATCAACTAGGTTCTGCTAAGCGCATCTCTATCACCAAAGATAATACGACTATCGTCGATGGTCTCGGTGAAGTAGCTGCAATCGAAGCGCGTGTAAATCAAGTTCGCGCTCAAATCGAAGATACTTCTTCCGATTACGATCGTGAAAAGCTACAAGAACGTGTTGCTAAGCTAGCCGGCGGTGTTGCTGTTATTAAAGTTGGCGCGGCAACTGAAATTGAAATGAAAGAGAAGAAAGCACGTGTTGAAGATGCATTGCATGCAACGCGCGCTGCTGTTGAAGAAGGCGTTGTCGCCGGTGGTGGTGTGGCACTAGTACGTGCACTGCAACAAGTAACTGGTCTTGAAGGCGCTAACGCTGATCAAACAGTCGGTATCGAATTAGCCTTAAAAGCGTTTGAAGCACCGTTACGTCAAATTGCTGAAAACTCAGGCGATGAAGGTTCAGTGGTTGTTTCTAAAGTACGTGAAGGCAAAGGCTCTTACGGCTATAACGCAGCGCTAGGCGAATACGGTGACATGATAGAGATGGGTATTTTAGACCCTGCTAAAGTGACACGTGCAGCGCTACAAGCAGCGGCTTCTGTTGCTGGTCTAATGATCACAACTGAAGTAATGGTTGCTGATAAAGCAGCATCCGGTGGTGCTCCTGCTATGCCTGATATGGGCGGCATGGGCGGCATGGGCGGTATGGGCGGCATGATGTAAGCCAACCATCGGCCTTATGGCCTTTCTTAATCAATGTCTTACAATCTTCTGTAGACATTGATGTAGACAATGAGGGATGCTTAGTTGGAGACAGCGGCATCCCTTTTTTAGTTGTAAGTCCAGCCCATGTCCTCTAATACTTGGTATGAACCACAGATAGCACTTTGAATCTCTTCAAATAAAAAATCATCAGACTTAATTAGCTTCTTTGGATGGTATGCGTCTTCTGGGAAGTTCCAGTCGATAAATCCGAAAGTATGTAATTCTTCTCCTGATTCACTGTGAAAGTAAGCTTCTATCATCAATTCATCTCTAGCTTGTCCGGCGGTCGGCGTCAATTAGCTTGGCCGGTACTGGATATTATTTTCATTGCCTTTTTTTTACGGTAACTCTCTCCTTGAATTTGATAAATATCATTGTGGTGAACCAGCCTGGCAATAGCGGCAACTGTCATCATATTGTCACCAAATATACTGTCCCACTCACTGAACGCTTGGTTTGAAGTGATTAACATACTCCCGCGTTCATATCGATGCGCAATCAATTCAAACAATACCTGACTTTCACTGTCACTCTTTTTCACGTACCCGATATCGTCTAATATGAGTAACTCATATTTATCAAGCTTTCTCAGAGCGTCATTTAACTCCAACGTTTCTTTTGCTCGCTGTAATTCCAGAACAATCGCCGTACTCGTACTGAATTTAACTCGTACTGCTTTTTCAAGTAGTCCTTAGCCTATCGCACAGGCTAAGTGGGTTTTACCTAATCCACTTGCGCCAAAAATTAGCATGTTGTGGCCTGCCTAACCCAGTCGGTTTGATACGTTTTTTGCTTGATTTGTAGTGATGTTACACCTTCAACTTCATCAAAGTAATATTGATGAAGTTGCTTGCCAACGGGTAATTTACTGTCTTTGAGAAGCCGCTTTAACTGACTTTCATGCCGCTGATTAGCTTCAAGCTCACACAGCTCGGCAAGGAATAATGCAGGCTCCCATTGCTCTGTGATCGATTTTTGGGCAATAACCTCCTATTCTTTAGCTATTGCACTTAAATGTAATTCTTTCAGTAAAATCGGTAAACTTTGGACATTAGCCATGTAACCCTCCAAGCAAGCTATCGTAATCACTTATTTGGTGTTGATGGCTGACAATGTCTGGTATATCAACACGGCCGGGGCCAAACATTTGTCGGCACATATCGATGGATATACGTTTACCTTGTTCATAATTATTCAACATATAACGACCAAGTGACTGCTCACAATCGTCATTATGTGCGACTAGCAATAATTCAATCATATACCGGCAGTCTTTATCACTCACCTGTACCTTAGTTAATTGCTCCCACAACAAACTAAAATCGCCCTCGGGAATTAGATCCTCTCGTAAATGTGAATAGTTAAGTGCATTGGGTTTTTTCGCCAGTCAGTGGATAACATGTTTATAATCTACCGCACGTGACCGCAGGCTTCCTTGCGCATAGACTCTGGATAAAGATAACGTTTTTTCGTGACCAAGAAAGAGATCAAGTGCCGTATCGTAAATATGAGCCAGTAAACGATGACCAATCAGGCGTGAAGGAACCGTAAACGTCACGCGTTTGATGTTGATCGTACTACTTGAGGTGACTTTGACGTATTGCTCACTAAAATCATTGGTACGACGCTTCGGTAATAGCTGGCGCGGCAATATCAAGGGATGTGGTGGTGCTTCGCAGCGAGTGTTGTCGTCTCTTCGAAAATATAACAATAAAA
Organism: Gammaproteobacteria bacterium; assembly: GCA_034111875.1. Taxonomy (GTDB): domain Bacteria; phylum Pseudomonadota; class Gammaproteobacteria; order Pseudomonadales; family Balneatricaceae; genus Rs1. Next base: position 49,972 of record JAWUWK010000082.1, read on the forward strand.
AAATGACTATCCACTTTAAGTCATTAATAAACAGAGGTTATACATAATACTTTATGGGTGTCCCATATTGGTTTATATTGGTTAGCCGGTGTCCCATATTGGTTTTTGGGGTAATCGCCATGGAGTGTTTTGTTATGGATGATCAGCTGATTGTTAATGAATGAGCTCCACGTGTTCAAAATAGAGGACACTGGACTCAGCTAGCCAGTATTACCTGCCAATTCGAAAATCATATAAGAGCATTAGCGGGGCTAAACTTGGTAACACTAAGCAAATAGCAGTAGCGGGTATGCTTAACCTAATTGGCACCGAGCAACCTCCTTTTGATGTATTAACTGGAAACTATAAGCTGTATCGGTATAACAAAGCAGTTAAAGCACAAAGAACATTAGGACACATTAATTTCATTGGGGACAATCAACAATCCATTAGTGAAAAAATTGCACAGTTAGAATCACTGTAAGTCCTTTCATCTATACGTTAATGGGTTGTGTGTGGCTTTCACAAATAAAGTTCCATATTTTTAACAGAGGCTTAAATTTTGCTTGGACATCGTTTTGAACATCTCAATTTAAAGGGAGATATCTTTGGTGGTGTCACCACTGCGATTATCTCTTTACCTTTGGCGCTTGCCTTTGGTGTTGCTTCTGGCGCAGGGGCAGAAGCGGGCCTTTGGGGCGCTATTATGGTCGGTTTTTTTGCTGCCCTTTTTGGTGGCTCAACGAGTTTAATTTCAGAGCCAACGGGTCCAATGACGGTTATTATGACGGCCGTGTTAACCAGTATGATGGCTAAATATCCAGAAACCGGTATTGCGATGTCATTTACAGTGGTAATGATGGCAGGGGCATTTCAGGTTCTCCTTGGCACGCTTAAGCTTGGAAAGTATGTCACCTTAATGCCTTATAGTGTGATTTCCGGCTTTATGTCTGGTATTGGTGTTATCTTAATTATCTTACAGTTATCACCATTATTAGGGCATTCAGCACCTGATGGTGGGGTTCTTGGTACACTTTCAGCAATGCCTGAAATGCTTTCTACTGTTAATTTTAATGAACTATTACTGGGTTTACTTACCCTCGCATTATTAATCTATTTTCCGAAAAAATATCGAAAATATGTCCCAGCACAACTAGTCGCTTTAGTAGGCGTGACACTGCTATCAATGTATTTATTTGATACTGACAGTATACGACGCATTGGTATTATTCCGGCTGGGTTACCATCGTTGGTTATTCCATATTTTAATGCTGAGATGTTTACCACTATGGTTATCGATGCCTTAGTGCTCGGTACATTAGGCTGTATTGATACCTTATTAACCGCTGTAATTGGCGACTCATTAACACGTAAAGAACATGACTCCGATAAAGAGCTTCGTGGACAAGGTATTGCTAATATGATCTCTGGGTTATTTGGAGCGCTACCTGGTGCGGGTGCAACCATGGGGACAGTCACCAATATACAAGTTGGTGCGCGTTCGCCACTGTCTGGCATTGTGCGAGCCTTGGTATTGACCTTGGTGGTTCTCGTTGCAGGAGGGTTAACTGAACCTATTCCGATGGCGGTGTTAGCAGGAATTGCCGTTTATGTGGGTATAAATATATTAGATTGGAGCTTTATTCAACGCGCTCACAAAGTCAGCATTCAAAGCATGTCTATCATGTATGGTGTTATGCTACTGACTGTTTTTGTTGATTTAATTGTCGCGGTTGGTTTAGGCGTGTTTATCTCAAATATTATCATTATTGAGCAGTTGAGTAGGGCACAAGCACGTCAAGTAAAAGCCATTAGTGATACTGATAATGATGTACCACTTACTGTCAGAGAACAGGCTATATTAGAGGAGGCAAATGGCAAAGTATTATTTTTCTACCTGTCTGGACCAATGATTTTTAGTGTATCAAAAGCAATATCTCGTCAACATACTAGCATTTCTGATTATCAGGTTATGATCTTAGATTTAAGCGATGTACCAATGATAGATGTGACCGTAGGGCTGGCGTTGGAAAATGCGATAAAAGACGCATTAGATGCGCAATGTGAGGTGTTATTGTTGTGTCCTAATGTTGAAACACGTGAGCGTTTAGAAAAGTTGAAAGTGCTGGGCTTAATCTCAAGTAACAATCACTGCTCATCCAGAGAGCAAGCATTACAATCCGCTCTTACTCATATTTCAGCTTAAAATGTTTAAGTTGAAAATGATTGTATAAAGCAACCTGCAAAATTCGACCGCTTTCAGTATAAATTTGTGGGCAAGGTTACTGAGCTATCACAAAGCTGTTGATGGGGAGTATTGGTAATAATTTTGTAGGCATCTAAGTCGGGGGGAAATGCCCCTTACACAAGTACACCTTTTTTAAAGTTCAATCACCGCTTTGGTAGCTAAGCTGACTATTTATTTGGAAAAATACAATTCTAAATTAGGTCTGCTTTGAAAACTGACAAAGCGTTATTAATACTAAATTTGTTAAAATTCAGCTGGTTAACTTTAGTCGTGAGTTGGTAGGGGTATAAACTGGGGTATTACATATTTTCTCATGTCGCGGATTCAAACCCGAAGTGCATCACTGCTTAAGCTGCTAGGGCAGCTATGTGTTCGGCCATTAAATCACTTGGCGTTTTATAACCCAACAACTTTCTTGGCCGTGTATTTAATCTTTCAACTGCTCGCCTAACCTCTCACTGTGTTACTTTTTTGAAGTCGGTCTTTTTAGGAAAATACTGTCGAAGTAAACCATTAGTATTTTCATTTAATCCACGCTCCCACGAACTGTATGGGTGAGCAAAATAAACATCAGCATCCAGCGCTTCGCTAATTTCC
>JAWUWK010000083.1:0-20676 GCA_034111875.1 Gammaproteobacteria bacterium
TTATGAGCAACGATGCCAGATATATGTGCTAAAGAAAAGAGGTTATTCGCAGCGGGAAATTGCAACGTCTATTGGGGTTAGTCAATCCACTGTTAACCGAGAACTGATACGTCATACAGGCGCAAGAGGCTATCGCTATAAACAAGCTCAAGAGAGAGCGTCTCGACGTCGATATTAGGCAAGTAAAGTAACTAAAATGACGCCTAACATAATCGCTCTTATCGAATCAAAGTTACGTCTTGAATGGAGTCCTGAACAAATATCAGAATGGATTATTTTCTTTAGGGCCAGCCCCATATGATGGGAAGCATGGTGATCATCTTGTACCATCAAACCTGAAAAACCTAAGGCTTTTATTTTAATTGCTTATGTTTGAATTGCTGATGTCACAGTGATTGTATAGTCTAAACCTTTTCTCTCATTTCTTATTGTCCAATGAGGTCTTACTCCACGTAAAAAGTCCGTGTGAGCAGGGATCATGTTATCCATAGCCCGTTGTCCATTATTAAAATTGGAAACATTAATAGCTAATCCACTAGACAGTTCGGTTTTTGATACTTTAGTGCTTAGCATTAAATTGTTCATATCTTTCAAATGTTCCATAACAGCAGCTAAATCAACTGAAGCCCAATCAACGTTTCCCTCCTCTAATAGCTGATTGATTTCAGTTATTGAACCAAATATCGACTGCCCAGACTCTGTTGGAAGCGCCACGACAATCTGATGCTTATATGCTGTTAATTTTTTTTCTAGAATAGGTATGTTCTTCCCACTTTTGCCTCATGAGTGGCGTGATTAGAAGCAGCATAGAGTGTGGGTGATACCAAACTGGTTTTAACAAGTGAATATAAGAAAGATTTCATGTTTTGATCCTTAATTGCATTGGTTTTGTGTACCTTAGCTACTCAATGATTCAATGTGTATGATTCAAATCATACACATTGACGTAAGGCTCTCATGAAACTTTCTTTCCCCCTATTACTCACTGAACAGTTGGAAAACAGCAAAACTAAAAAGCTATCACGCGGCGATGTGCTCTTTCGTGCAGGAAAACCTATTACGAAATGCTAGCTAGTTCAAAGTGGAGAAGTCCATCTTATAAGACCGTTAAGCCACGGCCACTTTTTAACTATCCATAAAGCCACGCAAGGCATGCTGTTAGCTGAAGCATCAATGTTTGCATCTCACTACCATTGTGATGCGGTGGCTAATTATGATTCCCGCCTTAGCTACTACAACAGAGAAATAGTGTTAGAAAAACTTCGCTCTCACCCTGAATTTTCAGAAAGCCTAGCTGTTTATATGTCGGGAGAAATTCTGACACTGAGAACTAAGCTAGAGCTAGCCAATATTCAATCGGCAGACGAACGTTTGTTAACTTGGGTTAGGCTCCATGCAGATCCACATACTCACACCATGACTATCAGTGAATCACTGAAGAATATTGCTGAGGAGCTGGGAATCGCTCATGAAACACTTTATAGAAGCCTGAAGCGTCTTGAGGGTCAAAATATTCTCCGGCGAGATATGAAAAAAAATTTTCTTACACTGTAAAAACAGGAAAATATTCTTAAATTTATATAACCATTCCGCGCTAATTTTTGTGCTGGGTGGGTAAAGTACAATAAACCTATAAGGCGGCGATTTGTAGGTTTAGTGAGCACTTCTGAGCGACAAAAAACCTCGAATAACGGGGCTTTTAGAGATTGGGACAGGTGCTAGGTGCATCAAATAAACCCAGATTAGATTATAGCTTAGCAGACAAATATTGGCTACCGATACAGCCGTGAAAGATTTTAGATATTAGTGGCAGGAAAGGCCGAATGCGGCCACCGTTAACGCGCAGTAATCTTTTGACATTACGGGTGCCGCTTTATTACTCAAAAAAACACCCTGCTTTTAAGCTAGACCACTCTCAGTATGCTACTTTATTTTTCTATACTGAGAGTTTACAGTCTAGAATTAAGACTGGTAGAGGTGTTCAGTATGAATCTTTATTACTCGTCTACAAAGACATCACGCTATTGTAAGTAGGCAATGGATGCTTGATAACGCTATTCGATATCGAGGATAACACAGCCATAAAATCCTGCGTTCTCAATTTTTTGATTGGCTAGCGCTATGTCCTGGAGCGGATACTGGGCTGCAATGCGATGCTGCAAATTATTTTTCTGCAGTGCTTGGCTAATATCGGCGATAGCCGCTCGCTTGGCTTCTTCCGGCATGGCATAGACAATGATCATGCGAATGGTTAGATCCATAAACATCATTTGTCTAAACGGCAATAGAGGTTCAGGCACTACGGTCGATGAGTAGGATGCGAGGGTGCCGCCAACCTTTAGCAGCGCTAAACTGCTGTTGAGGTTGGCGCCAAATTCAACATCAATCACCCGATCAATCCTGACTCCGTCGCTGTAATCTAATACCTGAGTCACCATCTGTGGATCGCTGTGATCAACCACGCAATCGGCTCCAGCGTCAATACATTGCTGTCGGCTCTCCTCGCTGCTCGCAGTTGCGATGACTATCGCGCCGGCCTGTTTAGCCCATTGAATAGCATAGTGTCCCACTCGTCCTGCGCCGCCGGTAATAAACAGTAATTGCCCCTCAACAGAACCATCTGCAAAAACACAGCGGTGAGCTGTCATGGCCGGAATACCCATGCAGGCACCTACCGCAAAGGAAACATTATCTGGCAGAGTGACCGCGCGGGTTGTATCAATCGCAACATATTGTGCTGCCGTTCCGTGCTGTCGGGCGAACTGCGCTTGATAGATCCAAACTCGCTCACCAAGGCGTGAAGAGGGGACTCCCTTGCCCACCGATTCTATAACTCCCGCACCGTCACTGTTGGGGATTACCGCTCCATTATCGAGCAAGTGAGGGAAGGCGCCGGCACGCTTTTTGGTGTCTGAAGGGTTAACCCCTGAGGTATGCATGCGCACTAGTACCTCACCTTGGCTAGCTAATGGCTTATCAAGCTCTATTAGTTGCAGGACATCTGAGGCGGCTCCAAAATTATTAAATAATGCTGCTTTCATCGCTATTGTTTCTCTCGAGGTTCTATAGAGTAATACCCTATTACTATTGTCGCAGTAAAGGTGATTTCTTGAATTTTCTACCCTGTTATTGCGCTAATTAAGACGGCGTTAAAAGCAAACTCAAAACCCTAACTTATCAGTATTTACGCCAGTTTTCGTTTGTTTTATGCCTTGTATTACCTTCGCTCGCTATTGAGTGTAAAGGTGTCTAGTAATATCTTTTAGCTCATCGATATCGATAGCAGCTTTTGATGTTATCGCTATTTCTACGAGTGTTGTTGCCTGTTGAAGCAGCCTTTTAGCGCCTTTATCACCCTGTATTTTTTGTAACTTATCGAAGTATTCACGGCTAAATAGTACTGGGGGTAGCTGCTGATTTTGGTTGATACAAGTGGCACAACCTGCACTAATACGATCACTGAGTGCAATAAAGTGCGCAGGCTTGATAAATGGCATATCAGCAAGCACTATCATCATACCCGCGGCTTTTGTATTAGCGACAGTTTGCACGGCTAATGCAATAGAGCTACCGATACCATCGCTAGGATTGTGGTTAGTGATTAACGAGAAACCTTTTACTTCAAATAAATGCCTTAATTCATGATTGTCGGCAGGTACAACGGCAATTTTCTGCATAAAAGGCGTCGCTATTACAGCATCTATAGCATGCGCGCACAGTGGCTTACCTAAAAATGGGGCCAGCAATTTAGGGCCTTCACTAAAACGCTTAGATAAGCCGCTTGCTAACACTACTGAGGTAATAGTGTCGATTTTCATGGCGTATCTAAACGACTATATTCAGAGATTATTTCAGCCAGCACGGAGATAGCTAAGCTAGCGGCATCATGCATAGAGGGGATGATGCCGATTGGCCCATGGATACGCTCTATTTGCGCTGCACATAGACCCAAATCTAGTAGTGACTGGCATCGGGCATCATGCGCGCGGGCACTGCCTAAAGCGCCAATATAGAAGGCTTCACTAGCTAATGCCTGTTTTAATAGAGCTGCTTCCCAGTGATGATCATGAAACATTAGCACACAGGCCGTCCATCTATCATCTCGATTTTTAGAGATATGATTGACGGTGGTTAAAAGTTGGGTTTGACAACCGCCGATACTATGAATTGTTTCCAAGCATCTCGCATCTGGTGATTGTACTGTCACCTCAAATCCCGACACCTTTGATAATCGTGCAAGAGCAATAGTTTCAGTACCTCGACCTAAGATTTTAATACGTAATTTAGGCTTTATTTTAAAGCACTTAGTATGATCATTAGCGCTAAAGTGCGGCGTCAATTCAATACTGCCATTGTTGGCAATTACTAAGTGCAAAGCACTACGGACATTATTTGTGCTCAGTAGCTGGGTCGCCTTGAACAAAGTTTTAGTGCTGGGGGCTAGTGCTATATATAATTCAATAGCACCGCCGCAAGGTAACTTGATATCACGATAATCTGAACCGAGCCCATAACGCACAGTGCGTGGTTTTTCTTGAATCAGGACTTGTTTGGCCTGGTGAATTAAATCAGCTTCCAAACAACCGGCCGATACATAGCCTGCCACCGCACCATCACTTGCCACACTCATTAATGCCCCAGGCGCTCGCAGAGTTCCGCCTATTGTATTAGTCACTATAATCAAGCTACAAGCACAACCTTGTGCTTGTTTATGAATGATAAATCGAAAGATATCGCTCGCATTATCTGCATTATCTGCATTATGCTCTATATCTAACTCGTTGATCTTAATCAAGTTCAAGTGGCCTCGATTGAAAGTGGTTGAAGCTTATAGCCTTCACGATAGTCTAAAGGTCTGACCTGCTAAAGGCAGCTCTAATACTTTTTGTCCGGTCAGTGCATAGAGTGCATTGCACACAGCGGGAGCGAGCGGTGGAGTAGCGGGTTCGCCAACGCCTCCAGGGTGCGCATTGCTATCGATGAGTGTGACTTCCATTTCAGGTACCTCAGAGATACGAACGACTGGATGGTCCCAAAAATTATTTTGCTGTACTTGAGAATTTTGAAACGTAATTTGACCATTATTCAGCGCTGATAATGCATAAATGATGGAGCCATACATTTGAGTTTTAACTAAATCCGGATTAATCGCTTGGCCTACATCAGCAACACAAATGACCTTTTCAACCACAGGCTTGCCATTAGCTAATGATACCTCTGCCACTTGTGCACAGACACTGCCAAAAGATTCGAAAACAGCGATGCCGCGAGCCCTGCCTTTAGGCATAGGTGTGTACCAATCAGATTTTTCTGCAACTTGCTTTAATACCGCTATAAATCTAGGCTGCTCTTGGAGTAAATCGAGTCTCATTTGCAGCGGATCTCGCTTGGCTTTGCTGGCAAGTTGATCGATGAACGTTTCTAAAAAATAGGCATTTTGACTAGCGCCAACTGCGCGCCAAAACCAAACAGGCACCCCTGAATCATATTTTATCCACTGGGTTTTCACATTGGCTATCGCATAGGGAAAATGCGCACCAAAACCTTCAACAGCTGTTCCATCGACGCCTTCAGGAGTGCGCAAGAACTTTAAGCCTGTGTGCTCTACTAAATCTGGAACGGCGAGTTTTACACTCAAACTATCAGGTTTACCTGTACTGTCCAGACTGGCTAATAACTGACAGGCGGCAGCAGGGCGATAATATCCCGCTTTCATATCGTCTTCACGGGTAAATATTACTTTGACAGGCACTGGATGTCGCATAGCTACCTCAGTGGCCAGTATGACAAAGTCCTGCACCGAGCGACGACCAAAACCGCCACCTAAAAAAGTGGTATTCACTTTGACTGTTTCTGGCGAGAGGCCTGTTAATTTGGCAACGGCCCATTGGACCCCCGTTTGTGCCTGAGTGCCTGTCCACACTTCTGCGCTGTCACTTTTCACATGTACCGTACAATTTAAAGGTTCCATTGAAGCTTGTGATAAAAAGGGCACAAAATATTCTGATGCCACAGTGGCTTCATCGTCAGCACTTAACCCTTGGATATTACCGCGATCTAGAGCGGTTAAACCCTCTTGCTGCAGCGCTTGTGAAAGCGCCGCTTTATGCTGACTATCATCTGTGATGCTAAGGGTTCCCTCACTCCAAGTTACCTGCAGTTTCTCGCGTGCTTTTAACGCTCGCCAGTAGCTATTCGCCACCACGGCAATACCGCCGGATATTTCATAAACATCGACGACACCAGGATGAGCTTTTGCTTCATCAGCATTCCAAGTCTTTACTTTTGCACCAAATACAGGGGGATGCAATACCACTGCACTGAGCATACCTGGCAAAGAAATATCTAAGCCGAAGACTGCTTTTCCGGTGGTTTTATCTGGCGCATCGACGCGTTTAAGGGCTTTGCCAATAATCGTAAATTCGCTGGCTTTTTTTAATCTTACCTTATCCAGTGCAGGCGGTGTAAGCTTCGCGGCGATAGCGCTAAGTTCACCGTAGTTGATGCGCTCTTTTTGGCTGTTTATAACTTGACCCGCTTGGGTTTTTAGCGAACCAATATCTTGTCCCCAATGCTGAGCAGCCGCGGCTAACAATACTTGACGGGCAGCGGCACCTGTCTGGCGCAAATAGGTATAAAAACCTCTTATAGATGAAGACCCCCCAGTGAATTGTGCCGGTACTCGTACATTGTTAAACGCCGCGGCCGCCGCGGGTCTATCGACAGTGACATCGGCCCAGTTTAAATCTAATTCCTCGGCAATTATTTGTGCCATGCCGGTAAGCGCGCCCTGGCCCATTTCAGACTGACCAATGGAAATGATGACACTGTTATCGGGCATCAAGCGAATATAAGCGCTGGGTGAAAAATCTTTGGTAGTGTTAGAATCCGCAGCAAATACAGGGGTGTTCAAGCTTAATAGCAAGCCACCGCCTAACAGCGAAGTTGCTTTTAAAAAGCTGCGTCTGTCGAGCAGCATGGGCTGTTTTTTAAGCATTGTTATTACCTCGTGTACTAGCGGCGCTAGAGATGGCAGCGCGAATTTGTTTGTAGGTACCGCAACGGCAAATATTACCGTTCATCGCCGTATCAATTTCTTTATCACTGGGGTTGGCATTATCGCGTATTAAAGCCGAGGCACTCATGATTTGGCCTGACTGACAGTAGCCGCATTGGGGAACTTGATGCTCAATCCATGCTTGTTGAATGGCAACACCTTCAGTTTTGTTCGCCATCATTTCAATTGTATCGATTTTGGCACCCGCTTGAATTTGGCCTACAGGTAACTGACAAGAGCGCACCGGTGTGCCATTTAAATGGACAGTGCAGGCGCCGCACGCGGCGACACCACAACCGAATTTTGTACCTGTCATGTTGAGTGTGTCGCGCAACACCCACAACAGGGGAGTGTCTTCTTCTACATCAACGTCATGTTGTTCACTATTAATACTAAGCTGGTATTTCATCGTGCAAACTCCTGTTTGTTATCAATTTTTAACTCTGTAGATGAAGGTTTAAATTAGAGTTAAAGCAAAACATATAAATTTAGAAAAAACAATGGTTAGAATGGGATTTCCCAAGAGCTATTAAATTGTAGCAGCCACTGATTTATCACAAAATATGAACCTAAATGTTGGGTGTTGGTTTTAAACGTACTTCCCATCTATACTAGGATTCACTGCAAATTTTCGGGTGTATTCTCTGCTAAATTGGTTCGGGCTATTATAACCTACTTTCAAAGCGGCAGCCGTGACACTATCGCCCTCCGCTTTAATTAGCCTTCTCGCTTCTAACAGTCTTAGATCTTTCTGATACAGTAAAGGTGTCGATTGGGTAATCGTTTTGAAATGTTGATGAAAGGATGAAGCACTCATGCCGACTGACTTTGCTATATCATTAACGAACAATGGCTTATTGAACTGGCGGCGTATGATAGATATAGCCTTTGATATATTACTTGCGTGGCTACCAACTCTTAATAAGTCTCTCAACATTCCAGCCAAAGGCACCTGCAAAAGCCTAAAATGGACCTCCCGGTAAATTTGACTGAATAAGACTAATGAATCAATTTTATTTTGAGATGCCTGCATCAATCTAAATAATGAATCTAATAATTGCGCATTGGCCTTTACCGTTTCTACTGCATGTGCTCCCTGCATTGATAGCGCAGATTCGCCAAAGTCTGCATAAAGGCTTCTAATGATACTTATGTCTAAGCTAAGCACGAGGGCGATATACGGCTCTTGACTACTCGCTTGGGTAATTCTAGATACGACAGGTAGTGCATGGCTAACGATGAGTGATTCTCCCTGCGCAAAGATGATTTTACTTTCTCCCGTGATCACTTCTTTTTCGCCTTGGAGGTTCAAGCAAAGAACCGGTTCGTAAAATGTAGCACTTAACTCAGATGGTTCGCTCGTTTTGATCAAAAAAAAGCCGCTGTCGTGGTGCAGGAACAACTGATTTTCTTTAGTGTTTTTAAATGCCTGCAGAGACATATTGGTTAAATTTTGGATATTCATAATTATATTCCCCTATAAACATACTATCTTCAGAGTTAATTTATATCCAGTGAGATTCTGACATCTTGGAGGATTTTGCACGTATTAAAGACTTTAAGGCAGGCAGAAATGTTCAGATAGAGCTAAATTACACTTAGGTACGATTTACCAATAATTGATCGCAAGGGATATTGATGACTGAAACACTGACACTGAATAATTCACAGATGCCGCTGGTAGGATTCGGTACCTATTTAATTTCAAATGATGATGCCGAATCAGTGATTTTAACGGCTTTTGATCTAGGCTATCGCCACATTGATACCGCTCAAGGTTATTTCAATGAGGAGGGAATTGGAAACGCTGTTGAGAAGACCTTAACTATGGGAACTTTTAGCCGAGAAGAACTCTTTATTACCACAAAACTTTGGCCAGGTAATGAGGCTTGGGGAGAGTCAGCTAAAGGTTATGCAGAATCAATCGAAGCGTTCAATGCAAGCCTTCTAAAGCTTAAAGTGGATTATATTGATCTCTATCTTATTCATGCTCCTTTTGCAAAAGATCAAAGACTTGAACAGTGGAAGGCGTTGATTCATCTGCAGAAGATTGGAAAAGTTAAACATATTGGTGTCTGTAATTACAATATCAGCCACTTAGAAGAAATCAAAAGCGCTGGGCTTACCTTACCTCAACTTAATCAAGTGGAGTTGCATCCATGGTCACAAAAGCCAGAGTTAATCTCTTATATGCGCCAAAACTCAATTAATCCTATGGCTTATAGCAGTTTGGTGCCTCTGTCCACTTGGAGAGAGACCCCTGGTCAAGACAGTTCGAAGACAGAAGAAATGAAAACAGAAGGCAAAACTGATCACTCGCTTTTTAAGCTGGCGGCTGAAAAATATGCAGTATCTGAGGCACAAATCTTATTGCGTTGGGCTGTCCAGCAAAATATCCCGGTTATTCCAAAAAGTATCAGCCCCGACCGAATGAAGTTAAATTTAGATGTCTTTTGTTTTGAACTGGATGAAGAGGAAATGAACGCTTTTAGAGCGTTAGATAAAGGTAAATCTGTTGCGTGGGCAACTGGCAATCCCGCCGATTTTGATCAGTAATAGAGTCCAACCTAGATTTGGCAGATTAGGCGCGCCAATGGGTTCGCCTGAGATCAACCAATTGAAACAGACTATCTTGGCCAATGCTTGACGCTGATTGATCTACAATAAAGGTCTTGATTAGTGACACTGAATCAGTGACTTCACTGTCGCATCATTGACTCGCTTTAGATTCTGCATTGGTAAGAAAAACACTCACTAAAGCGGTGGATAAAGTTAATGTTTTTCAATTCAACACCAATATCATGCACCTTATAATCAGGTTGTCGTCACGCAATCAGGTTTAAAATATATGGCATTTAAAATGGCTCATTCTCTAAGTGCTCTGGCCGGCTAGATACAATGGCAATTTACAAATCAACATAAACTTTAACCTCCTGAGCAATACCTTCTATGCTTGAGCTTTAAAATAAGCTAAATTCAAAGGTATTTTTTTGTCTCCAGGAAATTTGTTATATGCGTTATTTCATTGCTTTTATTGCGGTTGTCTCAGTGGCTATTTTCGGCCTGCCATACCTTATTCAAGATCAAGCGATTAGATGGCTAAAAAGCCAAGGTGTCAGCGAGCCTAAGTTTGAATATATTGAATTTGAGTGGTGGTCGGGGGCAATCATCATCAAAGGGCTCTATGCTCAGGCTGATAACAAGCCCATTCTACAGGTAGACAAGCTCAAAATAGAACTGAACTATAAGGCTATTTTTGATAAGAAATTATTAGTCGATCAGCTAGAACTCTCTGGTTTTAAAGCGGGCATTAAGCAGACTTCGAATGCTTTTTACTTTGGGCCCATCGACATTAATCAATTTAAGGCAAAACAGCTGCAAGATGCACCAGTGCAAACATCACCTAGTGATTGGCAGTTTGGCGTTAAAGAAGTACTCATTTCGGATATAGACTTTAGTGCGGATATAAAACCTTTTAAACAACAACTGAATATAACTCAAGCCTCGATCAGAGATATTTATCAGTGGGATCAAACCACCCAAACGAGTTTTGACTTAAGCGGCCAACTGAATAACTCCCCTTTAAACATCAACTCAACTGGAACCTTATTAGCAGAACATAAAAAGTCAAAATTAGAGATTAAAATTAAAGATTTTGCGATTGAATCAGTAACCTCTGGAATATTACCGCAATTGTCAGGGGTCGCTGATTTAGACCTCAAGCTTGATTTAGATATTAATAATCTCTCTGGTAATCTTGGCCATAATGGCAGTATTGAACTTTCCTCAATGGTATGGAAAGAGCAACAGCAAAGTTTTGATTTAGGTAATCTTCAATGGCAGGGGAAGGGCGATTTATCACTACAAGATGCTCAACTTCAACAAACCAGCCTTACAGGAAAACTCGCCTTAAAAGCGCTTTCAGTGTCACAGAAAAGTAAAAACATACTTAAACTAGCAGCACTTAACTGGCAGGGACCACTGCAGTTGTCTTTTGAAAAAGGCCAAATTAATCAGCTGACAATCGCTGATAACACAACAGTCTCTGATTTCTATTTTAAGCGTGCGGCAACAAAACTGACGTTCAAGAAAATGGTTACAAAAACAGCTAAGAATCCTGTCATTATTGATTTAATCAAAGGATCGCCCTCAAGTATCAATCTGACTGCGAATGCATCGATTAGGGGTTTATTATTTTCTCAAGCAGGGATTAAATTAAATGTTAACAATATCGATGTTAATGGACCTGTCAGTCTTTATGATTTCGCTAAAGCATTGAAAATCACAGCTGCACCCAAACTTAAGACGACTGGATTAAAGTTAACACTGGATAAAAATATTGTCGTCAATAGTGATGTCTTACAACTCAGTACTAGCTTAAATAAAATGGCTGTTACTAAGCCAGTAGTGAGTAATGTCAATTTAGCATTATCAAACTTTAAAGTAGCGAGCTTAAGCCAATCACTGAACATAGCCTCTTTTAATCAACTAAGCCTAAAAAATGCTAATTACACAGAAAAATCCCTTGATTTTGATCAACTAAATATCGAAGCGCTTGCCATAGCCTCTGCGAAAAAAGCCACAGGATTGACTAAAATCGATGCATTAAAGGTCAATAAATTAACCTTAGTTGATCAAAATAAATTAAAAATTCAACAGATTAACTTAGCGGGCTCGAATACTTTTTTGCACATTGATGAGACCGGAAAGTTACCTTTACTTGAAAAGTTACTTGCGTCTATAACCGACAATAAACCCGCTGAAAAATCCAGCACTGCCAATGCCAAGTTTAGTTATAACATTGGAAAAATAGTCACGACTGGCAGTAACCAAATTTCCATTGAAGATAAAAGTGTCGACCCTTGGTTTAAAAGCCAAGTGAACGTCAGCCAATTAAACGTGTCTGGGTTAAATAATAACAACAATAATGCAGTGCCGGTCATTTTAAAAGCAAAAATAAACGACAGTGCAGTCTTAGATTTAACTGCTAGCGTTACACCTTTTGCATCTTCTAAAAACGGTAAGTGGTCATTAAACCTACAGAGCCTCTCTATGCCTGTGATTAGCCCTTATGCCGGAAAATTTTCAGGATACTTTCTTGAAAGTGGTAAAATTTCACTCGAGAGCACTGGCATCATTACCGCCAACCTTATTAAGGGTGAAAATAAAATTAATATCCAGCAGCTAAGTGTGCGCTCAGCTGAAAGTGAAGCGACTTCTGAAACTAATAGCTCGCTGAATATGCCACTGGGTGTGGCTATTTCAGTATTAGAAGATGATGAGGGAAACATTAAGCTTTCGGTTCCCGTATCAGGTTCTATAGACGATCCTAATTTTGGTTATTCTAGTGTGGTTGAAATTATTGCTAAAAAGGGCTTGAAACAAGCCGCGTTTGGTATATTAACCAAGGCGTTACAGCCTTATGGCGCATTAATTACTATCGCGAAAACGGCGCTAGAAGCTAAGGAAAATGGGACCTTTATTAATTTGGCACCGATTTCTTTTGCACCAGGTAGCGCACAAGTGGATAAAGAAATGCGCGGTTACTTAGTTAAAATTGCCGACATGATGAAGACCCGTAAAAAATTAAAACTGAAAATTTGCGCCACCGCTGTATTACAAGATAAGAACATACTCAGTCCTGATATTCTGTTGGCAAATGCCGCGCTTGAAAAGCCAGCGAGCCCCACAATTATTGATAAAGCGATTAATAATGTTATTCAAGCACTGGCGACTAGCCGCAATAAAAGCGTTGAAGATGAGTTGAAAGTCTTAAAAGTCAGTGGTGATAGACTGTTTGTTTGCTTTGCTAAAACTAACTTTAAAAATGCCGCCTTAAAGCCACTGGTGAATTTAGGATTGTAGATCAGCGACAAGGTTTGTTCTACGGTTATTCATACTAGTCTTGCCGCCTTGCTTTACAGCGCGTGCCAACCAAAAACGCCCGAGATACATTCTGTTTTTTGTAAGATTAACAGCGATTAATAGCACTGAAGATTAATGCCTTTAGCCTGTGGCAAAACTCTGCAGTAACAGCAGCAATTGAAAGGCATAGACAGTGAGAAATAACTAAGTGATATCAAAAAACCTGAAGGCTGATTTACTGTTAATGGCTGTTACCTTAATAGCCGCGGCGGGCTGGATTATTTCAAAAGAGGCGTTAAATGGATTAGAACCTATGTTCTTTATCGGTAGCCGCTTCTTATTGGCCGGTTTTATATTGGCTTTTTTTTGTTGCTCAGGCCTTAAAAAACTAGGCTTGAGTGGCCTGTTAAGAACGTCTTTAGTCGGTATTGTTTTCTCATTGGCGATGGTGTTGTGGGTAACTGGCTTGGCGCATACTCAGCATATAGGGGTAGGGGCCTTCTTGACCAGCTTAGGGGTAGTGCTGGTACCGGTAGTGGCGATCTTTTTTGGAGAGCGTCCAAGGCGCGAAGTATGGATGTCGATGGGGGTGGTGATCGCTGGACTGGCGTGTCTGTCGTTAGATAGCAGTGTTAGCATGGGGTTGGCTGAGCTGGCATTTTTAGGTAGCGCGATTGTCTTAGCTATCTACATCAACCTGAATACTCGTGCAGCAAAAAAAACTTCCACTACAGTGTTAGCTTGCGTGCAGTTGTCAATAGTGGGAGTTGTCGGGCTAATAGCGTCCAGTGGCATTGAGACTTGGCAGTTTAATCAACCACTGTCTATATGGAGTTGGTTTTTGGCCAGTGTTTTATTGGGCACTAGCCTGCGTTTTTTTTTGCAAACTTGGGCGCAAGGCTTAGTGACCGCGACGAGTGCAGCAGTAATTTTGACTCTGGAACCGATATGGGCGGCGCTTTTTGCGCTCTGGTGGTTTGATGCAACTATGTCATTACTGCAAGTGCTTGGCTGTTCTTTGATATTTTCTGCGTTATTGCTTAGTCGCTATAAAGCGGTCTATACAAAATTTAAAAACATCTGGCGGCAAAAAGCGGGTTATTAACATAATGTCTATAAGATAGATATAACCTAAGCACAATCACCTGTACAACGGTGGCGCTAGTGGTTTGAGAAATATGGCTGTGTGATGGATGAGTGACGTTTTACTGTCACTAATTTAGCGATTCCGATGCATGCACTAAGGGTTTAACAAGTGCCAAATTATTTTGGCACTTGACCGTTATCGAAAGCAAAATTGTGATAAAAAACAGCATCTTATTAAAATAATTATTTATGCAAGTCGCTACCTATTAGTTACTTTAGCTATTAGTCAGACTAAAAAAATAGGCGCAATCTCTGGTATTTCAAAATGCGCTGTATTGGTGTTCACTATGAGCCGATCGATTCAAGCTGAAATGTTTCAAGAAATGCGCGATAAAACCATCTTTGAGCAAGCAAAAAAATATGCTGATAACACTTTAGAGCGCCAAGTTTATCCAACGGGTACTGCACTTGCCAATTTACAACATTTCGAAGAAACGATGCCTGAAAACGCTACACTCACTCGGAAAATTCTGAGTGACCTTCATCAGTATGGCTCACCGGCAACGGTATCCCAAATAGGCGGTAGGTATTTTGGGCTGGTTAATGGTGGCGTGGTGCCGGCGGCACTTGCGGCACGCTGGTTGGCTGATTTTTGGGATCAAAATACCCCCTTGTATGTCTCTTCACCGATTGCCGCTGCATTAGAAACCGTCACTGAACGTTGGCTAAGAGAGCTATTTGGTTTACCAGATAATGTTGTGGCAGGCTTTGTCAGTGGCTCTTCGATGGCTATTCTCTGTGGTTTGGCAGCGGCACGCTATCGTATTTACTCAAACATAGGTAGGGACATAAACAAAAAGGTTTAAATGGTGCACCTGAAATCAAAATCATTGCCGGTTGCCAAGCGCATGGAACCGTTGTAAAAGCAGCGGCATTACTCGGTTTTGGTACAGACAATATTCAGTGGATTGCAGTGGATGACGAAGGCAGAATTCAAGCCAATCAAGTGCCTGAGTTAGACAATAGAAGCATCTTGATTCTGCAGGCAGGTAATGTTAACTCGGGTTCTTTTGATGATCTTGCAACACTTTGCCAACAAGCTCAAACGGCCAATGCATGGGTACATATTGACGGTGCATTTAGCTTGTGGGCAGCGGGCTCTAACAAATTGAAGCATCTAACCAGTGGCATAGAGCAGGCTAACTCGTTTTCGGTGGATGGTCATAAAACACTCAATACTCCCTACGATAATGGAATCATCTTGTGCAGTGATAGCGAGGCACTCGTCAATGCATTACAGGCATCGGGTAATTACACCGTTTATAGCGACAATCGTGACGGTATGTTACATACGCCCGAAATGTCTAGAAGAGCAAGAGTCGTGGAGCTTTGGGCAACCTTAAATACCTTGGAAAATCCGGAATTGATGAGCTTATCTATGGTTTACATACCAAAGCAGTACTGTTCAGCGAACAACTTAGAGCAGAGAACTTTAACATTCTCAATCAGATTGTATTTAACCAAATATTAGTCGGCTTTAATGAGGCCAGTATAACCCCAAAAATAATAGCACATATTCAGCGTCGCGTGATTGTTGGGTAGGCGCTGGGCTATGGAAAGGGCAACCGGTTATTCGAATCAGTGTCTGCTCTTTGGCAACAACTGAGAACGACATCGCTAAATCGGGACAAGCTTTTGTCGCCGCTAGAGATAAAGTACTTAATGTTACATAAAACGTCACTATTCATCAGTGTGGGACTCTATATTCAGCTTGCCGGCGGCTGTCTCTTTGAAAACCAGTGGAACGCTTTAATTGGTATCGATAATAACTGATCGACAGTGTTTTATATTTTCAAAGACCTTTTAAGCCTTGTTTGATAAACCAGCCTTAAAAGGGGTTACCCGAACACATCAATAGTGCGCCTGTGATTGAATTAAAATAACAAACCCCGCATTAAACCTAATTAAACATTCAATGCACAATGATAGATCTGGCCAATAGATCAATGCTGCTAGTTTAGTGTGATTTTTTCACAATTGATAACATGGTTAAAATCACTCAAATATTGCATCGATAATCGCCTCTTGGGTCAATCGGGGCTGAACCGCTGGCCGTGCAGCATCGAGTAACGCGTCAATCGCCTCGGTTAATTTTTTTGTATTCAATTGGTTAGGATCTAAAATTGCAGCTATACCTAGATTTTCCAAATCAGCAGCGTTAGCGAATTGGTCAGTCGAGAAGGGTAACACTAGTTGTTTCACTCCTGCGCCAAGACATTCTTGTACACTGTTATTGCCACCGTGGTGAATGGCTAAGTCTGCATACTGCAGCATAGCGACTTGAGGCAGTTCGCGCGCCACTATCCAATCCTCAGGGATGGGGCCTAGCTGGTGTGTCGGCATTGAACCTATGGCCATGGCAGCGCGTAAGCCAGTTTTACGCAGTGCTTGTGCAATGCACAGCAAAACATCTTCGCGGTGCGACAAAAAGGTACCTAAAGCAATATAAATCTGTGGCTGATTGTCCTTTTGATCACGCCAGGCGATGAGACGATCAGGGAGTTGCTCTTGGCGCACGAGTGGACCCACAAATCGATGATCTGATGCTAAGGCTTTAAAGCGCAGGGCCCGGTGGTAACATGAAACGCTATTGTAGAGCACCCTATGACCATGCACTCTGAAGGCGTCTTTTACTGGGGCACGCTCAGGTGCGATACTCGCCAGTGCACTGTTCCATCTATCGGTGAAGGCGGCGGTAACAGTGTCAGCTAGATGCTCAACGTCGTCTAATTGCTGTGGATCTGGCGTCAGGCATGCTGGCCATTGCGCTGGAATTCCATAACGTTCATCACTGACAGGAAGCTGGCTAGGGTGACCCGGTACCAAGGTTATAAAAGGTTTATTAAGCGCATACATCGCTAGCGTTGAGCCAAAAGACACATGGTCGACTAAGACTTCGTCAGGCATTATATCGCTGTGCAGGCTAGCAATGTCACTAGCTATCTGCTCAGGTTTCCATAGCAGATCAATTTGGCGTTGTCTTGCCTGATAGCGAATGGTTTCTAGCGCACCTTTGCGAGTGGCATCGAGAAAGCGATCGATCGACGCATCTCTGGTAACAACGCCGCTATTTGAAGACGCGGCGAGATTGAGCTCGCGCCACTCAAATCCCTCTTCGATGACACGTGCCCTCAGACCGTTACCCGTGGCAATAATTACGCGCTTATCGTCTTGTTGAGCCGCACGTGCAATAACGGCTAAAGGGCCATAGTGTGATGCATAGTCTGGGCTGATGACCAGTAACGTCATCATAAGACAGTGTCCGATTGATAGAGGCTGACCAATTGCTCTGCCATCACTTCAATCGAGTAACGCTCTGCCACCATTGTTTGAGCCCGTTTGCCTCTACCTGTGCGGCTAACGAGAGCAGTCCCCTGAACTATTGCCGCTGCTAAGTTGGCGCTTGGATCGACCAGCACGCCGGTATCGTCTTGAGTTACATAGGTAGGCGGTCCTCCAGTACTAGGTGCAATGACCACCAGACCAGCAGCGAGAGCTTCGATCAATGCGAGACCAAATTCTTCTTTAAGCGCCCCATCGACGTAAATACCGTCCTGAGACCAGAATCCGACACGACCTTTAACGGTAGCGACCAATAATCTTGCAATATCCGCACGCGGCCTGCCACCGAGGAGCACAAGCCCTTCGCGATGTGCTCCGTTCACAGGGACAGCCTGATCAATGGCATTAAGCACTGCTCTCTCAGTCTGTGAAGGATTAACTAAGTCACCACCGACGATGACTAAGTTGTAACTGGATTGAAGATGCTTGTTAAAAGCCCATGCAGCGGCAACTCTCTCCATCCCTTTTACAGGGTTTAAACGACCAATACTTAACAGCAGGGGTAAATTCCTGCGATTTTTTGGGATCTGATTGGCGAGTGCAAGCAGAATATCTGGATGCTTTTGGGCTGTTTTATCATCGCAGGAATAGCTCGATTGCGTGCGACGAATCAGGTCGAGATCAATACCCTCGGAGATCACGGCTACTCGTTGGCCATTGCGATGGGAGTCAATGCCAAGTAGGTTGAGAATGTCACTCGGTTTTGCGCGTGGAAACAACACTAAACGATCGGCCTGTTCTGCTAGTTGCTCTATTAGTCGTGCCCGGAACCAGACGTGTTCTTTAGTGCATAGCTGAACGAATTTATCCTGATCTAGCTCCCCACGTGACTGTAGCGAGTGAATAACATTGTGAGGGTCTGGAGCCGCGCTAAAACAGATCGGCACACCCAGTGTATCGGCAACCTCTAATCCGGCGAGTGTGCCCGCATCGGCCATTCGCAGGTGGAGCAGATCGATTGGGGCATTTTGCTGCAAGATGCGGCGAAGGCCGCGTTTGATTGAAGGCAATTGCTCCCAGACACTCTCTGGTGTTGGTGCAGGACGACTGTGGTCTCCCACAGCGATCATGGCGTAGGCCAATGCACTGTGATTAGAAGCCTTGGGGTCGAGTGTGTCAGCGAAAGTTCCCCGACCAATAGTCAACACATGGTCAACATCAGATCGGCGGGCCAAAGCTTCGCCCAGCGACACTAACAAGCTAGCCACGCCCCCCGTATCGCCACGACCTCCCATGCTCAGTTTGCCATCAAGACCGTCAGTCAACACCAATTGTGCGATTCGCAACCCCGCCTTGTTCTGGCTTGGAATAGGTGCCTGTAAAGTGGCTAAATCGTTGAGTGCCAACACCGCGTGATTGCCGATTAAGTCATCAACACTGGCGAGTTTTTTGAGCGTTAGCTGAGCTTTGCTAGTTAATCGTTCACCAAGTGCGCCGATTGCAGCGATGCGTGAGGTCAAGGCCTCGCTAGAGTCTGAAGCGATTCTCTGTAAGAGTTCAGTTGAGCCCGCTACAGCGCCGATCAAGTCGATAAGGCGTGCACGAATAATTGCATTATGGGTACTCTCCAACCTTTCGGCGAGGTGAATACTAATGGTGTCAGGGCTATAAGCTGACCACTTGTGGAGGGTACGGTGCGCGTGCATCGAGTCTATTCCGCCAACCATTAGCTGATCGCTAAGCCCTTTGAATGCGAAGGCATTGGGAGTTCTGCGAGAGAGAAGCCAAGTTGCATGTCGCCTCACTAAAGCAACTGGATGGGTTAAGTGTTTAACTAGCTGATCGTCGGCAATGTTGTGCTTAACGCTCGCCAGAGATTCCATTGACAAGACAGTCGCAAAATCGCTTTGCTGGGCGAAAGCGCTTAGATCACAGACAAGCTTAGCGGGGTCATCAGAGAGACTTGCAGTGATTGAAAGTTGCGATGAACGCCTTAACATCCTGACGAAATCATTACCCGCTATTAATCTATCCAGTTCGTCTGTTAAATGACTCGCCGATATTTTCCCACTATCGATATTGCTTTGACTTATCTTAGATTGAAGAACCTGAAACGCGCTCAAAATACACCCTCTCGGCAAATATTAATTACAAACTTGTACATCAACTAGTTCCTTTAAGCGTGAAGTAGACTAAAACCTTGTATCGTTAGGTGGTACAGTATGATGTATACGGTGCTAATGGACTATCGGATCAAATCCGCTGAATACTGGCTTTAAAAAACCCTCTATAAAGCAAAAGCTCCTTCACCTAGGAACACTATAAAAGGGCAGGCAGTGTGCTAGTTAAATCGGTAGAAGATTGGAGCTGAAAGCCTTCTGCTTGGTAAGGTCTAGCGGGCCGCCGAAACCCACAATGATGCACCTTGCAGCCTAAGATGCCGGGTTAAGCGTTGACAGGGTAAACCATAGGCTGAGTATTGCGCTGCGCCTTATGTTGCAACAGAAGTATCTTGAAGAGTGTTGACCTAGTTTTCTGATAAGCAGGGCTATATTTCGAGGCGATAAGGCAAGTCAATTATCGGCTCTTCGCCGTCCTAGGCTTTATGCATCTGGCAATGTTTATTATAGCCCTTTATTTTAAACAAAGCGGAAGACCCAAAGGGCTGTTTGGCATGCAAATAGCTTGTCTGAAAATTCATTAGACGTAGCCGATAAGTATAACCATCTGGAACGCTGATAGCTTCAAAGTAGTGCTTTCGTTATCTTGTGCAAATTTGTATAGTCTTCATTAAGTATTAAACTTGTCTATATTTTTTACTTTATTTTTCAGACTTATCTGGACTTTAAAAGTATCCGGATATCACTGTGCGCCTCCTCGGGGAGGGCAATCTCGCTCATATAAAGAAAAGATCGCCGGAGATACAGATCGTGTCTGTTAGCTCTGCTCGAACTCATTCCATGCAACGAATAATAAGCGGTAGGGCGCGATAAAAGCGCTCAAAATAAGACTCCAATGGTTTATCTAATGAGTATCGCGAGTCAATATAATATCTTTAGAGTATTCTCCTCGCCTTTGAATATTTAACAACAACAGGTTAGTCCCTGTAAGCTCAAACAGGGCTGTTCACTGGGTTATACCATAGGTGGTTGATCATAGTTATTCCTGATTAGCCATAAGACTCTGCTAGCTTTAAATATTTCTTGGGCATTGGCGGGGTTCTTACCATTATTTCACCCAATAATGGCAGTAAATTTCTTAAATTGTATCGATGGTTAAACCTAAAACAAAATTCTGCTAAATATCTTGGTAGATGCTTCGAGTTG
>JAWUWK010000084.1:0-16108 GCA_034111875.1 Gammaproteobacteria bacterium
TGTTCAGGCTGTTTTTAGAATACAAACCAGATAGTGTATGACTCAATTTATACCTTGTTACAAAAAGCGCCCGTAGCTCAGCTGGATAGAGTACCTGGCTACGAACCAGGCGGTCGCACGTTCGAATCGTGCCGGGCGCACCATTTATTTAGATGAATATTTTATTAAACTGATCACGAGTGTTCAGGCTGTTTTTAGAATACAAACCAGATAGTGTATGACTCAATTTATACCTTGTTACAAAAAGCGCCCGTAGCTCAGCTGGATAGAGTACCTGGCTACGAACTAGGGGGTCGCACGTTCGAATCGTGCCGGGCGCACCATTTATAGTTTTAAATGTTTCAATATTATTTTACTGGCGTAGATTAATATTGAGAATGACAGGTTTATTTGCTTTAATGCTCTTAATCTTTTGAGTGAGTAAGGCAATTGACACATGCTGGTGAGGTGGCCGAGTGGCTGAAGGCGCGCCCCTGCTAAGGGTGTATAGGGGAGACTCTATCGAGGGTTCGAATCCCTCTCTCACCGCCAGTTTAAGTCTATAAAAGCCTAGAGCATTTTCTGGATTTTTTTATACCTGCTGTAACCTGTTCTGAATTTATTACGACTCCAGAATTATCCTCTATTATTTATTTTTCTAGTTATACACTGTTGATGTCTAAGATGCCGACAACCAGTCTATTATAACATTTTTTAGAAAAAACGAATGTCACTTTTTTACATATGGCTGATCGACTTCTTTGAAGAATCTAAGCGATGGCTATCATTAAAAGAATCTAGTCCAAGCTAAATATATTCTTTTTCTTCTAATTGACTGGCTCTATAAGTACCCACTCTTAATACCTTATACCTGCGAATCCCTGTAAAACTCTTATCTGAAACAGATATCAAGAGTAGACCAGTTCGAAAACGTTTTATAAAGCGGTTACAAAACAATTCACATATTATTTTACGCAGAATCGATGCTGTCATCTGCGTCGATTTTTTATGGCGTAAATTGGAAGTTGTGTTACGCCAGTAAAGCAATGAGCAGCACGCGAGGTTCTGTAAACTGATGTCTAAAACGCCTGAGATCAATTCTTTTTTGAGGTTGAAGAGTTTGAACTGGATACCTTTGAAGATATTTTCCAAAGCGTAGGTGTTGCGTATAAGAAAATATTGCCTGAAGATACAATTAAGGTAAGAGTTAAACGAAGTGATGAACATGAATTTAAATCAACAGACTTAGACCGTTATATTTGTGGTGGTCTGTCAGATCAATTTGAGACTGGTGGTGTTGATGTTAAAAAGCTTCAGCTATACTTGGATTTAGAAGTCAGAGATGAATCGTTGTTTGTCTACAATAATATTTATTCTGGGCTAGGTGGGCATCCTCTAAGTACGCAAGAGTCAGTATTAACGCTGATTTCATGTGGCTTCGATTCTTTTGTGGCCTCTTACATGACCAAGCGGCATGGAGCGAAACCCCATATTCTTTTTTTAAACTAGGCGGTAAGGCTAACCAATTGGGAGTCGAGCAAGTTGCTCTGCATTTTTGGGAACAGTATGGATCCAGTGCGCAGGTTAAATTTATCAGCATCCCTTTTTAGGAAGTACTAGGTGATATGTTGCAGAATGTAGATAAGCCTTACACAGGTGTTGTCTTAAAAAGATAAATGTTACGTAATACTGAAAGGTCACAGGTTTCATGGAAATCGACACTTTGGTCACCGAAGAAAGCATTGCGCAAGTGGCCAGTCAAACACTCCTTAACCTCGCAATAATAGGTAGGGGTGGGCTACAAAGTTAGAGATTCGACCACTGATAACTTCTGATAAGCAAACTAAAACGTTAGGTTATTTTCATTTAGTTACTTCGTTTCCAGAGAATTGTGGTGTCATATTTGATCGGCATACTACTCTAGCGAAATAGGGAAAAGTAGAAGCTGGAGAATTCAATTTGGGCTTGGCAATTATCGACACTGTAATAGCGCAATGCAACGTACTAAAAAATGATGATATTGTCAAAATTTAACTGCTAAGGCTGAAATAGAAACGCTCAGTAAGGTGACTTACCACCGATGATTGATAGATATAAGGGCCCCGACAGAGCGGGAAAAAAATCACTGAATATGCCTGAATTCAAAATTATAATAACACCATTTTACCAGCCCGAGGCAGAGCGGCTAATTGGCATCATGCACTAGAAATTAAGGTATTGCGAAAAAGTTATCATGAGTCATTTACATGCTCAGAATTTGCAGCATTAAGGGTATGCTATATGTTAGGGTTTTTCGCCCAGAATAAATCTAAATATCAATTGGTTAAAGACGATATACAGTAGCATCAAGAGAGTGTTTATCCACCCTTACGTTAAATATGTAGTGCATGGTGCAGAATGAAGCGCTGGTGTTTCGACGCTAACGAGAACTAACGCGAGATTGATGTGCCTGGTAAGGCTGTATGTATGGCATATTAGCAAAATATATCAACTTATGATTGTCGACAATATTTAGTTTAGAACAATCAACGTTGCATAAATAGTTGCGAAAAACCGAATTTTCGGGTTTAATTACCGGCGTTTAAAGAAAATATGCGCATATAATCAACAAGTTTATGTTTTAATTAGCTGGTGTTTAGTTATAAATTTACTCGATTTAGGAGAGGTTTGATGGATAGTCTGATTTCACAAGGTTTGTCGTTGATGATTTATGGTATGGGCTTTGTGTTTGTATTTCTCACGCTGTTAGTCTTAATGACAACGTTGATGTCGACGTTGGTTACTAAATACGGACCAGCGCCTGTAGCCCCTTCGACGAGAAAGAAACGGGTCATCAATAGCCCGATAGCTACTCAAGCTTCGTATAAAAGTGATGATGAACTAGTAGCGGTTATAACTGCAGCAGTGCATCAATACAGATCCTAGCGAGTTATTCACTAGATCAGTGGTACTTATAAAACGCTTTGAATTAATTTAAACCCTGTCATAAAAAAGGCCTTGTAAAGATGTCAAACGCTAAGAAACCTTTAGGCATTACAGATGTTGTACTGCGTGATGCTCACCAGTCCCTATTTGCTACTCGTATGCGGATCGACGATATGCTTCCCATCGCAGAAAAACTTGACAATATAGGTTTTTGGTCCTTAGAGTCTTGGGGTGGTGCTACTTTTGATTCTTGTATTCGCTTTATAGGCGAGGATCCTTGGGATCGCTTGCGAGCATTAAAAGCAGCCATGCCAAAGACTCGACAGCAAATGCTATTGCGCGGACAAAATTTACTCGGCTATCGTCACTATGCCGATGATGTAGTAGATAAGTTTGTCGAGCGCGCGGCGGTCAATGGCATCGATGTTTTTCGTATTTTCGATGCAATGAACGATCCACGAAACCTAGAACGGGCGATCAAAGCGGTTAAACAGACAGGTAAACACGCTCAAGGGACTATTTCTTATACTAAAAGTGAAGTACATACCATCGATATGTGGGTCGATTATGCTAGGGCTCTAGAAGACCTTGGTGTAGATTCATTATGTATAAAAGATATGTCGGGTATTTTAGTGCCCTATGATGCTTTTGAACTAGTCTCTCGTCTTAAGGCACAAACTGACCTTGAAGTTCAGTTCCATGCTCACGCCACATCTGGGCTTTCTGATATGTCGATTCTAAAAACGATTGAGGCAGGTGTAGACAGAGTAGACACTGCCATATCTTCAATGTCGATGACTTACGCACATACTTCTACAGAATCTGTAGTAGCGGCAATGCAAGGAACAGACAGGGATACAGGGCTTGATCTTAATGCACTGTCAGAAATTGCTGCGTATTTTAGAGAAGTGCGTAAAAAGTACGCAAAATTTGAAGGTTCTTTGAAAGGTACCGATTCTAGAATATTGATAGCCCAAGTACCTGGCGGCATGTTGACTAATATGGAATCGCAATTGAGAGAGCAAAACGCTGCGGATAAATTTGATTTGGTATTAGAGGAAATTCCTCGAATACGTAAAGATCTAGGTTTGATACCTTTAGTTACGCCAACCTCGCAAATCGTAGGCACTCAAGCGGTTATCAATGTTCTGATGGGTGAGCGCTATAAAACAATATCTAAAGAAGTTCAAGGAATTCTCCGTGGAGAGTATGGCGCCGCACCGGCACCTTTTGATGAAGCACTGCAGCAAAGAGTGTTAAATGGAGCTGAAGCTATTACTTGTCGTCCTGCTGATTTGATCGCCTCTGAAATGAATCAATTGACAACAGAGTTGGAACAAATCGCTGCACAAAAAGGTATACAACTAGCAGGTGAAAACAAGGTGGACGATGTGCTGATTTATGCGCTCTTTCCGCAAGTTGGTTTGAAGTTTTTAGAAAACCGTAATAATCCAGATGCATTTGAACCCATACCGACAATTGAGGAAGCTACAACCATGGCTGCAAAAAATACAGGACCACAAGTATACACAATTTCGGTCAATGGCCAGAATTATGTCGTGCAAGTTGCTGAAGGTGGTGATGTGTCGTCGATCGCTCCTAGTAAAGCCCCTGCACAAGCAACAGCAGCCCCTGTTGCCGCATCAGATGGTGAGGAAATACCGGCACCTCTTGCAGGCAATATCTGGAAAGTAGAAGTTGAAGTGGGAGACACCGTTGAAGAAGGTGACGTAATCATAATTTTAGAAGCCATGAAAATGGAGACAGAAGTGCGTGCAGCACGCTCAGGAAGAGTAGTTTCAGTAGACGTTAAAGAAGGTGATTCCGTACAAGTTGGTGACTCACTAATATCTTTAGCATAAGGCGATAAATTATGGATAAGCTTCTCAACATCTGGCTCGCTTCAGGTATTTATAACCTTGGAGTGGGCCAGTTGATTATGATAGTGGTGGGATTGTTATTACTTTATCTCGCTATTAATAAAAAATTTGAACCTCTGTTACTAGTACCTATTGGATTTGGTGGTATTTTAGCCAATATTCCTGAGGCGGGGTTGGCTTTCTCGGCGGTTGAAAATGCAGTCCATTTTCAGTCACCCGAGTTAATGTCTAAGCTATCGGCTGTGCTAGGGCTTAGTTCCAATGAGCCGCATACTTTGTTGGAGGCTTATTATAATTCCAATGCATCTACTCATGCTAGTGCAAGCTTGCTGGTGCAGGACAGTGGCTATAGCAACGGCATGCTGTACAACTTTTATTCGGTTGCTATCGCTTCTGGTGCCGCGCCATTAATTATTTTTATGGGCGTCGGTGCCATGACAGACTTCGGTCCGTTACTAGCAAATCCTAAAACTTTATTCTTAGGAGCCGCAGCTCAATTCGGCATTTTTGCCACAGTTTTGGGAGCCGTAGGCTTAACCTCTTTGGGGTTAATGGATTTTTCTATTCAAGACGCCGCGGCGATTGGAATTATTGGTGGCGCCGACGGACCTACTGCGATTTATGTCGCCAGCTTATTGTCTCCGCATCTTTTAGGCGCTATTGCCGTGGCTGCCTATTCTTATATGGCCTTAGTACCGCTAATACAACCGCCTATTATGAGGGCATTAACGACCAAAGCGGAACGCCAAATTACCATGGTACAATTGCGTCAGGTAAGCAAGATTGAAAGAATTTTGTTCCCTATTGTGTTGTTGTTATTAGTGGGTATGCTGTTGCCTGATGCCGCACCTTTATTAGGTATGTTCTGTTTTGGTAATTTATTGCGAGAGTGTGGAGTAGTCGATCGTTTAAGCGATACTGCGCAAAACGCACTGATCAATATCGTAACTATATTCTTAGGTCTGTCGGTTGGATCTAAGCTGTCGGCTGATAAATTCTTGGATTCGACCACCTTCGGTATTTTAGTCCTCGGTATAGTGGCTTTTTGCATAGGCACAGCGATGGGAGTGCTAATGGCGAAGCTACTCAATAAAATGGAAGGGGGTAATGCTATTAACCCATTGATAGGCTCTGCTGGGGTTTCTGCGGTACCAATGGCTGCGAGGGTTTCCAATAAGTTGGGCCTAGAGGCAAATCCTCAAAACTTTTTACTTATGCATGCAATGGGTCCAAACGTAGCAGGGGTTATCGGTTCTGCAGTAGCCGCGGGTGTGATGATTAAATTTGTTGGCTAGCGCCAATAGGTTTTTATCTTTTGCTCCATTAAAGAGACTGCATTAGCGGTCTTTTTTGTACCTATAATGAGCCTCTATTGCGTCGAATATGACATTTAATTGCATAAAAACATGATTTTTCTGTGTGATTCACAAAATACAACAACCTGTATTTTATTAGTTGAAACATTATTATCAATCGACTAGAAATGCGTAAAGTTCAACATTGCGTCCATTAAGTCTACGCCCAGGGGTTCTGTCACATGATAATATGTGGTGCTAGACTTTAGACACGCTTTATTATCATTTCATCCTAAAAGCGATATTAATTTTATGGATATTCAAGAGGGGTATTGGATGCTGGGCAAGGCTACAAAATAAATCGACAAGTCAGCCGAAACATTATTCAGTTAAAATTCTAAAATGGCACAAAAGTGAAGAGCAAACTGAAATCAATGAACATATCTTATGCGCAAATGCTTTTATAGAAACTAGAATTGCTAAATTTAATTGTTTAAATTAGTTGTACGGGCTTGAAATTGCCCAGAATAAATCACCAACCTTAAGAAATTGATCTGACTGATATCAGTTTCTCTCTGTAAGAATAGTTATAAAACCAGACCTAAACAACTTCGAAAAGAATAGCTAGCTTAACAGAGCTTTTAGGCCTTCATCCTTCAAAACGTCTAATCACAGCCTTAAATTTTGTTTGAATTTGGTGTTTGCAGGGGCTATAGGTAAGTAAATTCTGGCGTGTATATTGGTTAGGTTCATTAACTCAACACTTCTGTAACACCGGAATGTTCGGACCTACTGCTCGACAGTTTGGCTGTTGTTTGAGAAATGTACTTATTTTTGATTTATATTGTCAGGATTTAGCAATTGTTTTAAAAAAAAGGCATAAAGTTAACGAATCGTAGGATTAAAACATAGACTTTTTTCTACTAGGCTTTTATGCTTTGATTAACTGCTTAATTGGAGTGGGCTTTGGGGATCAAAGACAAAGCGAATTAAATAATAATTAGGGAATCCTACAATGAAAAAACTATTACCTATTGCTGTTAGTCTGGCAGCTTTAACTGCGATGAATGTATCAGCTTCTACTTTGGAGGATGTACAGGCGCGCGGCGTATTAAAATGTGGTGTATCTACAGGTTTAGCTGGTTTTGCTGCGCCAAATGATAGCGGACAGTGGGAAGGTCTTGACGTTGACACTTGTCGTGCTGTTGCAGCAGCTGTGTTAGGTGATTCAGAAAAAGTTGAATACGTTCCTCTAACTTCTAAGGTGCGTTTTGAAGTTTTAAAATCTGGTGAAATTGATGTTCTATCACGTGTCACTACCTGGACATTTACTCGCGACGCCAGCTTAGGTTTGAACTTTGCGGGTGTTAACTATTATGATGGACAGGGATTCATGGTTCCTTCAGCATTAGGTGTTACTTCTGCTAAAGAGCTTGACGGTGCTTCAATTTGTATTCAAACCGGCACTACTACAGAGCTAAATGCTGCTGAGTACTTCAAGTTAAATGGTATGACTTACGAGCCAGTACCAGTAGAAACATCGGCTGAAGGTCGTCAAAATTACATCGCTGGCCGCTGTGATGTCTACACTACTGACGCATCTGCTCTAGCAGCACAACGTTCAGTATTCGAAGATCCAACAGCGCACATGGTATTACCTGAAATTATTTCTAAAGAGCCACTAGGTCCAGTTGTTCGTCACGGTGATGACCAATGGCTAGATATCGTCAAGTGGAGTCATAATGCGATGCTTAACGCTGAAGAGCTAAATATTACTTCTAAAAATTTAGATGAGCGCGGTGCGAATGCATCAGACCCAGCTGCACAAGGTTTATTAGGCACTAATGCAGCTAAATTAGGTGCAATGTTAGGTCTCGACAAAAAATGGGCTTATAATATAATTAGCCAAGTTGGTAACTACAGCGAATCTTTCGAGCGTAATGTTGGTAAGGAGACGCCCCTTAAACTAGAGCGTGGTCTCAACGCTTTATGGACTAACGGTGGCATCCAGTATGCTCCACCACTTAAGTAATTAGCACTTAGAAAATAGTAGCGAGCTCATTTTTATTCATTGGTATAACCAATAGATAGAGATAGAGCTCGTTTTTTTTAAATTATATTTCAGGTTGTCTATATGAGCGGCACTCAAGTTCAAGAAAAAAAGACCGTGACACTTGGTTCATTATGGAGAGATAAAAAATCCCGTGGCGTTATAATGCAAATAATTGCGATTATTGGGGTTTTACTGTTTCTTGGTAACATAGTTTCAAATACCGTGGAAAACTTAGACCGTCTTGGGGTTAAAGTTGGATTCGATTTTTTAACAGAGCCTGCTAATTACGATATTAATCAAACCTTAATCGATTATAATAGTTCCGATACGCATTTTAGAGCCGCCTTAGTTGGGTTGTTAAATACCTTGTTAGTGGCTGGCTGCGGTATTGTTGTTGCTACAATTTTTGGCTTTGTCGCCGGTGTTCTGCGGTTATCTAATAACTTCGTTTTGTCTAGGTTGATGCAGATATATGTAGAAATTACCCGGAACGTACCTTTACTTTTACAAATCCTGCTTTGGCATGGAATTATCATTCACTCATTGCCAGTGCCAAAAAAAGCCGAGGCATTAGTTGAAGGTGTTATTTTAACTAACCGTGGTGTTTTCTTTCCTCAACCTATCCCTCAAGAAGGGTTTGGCTGGGTATGGTTGGCATTGTTGGCTGCAGTCGTCTTCGCTGTGTTTTTAAAACGATACGCCAATCAAGTTCAGATCGACACAGGTCGTTTAATACCGGCTATTTGGATAGGCTCGGCGGTCATTGTTGTTTTACCTACCTTAGTGTTCTTTTTAGTAGGTTCACCCGTTGAAGTAAGTTATCCGGCACTGAAGGGGTTCAACTTTAAAGGTGGATTTGTAATCAAACCTGAGTTCATGGCGTTATGGTTTGCATTATCTATTTATACTGGAGCGTTTATTGCTGAAATCGTCCGTGCCGGCATTCAGTCCGTAGATCACGGCCAAACAGAAGCCGCTCATGCGTTAGGTATTAGACCTAATTTCACGATGCGTTTGGTGGTAATCCCACAAGCCATGCGTGTCATCATTCCTCCACTAATAAGTCAGTATTTAAATTTGACTAAAAATTCGTCTCTTGCAATTGCCATAGGTTATATGGATTTAGTGGCAACCATTGGTGGTATTTCGCTCAACCAAACAGGTCGAGCCTTGGAAAGCATGGCGATTGTGTTAGGTGTTTACTTGTTTATTTCGATTGTTATATCTGGTCTTATGAACGTCTATAATAAACGCGTTGCGATAGTGTCGAGGTAGTTGTTATGTCTACAGAAATTAAAAAGTACGAAGTGGGAATGCATCCCGCTTTGCCGCCTCCACCTGGAACAGTTGGCCCTGTTAAGTGGATTCGAGATAATTTGTTCTCATCGACAACAAATACAATTCTAACCTTACTTGGCTTGTATTTACTCTACGCAATAATACCGCCCTTTATAGAATGGGCGTTTATTGACTCAGTGGTCTTTGGGGCTGAAAGTAGAAAAGAATGTTTGGCAATAATGGGTGATGACCGCGGAGCGTGTTGGTCATTTGTCTATCGTAGATGGGGACAATTTGTCTATGGCTTTTACCCAATAGAGGAGCGCTGGAGAGTTAATCTATCTTTCATCTTATTTGCGTTTACTATAGCGGTTGTCTTAGTTGAAAAATTGCGTGCGACTAAAGGCTTAGTAATAGCGGCTATATTGTCTCCTGTGGTTTGTTTCTTTTTAGTATCAGGGGGCTATTTTGGCCTTGATAATGTTCCGACCAATAAAATGGGTGGCATTATGCTGACCATGATAGTGGGTTTAACCGGAATATTTATTTCACTGCCTATTAGTGTGGTATTAGCACTGAGTCGAATTTCAAAACTGCCAATATTTTCCGTTTTAGCGACTATTTTCATAGAGTTTATTCGCGGTGTTCCACTGATCACTTTGTTGTTTATCGCCTCCTCACTGCTGTCATATTTTTTACCGCCTGGATCGAATTTTGACTTGCTGCTGCGCGTTTTAATCATGGTAACTATCTTCTCAGCGGCCTATATTGCTGAGGTTATTCGCGGTGGTTTAGCGGCGATCCCTACCGGCCAATATGAAGCTGCAGATGCATTGGGTTTATCTTACTGGCAGAGCATGCGTTTGATCATATTGCCCCAAGCGCTAAAAATATCAATCCCAGGGATCGTTGGTAGCTTTATTGGTTTATTTAAAGATACAACATTAGTAGTGATTATCGGTTTACTAGACCCTTTAGGTATAGGTATGGCGGCAATTTCAACGACTGAATGGGCCGGGTTAGGTACTGAATTATATGTATTTATTGGTATGTTTTTCTTCATTATTTGCTTTGGCATGTCACGCTACAGCTTACATTTAGAAAAGAAGTTAAACACTGGACATAAATAAATAGGAGCCACCAATGGCGAATAACAATGATAAGCCTGCAATCGTTCTCGCAGGTATGCACAAATGGTACGGCGACTTTCATGTTCTACGTGATATAAACTTGGAAGTAAAAAAAGGCGAGATTATAGTGATTTGTGGACCTTCAGGTTCAGGTAAATCTACCATGATCCGCTGTATCAACCGCTTAGAAGAGCATCAGCAAGGGCAAATAATTGTCGACGGGATTGAGCTTACTAACGACATTAAAAAAATTGATGAAGTGCGTCGCGAAGTGGGTATGTGCTTCCAGCACTTTAACCTATTTCCGCATTTGACTATTATGGAAAACTGCACATTAGCGCCAATTTGGGTTCGTGGTATACCTAAGAAAGAAGCCGAGGAAACCGCAATGCACTTTCTGGAGAAAGTAAAAATTCCCGATCAAGCATTGAAATATCCAGGGCAATTATCAGGCGGCCAGCAACAGCGTGTGGCAATAGCCCGCTCACTGTGTATGAAGCCAAGAACCATTTTGTTCGATGAGCCTACCTCTGCACTTGATCCTGAAATGATCAAGGAAGTATTGGACGTAATGATTGAGCTGGCAGAAGAAGGCATGACCATGGTGTGTGTTACTCATGAAATGGGTTTCGCACGTAAAGTAGCAGATAGAGTTATCTTTATGGATGCGGGTCAAATTGTTGAAGAAAACACCCCAGCAGAGTTCTTCGACAATCCTCAAAATGAAAGGACACAATTGTTCTTGAGCCAGATATTGCATTAACCGTTCAGCATGTATAAAAAACCATCTTTATGATGGTTTTTTTTTGCCTAAGAACTGATAATTAGATAACCTAATTAATATTGTATTTATATATTGGGTAATAAAGTTTATGAAGTCTTTGTGTGATATCGGTTTTATTGGCTTAGGTGTTATGGGTAGCAATTTAGCGCTGAACCTCGTCGACAATGGTTATGCAGTGGCCTGTTTTGATTTAAACAGTGAAAAAGTTAAGCAGTTAGAGGCTAAAGACAAGTTTGAACGTGGCGATAATACACAGAGAATATTCGGTACCATCTCTCTGGCTGAATTACTCGCATCGCTCACCAAGCCTAGTTTGTTAATGATATCTATTCCCGCAGGTGATGCAGTAGAACAGGTCTGTGATCAACTCATTGATGCAGGTATTAAAACGGATGACATTGTTATTGATACCGGCAATAGTTTATGGACAGATACCATTGAGAGGGAAGCAAGGTACAAAGCCAAATTTATTTTCTTTACAACCGCCGTCTCCGGTGGCGAAGTAGGTGCAAGATTTGGCCCATCACTCATGCCATCTGGGGATGCGGATGCCTGGCCCTCTGTAGCGCCAGTTTTGCAAGCCATAGCAGCGAAAGTAGATCCTAATACAGGGAAACCTATTGAAAGGTTCGAACCTGGTAATCCAGTCACCATCGGCGAGCCCTGTGCGGTGTACATCGGCGCTAGCGGCTCAGGACATTATGTGAAAATGGTCCACAACGGTATTGAATATGCTGATATGCAGATGATTTGTGAATGTTACGATATTCTGCGCAACGGTTTAGGTCTAGGAGTAGAAGAAATTGCCGATGTTTTTGAAGATTGGAATACGGGCGTTTTAGACAGTTATTTAATGCAAATTAGTATAGATATTTTACGCCAAATTGATCCTATAACAGAGAAGCCGCTAGTGGATGTTATCTTAGATGCAGCAGGTCAAAAAGGCACTGGGCTTTGGACGGCTGTATCAGCGCTAGAGGTAGGTTCCCCTGCACAAACAATTACTCAAGCCGTTTTTGCCAGAAGTCTATCAAGTCTTAAAAGTGAAAGAGAGTTAGCCAGTACTGTTTTGACAGGCCCTAGTTCTATGGATGTCAGTAGTGTCGATAAGCAGCAGATGATCCACGAATTAAAGGACGCGCTCTTCTGTTCTAAGATATGTGCCTATGCCCAGGGTTTTCAGTTGATGCAAATGGTCTCCTTAGAAAAATCTTGGTCACTTAATTTTTCTGAGATAGCTAAGATATGGCGTGCTGGTTGTATTATTAGAGCGGTATTTTTACAAGATATCAGCCGTGCATACACTGAAGATGATAGCTTGAAAAACTTGCTGCTTGATCCATATTTCTCACAGCAGCTAGCCAAATTTCAAACCCATTGGCGAAAGGCTATTGCAAATGCCACATTAATTGGAGTTCCTCACCCCGCTATGTCTTCTGCACTGGCTTATTATGATTCTTATCGAAGTAAAGTACTCCCTGCCAATTTACTTCAAGCTCAAAGAGATTATTTTGGAGCGCACACCTTTGCACGTATAGATCAGCCTCAGTCAAAGAAATACCACTTAGATTGGAGCGCCAATCCCAGAGTGTTAAACGAAGTTTAATAGATAGTAAGATCGAATTAAGCATTGACTATGACGTGCAAGTTGACGGTTGCAAAATCACTATCGATATTCTTTGAAAAAAATAGTCAATTTAATTTATAATCAACCCCCCCTATTGCTTGAATAGGCTGCTGGTTTTCGTTAGTTATCCAGCCAACAAGGGCGAGTATTTGGTTATCGGGGACTCCTGATGACCAAGAAACTGGTAATCGGTCTAAACCGACAGAGCATACAAAGTGATGATTTTTGGTTTCTATTTTAGAAGCTGCCAAATTTAAAGCAGTGGAATCTTGACGTAAAAGGCGTCCAGCATATTCTCCTTTACTTATCTTAACCTTAGGTTCAAAAGACAAGATCGAGAAATAACAATTTTTGGGAATAAGTTGGCTCTTGTTTGCAAATAATATAGCCTCTGAGCCACTGATGGAATCATAGTTGCCCCGTTAGTTTCTTCGCTGCGTGTGCCATTGCGTCTCCCTTGAAGAAACCGCGACAATCTTTGCCATTAATGACAAAGCTGGGGGTATAGACAGATTTAAGATTATGTAGCTGTTGATGTTTATATTGGCGTTGTTTGGTTTGTTGGCTAGCATAAGAATCCTTGCAACCTAAATAATTCCAGTAATCTACATGCAAAGCAATGGGAATAAAGTCTATCCATAATTTTTCAGAATTAACCAATTTGCTGAGTAATTAATCTGCAGGTGTGCAGCTACTGCAATCTTGCGAGGTAAATAATTCAATCAATTGTACTCGTTTATTACTAGAGATAAACGAAACTGACTGAGCATTCGCAATGGCTAAAAAAAAGCAGGTTGAAAAGCTTAATACACAAAATATTTTAAATGATATCTCCAAAGCGGTTCTCTGATAAGCGGTTTAAAGGTTTAAACATAGGACCTGAAAGTTCATAGCTCTGGAGGTAATAGAAATTTATCTAGCGCTGAGATACTTATATCCACTATTTGCTGAATAGTTTTTCACTAGTAAAGTCGGGTAGCCAGCTAAGTAATGTCACTGGTAAATGTGACTAATGATAGAATAATAGTTCAAGCATATATTGGCGATCAATGATGCAATACTACTATTTTGAAATGCTTATTGTGGTGCAAGGTTGTCACCGATTTAAACAAAAGTTTGGCCTTTCTCTCTAAAGGGATATGCAAATTAGCCACGAACACCGCAATACCGTCAGCCGCGAGTCTCGCGGAAGCGGACACTAAAAAACGTTGTATTAAATCAGTTTCTACAGTGAAACCCGAATGAAAAGGGGGATTACAGACGATCAGATCGAAATATCCTGCTATGCCCAAAGTGCAATCTGTGGCGATAACTTGGCCTTCGACCTGATTTTTTTCGAAATTTTTCTTACATACAGTGATGGCCGCCGCGTTATTATCGCAAGCGGTAATTGATGCATTGAACAAGACAGAACAATGTAGGCTTAATAAACCATAGCCGCAGCCAATATCTAAAACATTTTGAGGGGCCAGTTTATCTTTGAATAAACTCGGTAATTGGGCGATCAGTAATTGACTGCCTTGATCGAGCTTTTCCCAGCCAAATACACCTGGTTTTGAGTAGATACAACCGTTATTATCTTCATGGATTACCCGAATAGCCTGGTAGTCTTTATCATCTAATACTGGAAGGTTGCCAGCGCCAGCTGAAAATTGGGCTGCCCAGTGTTGTTTGTCTGCTTTAAAGGTCTCTATTTTAGAGTAGCGTTTGCTGGAGCGTTCTATATAGCCTTTGATCCCCTCTTGTTTTGCGCCACTTATGACCAAATAGCCAGTGTCTTCTAAGAGGACTTGAGCGCTATTAATCACAAAGTGGCTCACTGCTTTTTCTTTTGAAATACGATAAAAAACAAATTGATAGCTATGCTTAATCAAATTTTCAAAGGTAAAATCTTGGAAATTCGCTTTATAGCCCTGTAGTCTCATTTTTTGTACGATATCAAAGCGGTTACTGATTATTTCAATTTGATCAGTTGCCGGTGGATAATTCAATGGTGGATTTTCGTCCAATATCCACAGTGCTTTACCGGTAACTTGATGAAATTGATTAAACAGTAAATCGAAGCTAGTGCTATTTGTGTCCATTATATTAATGCTATTTCCGATGCAGTTAACTCGCGATACTCTCCAGGATTAAGAGTTTCATCCAACGCTATGTTGGCGATGCGATCGCGGTGTAACTCTGTAACCTTATTGCCAATGGCGGCGAACATTCTTTTAACTTGATGGTATTTACCCTCAGTGAGTGTCAGGTAGGCGATATGGCTGTTTTGAATCTCGAGCATAGCAGGTTTTGTGGGCTGTTTTTCGCTATTAAGCATCACTCCCTTTTTAAATAGGTCAATCGCGCTTTGCTCAATAACCTCTGTGGTTTCAACTAAATAACGCTTAGCTTGCTTGTGGTTTGGTGAAGTAACTTTATGTAACCATTGGCCATCAGTGGTGAGTAATAATAGACCTGTGGTATCGACATCTAATCTACCTGCGATATTTAATAGATCAGGTCTCAGTTCATCACTGAGCAAACCTGCAACCGTTGGATGGCTGGGATCGTCATTAGAGCAAACATAACCTTGAGGTTTATTAAGCATGTAATAACGCTGTTTAGGAGCTTCTAATGCCTGTTGCCGGTAAGTAATAATGTCATTTGAAGTGACCTGAAAAGAAGAATCTTTTACCACAAGAGCGTTAACGGTCACCATTTTCTTGTGCAGTGCTCGTTTTACTTCTTTACGCGAGAATCCAGTGGCGTGGGCGAGGTATTTATCTAAACGCATTTGCTTAAGCTCGATGAAAAAGTCGCATTATACCTTAAGCTATTAGCTATAACAGGAAATACAGTCGGATTAATTTTCAGGCAGGGGTTTTATAGCATTAAGTTGACATTGTGCTTGTTAAACAAGTTGGCTATGTTGCCGAAACATAGCACTATACTGATAATATTATCAGTATAGCTAGGAGTTGGTCATGATGACTGCAGAATTCAATAAGCTTTTAAATGCGCTTACTCAGTTAACGGATCTACAAACCAAAAGACTAGAAAAGGCTTTAAAAGGTGAGAATCCAGCTCAAATCATCATCAATGTTTTAGAGCAACGATTGGTCACGAACCCAGAATACCCGCACTGTCGTTCAGATCGAATAAAGCGTAATGGAAA
>JAWUWK010000085.1:0-10804 GCA_034111875.1 Gammaproteobacteria bacterium
TAGTAGTACAGCTATCAATTGCTATGAATTATTTAGCCATTACATTTACAACAATTACTTCGCAAAATTTGGTTTAACCTCTAATGAAAGATTAAGTTTATATAAATTAGATATGGATTTATTTTTATGTGTAGGGCGGTAGGTCGACGCAAACCTAATAGCAATTAGCGATGCCAAAATAATTAATCCACATACCGAAAATTATTGAGAAGAAATTGAAGTAAACTTGAAGTATAAAAGGTATATTATATGAATAAAGGAGTGGGAATTAATATGAAAAAATTTATAGGGTTCGTAGTTCTTGGCTTAATATGGTGCAATGTAGGTTATTCAAATGTCATTATGCAAGACTTAATAGATGTATTAGTAGAAATAAAAAAACCTAAAAGTCTAGAAATTGCTAAAACTTTAAAAATGGTTAGCAATAAAGACAAATCTTATGATTTGGTTATTAGAAAAGCTAATTTAACGCTTAAAGATGCAAAAAAAATTGCAAATGCAATCAATAAAGTAAGTCAGAATAACGGGCCAAAACTTCACACACTTAGTATGAGTTTTAATCAAGATCTAAAGGATGATGGTGTTATAACTATTCTAAACCAAATCCCCAAAACAACTTCAGTTATAGCTTTTGTTGAATGTGGAATAACTGATAAAGCAGGGCAAGCAATTATTGATTGGGCGGCAAATGCTAATAATCTTAATGGAATATATATAGAGGGCAATACTTTTTCAAAAGAGATGGAAGCAAAGTTTGAACAATTACGAACAGACAATCCTCAACTAACTGTTTTAAGTGAATGGGCTAGTGAAGGTTTTAAGCAGATGGTTAAGAAAAATTATAATTAAAAGCGCAGTTAAGAGGATGTAAATCATTCTGTGTAACTGCTCTTTTAGTTATTTAAACATGAGGGTAAGCTCTTCCTCAAATTTGATCATAAATCTATTTAGCGCAGGCTTCCAGTCCCTAATTGGCATAGTTCATTTTTTTGCGGCGGAGTCAACTGTTAAATAAACAACTTTTAAAGCAGCATCATCACTTGGAAATACTGTGCGTGTCTTTACAGATTTACGGATCACACTATTGAGCGACTCGATAGCATTGGTCGTATAAATGACCTTACGTATATCTCTTGTGTTCGTCGGGGACAACCATGTTTACGCTTCGCTAATTTAGCGCATCGCTCCGGCGGTGCTCTCAAGCGGTATGGTGGCTTTGTAGTGTGGATGTAAGTGTAGCGTAGTTTTTCTCTATGTAATGTCTGATTTTTGGTGAAAATAACCGGCTAATGAATATTTATTGGTTATTAAAAGTGGATGTCCCTTCTCGGCGTATTTTGATCGAGAGCGCCAAGGCTAATGGCATAGATCCATATGCCTACATTAAATATATACTTGATCATATCGCCGATGAGGACACACCAGAAAAACTGGATGCACTGTTGCCTTGGAACACACCTTAGGCAAGAATTAAATAAAGTCACTAGGGTCAATAAGCCGATATAACATCGCTTACGTTACTGTTTAAAAATGATATTGGGGGTGCTTGAAAACTGTGACACTAGCTCGCCATTTACTAAATCATTTTGTCGCGTTTTATCTTGAGCACTCGCTAAATTAAGACCTTGATCTAACCAACGATTAATCAAACGCTGTTCTAAAATAGCCTTATCAGTTTGGATAAATAAGCTGAAGTCAAAGTCGCTTAATAACTGATCCCAAGGCGGCTGTTGCAGTAATAGATAATTCCCTTCTACGATAATGATTTTAGTCTCTACTTTAATAGGAATAGCAGAGGGGATAACTTCTTCGAGATCTCGGTTAAAAAGAGGTGCTAGCAAGGTGTTCTTTTGATTTTTCAGCTGTTTTACAAATGCAGTTATTGCATTAACATCAAAAGTATATGGTGCGCCTTTAAACTTTAATTGCTGACATTTAATCAGTGTCTTATTATCGAAATGAAAGCCGTCCATCGGCACAATTTGGCATGAGAGTAATGGGCTTATTAACGAAAAAGCAGCTTGTAATTCGACAGCTAAGGTCGATTTTCCAGATCCAGGAGCCCCTGCAATAGCGACTATAAACCTTGCGCAGTTAGCTGCTTGTTTTTCGATGATTAAAGCTGTTTCAGTTATTGAGGATGTTTTTATTGGCTGCATTGTGCTCTTTTTTCAAATAGTTAATGTATAGCGACAATCGATAGCGGTAATCTTCAGGCATTATCAGGGACTAAAGCGCCGGTCATATAAGCCACCGCTTCAGACATATTATGTTCTTTAGGATCCAGTGTGCATAATCGGCTGCCCAGGCGGTGCACATGAATTCTATCTGCCACCTCAAATACATGCGGCATATTGTGCGAGATCAGAACGATAGGGATACCCTTAGCTTTGACATCTAAAATCAGCTCTAAAACGCGTAGTGATTCTTTAACACCCAATGCAGCGGTAGGCTCATCCATAATGATTACTTTTGAGCCAAAAGCAGCGGCTCTAGCAACTGATATACCCTGTCGTTGGCCACCAGATAATGTCTCGACTGTCTGATTGATATTTTGAATGGTCATCAACCCGAGTTCTGAGAGCTTTTCACGTGCGAGGAGCTGCATTTTACTGCGATCTAATTGGCGAAAAACACTCCCCATGATACCTTGTTTACGTATTTCTCTGCCTAAGAACATATTATCTGCAATTGAAAGGGCAGGGGACAGTGCTAAGGTTTGATATACTGTTTCGATACCCGCTGCTTGCGCAGCAAGCGGCGAATTAAAATTAATGCTTTTACCTTCTAAAAAAATCTCTCCTGAGTCGGGTTTAACCGCACCAGATAAAGCTTTAATAAGCGTTGATTTCCCCGCGCCATTATCGCCGATCACAGCGAGAACCTCACCGGGATACAAATCAAAATCACAATTATCAAGTGCTGTGACCCGACCATAACGTTTTACTAAATTGCGCACACTTAAGATGGTTTGGTTCATGCTGAAATCTTCCTAATCCATTGATCTATAGCAACTGCGCTGATGATCAACACACCAATTAATAAGTAAGTCCACTGCGGGTCCGTTCCCATAAGACGTAATCCCAATGAGAATACGCCAACAATTAGCGCTCCAAATAACATTCCCATAATTGAGCCACGGCCACCAAATAAAGAGATGCCGCCGATCACTACTGCGGTGATTGATTCTATATTTGCGAATTGTCCTGAAGTTGGTGAAATTGAACCTATTCTTCCTATTAACGCCCAGCCTGCAAATGCGCAAATCAAGCCGGCAATCATGTAAACAGAAACAATAATCTTTTTCGTTTGAACACCTGCTAACTCAGCTGATTCAGGATCATCGCCAACGGCGTAAACATGACGCCCCCAAGCAGTGTTATTCAATACATAGGTTAGAAAAAGCACGATCAACACGAAGAAAATAACACCGTATGTAAATACCGCGCTGCCTATTTGTATTTTTTCCCCAAAAAACTGAAACAACGGTGCTGTTTTTTCAATATCCTGACTGCGAATAGTTTCGTTGGCGGAGTAGAGAAAGTTGCTGGCTAAAACAATTTGCCACATCCCTAAAGTAACGATGAAAGGTGGCAGGCGCATAAAAGCGACTAAAATGCCGTTAATATAACCTAAGAATGCCCCGCAAGATAAGCCGATAGCAATTGCTATACTTGGTGGCAAGCCGTAACTGAATGTCATTTGGCCCATAATAACCGAAGATAGCACCATAATAGCGCCAACTGATAAATCGATACCGGCAGTGAGAATAACTAAACTTTGTGCAGCACCGACAATGCCTACAATCGCCACTTGCTGCAATATAAGGGTCAGCGCGAAAGGTGAAAAGAATTTACTACCTAACAGTGCGCCAAATAC
Organism: Gammaproteobacteria bacterium; assembly: GCA_034111875.1. Classification (GTDB taxonomy): domain Bacteria; phylum Pseudomonadota; class Gammaproteobacteria; order Pseudomonadales; family Balneatricaceae; genus Rs1. The sequence continues at coordinate 3,880 of JAWUWK010000085.1, forward strand.
AATAACTGAAATAACTAAGACAATTAAGGGCACAAGAGAGGGAGTGCGATGTAATTTATGCTGAATATTACTAACTAAACTACGTTTTTGAGTTTCAAAATTAGCAACCGTTTCAGTGGCAGGTTGTGCATGGCTACTGCCGTTTGTGGGTTGTGTCATAACAATCCTAATATAATACTGTATTAATCAATCTCTGAGTCTTGAATGTAAATGATAAGTAGCTAATAGAAAGTTATCAAATCATTGTTTATCAATAAGTGTCATGAAAATGCAATAAGCCAGCAACAATCCTAAAGCTTGTTACTGACCTTCGATTCAAAACTTATTTATCCCCAGCAACGTGCTTTGCCTTCTTTAGTATTAATTGATTCAACGCCTTTGACAGGAGAATCTGTTACTAAGCTAACCCCAGTATCATGAAAGTTTTTACCCGGTGTATTAGCAGGCTTAGTACCATCTTTTGCCCAAGCAGCAATGGCCTCAATACCCTTAGATGCCATTAATAAAGGGTATTGTTGCGATGTCGCACCAATCACGCCTTCGGCTACGTTTTGAACACCAGGGCAACCGCCATCAATAGATACAATAAGTACACCATCAGTTTTACCAAGAGCTTTCAGTGCTTGATAAGCACCCGCTGCAGCAGGCTCATTAATCGTGTAGACCACGTTAATGGATGAGTCTTGCGCAAGTAAATTTTCCATTGCTTTGCGCCCACCTTCTTCACTACCTCCTGTTACTTCATGGCCAATAATTCTCGGGTCTTTCTCATCACCCCATTTGTTCACATCAGCTAGCTCTATACCAAAACCTTTTAAGAATCCTTGATCACGCAATACTCCAACAGATGGCTGGCTCACCGCTAAATCGAGCAAGGCAATCTTCGCCGTTTTAGCTTTATCACCTAAAGAAGCAGCTGCCCATTTACCAATTAGCTCACCGGCTAAAAAGTTATCAGTGGCAAAAGTTGCATCAGCGGCATCGATTGGTTGCAGAGGTGTATCTAATGCAATCACCAAAAGGCCTGCAGCACGCGCTTGCTTAACAGCGGGAACTATACCGCTGGTATCTGATGCGGTAATTAAAATACCTTTAGCGCCATCAGCAATACAGGTTTCAATTGCAGCTACTTGGCTTTCAGAGTCACCGTCAATTTTTCCGGCGTAGGTTTTTAAATCAATACCGAGCTCTTCTGCTTTAGCCTTAGCGCCTTCCTTCATCTTTACGAAAAAGGGATTAGTATCCGTTTTAGTGATGAGGCAAGCACTAGTGTTAGCTTGAGCATTTAAACTGAACGCGCTGGTAAGGGCGATAGCACTGATCATAGATGCGATAATTGTTTTTTTCATCTTATTCCTCACATGGTTAAATTAGAGTTTAAAGACATGTAAAGAGTTAGCTATTGAATGAGCTTTCATGTCTCTTTTAAATAGTTTATCTAGGTGTAGATGCTCACTCTTTAGTCTATCTCTGTGTTGTTTGATTTATGTACACAGATAATAGAAATTACCTGTTGGCTAATAGTTTGTCAATTAATAAATCAAATTGATTTATTAATTATCTGTGCTATTTTATTAATAGAATTATCGATCGATGCGATTTAAATCATAGTCTGTATAAAGTGAATGATATCATTGTCATTTTTTTGCAAAAGGCCTTTAAGTGATACTTAAAAACAACAACAAAAATCTTGCCGGCGGCGCAAACCAATCTAACTTACGTGAATATAATGAAAGAGCTATTCTCTCTTTAATTCGGCGTAAAGGTGAAATTGCAAAAGTGGAGTTGGCTAAATTAACCGGATTATCAGCGCAATCTGTATCGGTGATTATGCGTGGGTTAGAAAAAGATGGGCTTATTTTAAAAGGTACCTCAAAGAAAGGTAAAGTAGGACAGCCTTCAATTCCGATGCGATTAAATCCAAATGGCGTTTTTACCTTAGGGTTGAAAATTGGCCGTCGCAGAACTGAGCTTGTGCTAATGGATTTTGTGGGAGTACAACGCAAAGCCTTGCATATCACCTATCAGTATCCCGTCACTAATAATATTTTAGCTTTTGTCGCAGACAATTTAGCGGAATTCATTAGCGATTTAAGTGCGGATCATAAAGAAAAAGTGATCGGTTTAGGCGTAGCGATGCCTTACGAATTGTGGAATTGGGCTCAAAGCATGGGGGCTCCACAAGCAGAGATCGATTCTTGGCATGAAATAGACATGGCTATTGAACTCAATAAAATCTGTCACTATCCCGTTAGCATTCAAAATGATGCTACCTCTGCGTGTGCTGCAGAATTAGTGTTCGGCTGTGGCGCGCAATTGAGTAATTTTGCTTATATATTTATTGGTTTTTTTATTGGCGGCGGCATTGTGTTAAACCATTCTATCTATCCAGGCCCGCATGGAAACTCCGGTGCATTCGGCCCTATGATAGTGAGTGCACCAGATGGTAAACCGTCGCAGTTGATCGAGCATGCCTCAGTTGCTCTTTTAGAACAGCAATTGCAACTAGCAGGGCGTGATACCAGCTTTTTATGGAACAGACTTGATGATTGGAGTGAGCATAGCGAGTATGTAAAAATTTGGATTGACTACATCGCTAAGTATATCGCGATCGCGATTGTTTCGACTTGTAGTGTTATCGATTTTAGTCACTTTGTGATTGATGGCGCCTTTCCCGAAAATGTAAGAAAACAAATCGTTGAAACGGTTAAGGAGCAGCTGCAAGCGTTAGATCTACAAGGCATTGTTGTGCCCAAAATAGCAGAAGCCTTATTAAACGATGATCCTCGGGTTATAGGTAGCGCCAGTTTGCCACTCTTTAAACATTATTTACTGGATCAGAATTTGCTGTTCAAATCATAGAGAATTCATAATGATAGTGACCAAATAATAGCTAGCTTTGAGTATCAGTCAACAGTTTGTATTCAAAACTTATCCCAGATTAGATTTTAAATACTTTGCAAGCAGATATAGTATCACTAATTATTTTTACCTTGTTAATCTGTCAAATATTCGAAACGATTAACAAATGGCTTAAACAGTCTGGGGGATTAGTCAAAGAAGGTAGTTCAATAGAGGCGACGATTATCGAAGCCCCATCATCAACTAAAAATAAATTCAATCAACGTGACCCAGAGCTGCACCAAACAAAGAAAGGCAATCAGCGTCACTTGGGGATGAAAGCGCATATTGGTTTCGATGTTAAATCATGGTTGATTCATACATTTACAACGATAGAAACCAACGAGCATGATTTAAACCAAGCTTATCACCTGCTACACAGCGAAGAGGATTATGTTTTTGCTGACTCTGGATCTCGTCGGGCAAGCAAGCGAGAAGAATTAAACGATATAAAAGTAGATTGGTATATTGCATAATAGCCGAGCAAAATGAAAGCGCTCAACAAGCATCCTAGGATCAATAAAACGACGATCAAACTAGAATATTCAAAAGCCATTGTCCGTGCTTTTGTTGAGCATCCATTTAGAATTATTAAATGTCAGTTTGGATTCAGAAAAGCAGGTTATCGAGGGCTAGCGAAGAATAATAACAAACTCGCGGTCATGTTTGCTTTAGCAAATATTTACCGGCTGAGTCAGCTGATAAAACTATAGGGTAGGTGCGTCCTGAATGTCGAAAACGCTGATCGATAGTAATAGAAGGCTATCATCAGGAGAAAACTTAGGTTTAACTTATATAGTTTACCCAAGAAGTTATACCGGTAAATTTTGCTGACTTAATCGCTGTTTCCTTGGCTAGTATAGAGGATGCAGATAACATTGTTGTCCTAGAGGCGGGGAGATAGTTGAGCCAGGTAGTCATCAAGAGCTATTAACTAAAAATCGTGCCTACGCCAAATTATTGAGTTATCAACAGTCGGTTAAAGCCGCGTAAAACGAATGCATTTGATGATATAATCGGCTAAAAAGTAGGTTAAAAGGCGGATTTGATGAATGGCAATTTGATTTATATGGTTGGGGCTTCTGGAGCGGGGAAAGATTCAATACTCAAGCACTGTCGCTCTCAGCTCGCTGAGCGATTAGATACTTGTATCGCCCATCGCTACATTACTCGTGCAGCCGATGCCGGTGCCGGTGCTGAAAACCACGTGGCGTTAACCAGCGCTGAGTTTCACTATCGAAAACAACGCGGACTGTTTAAGTTTGACTGGCAAGCTAATGGTCTTGACTATGGGATTGGCAGAGAAGTCGACCATTGGCTAGCCAGGGGCTTAAATGTCATAGTCAATGGCTCACGGCGGTTTTTGCCTGAGGCCAGACGCCTGCATCCCCAGTTAAAAGCGGTCTATATCGATGTCGACATCGATAACCTACGTCAAAGATTATTTTCCAGAGGCCGAGAGAGTGCTGCGCAAATTGAGCAGCGTTTAAGCAGGCATCAGCAGATCGCCAGTGAGATAGCAGATTATAGTTTACGCATAAATAACAGTGGCGATTTAACCATCGCCTGTGGTGAGTTGTTGTGTTTCATTGAAGGCTCAAACACAGAGATTTAAACTGTTAGGTTGGATTAGCTGTGATTTTTAATGCTCAATATTGAATAGGCACAAACACAGAATAATGCCCTGCTGGGCTTGTGTCTATCGATAGCCTAGAAGAGAGTCACTTTATCGCCGCTGCCCTTTAACCAAAATTCGGCAGTCGAATTGCAAAAGTCTTCACAAGATATTGATACAAATAGGAAAACAGAAAATTTTTGATCACCAACAGGTGACCAAGAATTTTCCTGATTTGCCTTGCACACCAATATTTAGCACAGCTTTTTAGAGACTAACTCGCGGATCTAGGTTTAACTTTACTCGATGAGAGTAGGAAATGTGGAATATAACTTGTTAGTTATCGCTAAAGCGATACATGTTGTTGCTGTTGTTCTCTGGATAGGTGGGGTTGCATTTGTGACTAGCGTTTTAATCCCCGCTATACGCAGTTCTCAATCACCTGAGAATAGATTAAAAATATTCGAGGCTCTAGAGGGAAGGTTTAGTTTTCAAGCCAAAATAACCACTATAGCGACCGGTATGTCTGGTTTTTATATGTTATACGCCATGAATGCATGGCCATCCATGCAATGGTGGATTTGTCTAATGATTTTTGTGTGGGCTATCTTTACACTGGTGCTGTTCGTGCTGGAACCTTAGTTTTTACATCAATGGTGCCATCAGCAAGCTGAGAAAAACAATCAAAGAGCGTTTTTTTTCTTAAAAGGAATGCACATAATGTTGCTATCAGTGAGTTTGATCGCTGTTTTCGCTGGGGTTGCAGGCTCACATGGGCTCTTTTATTAACCAGCATTGAGCTGAGTGGCTATTGTGAGAATTCCGCCATTTATAGGCTACCTAAATCAGCATTGAGAGGTTAACGTTTTTTTTATAGATAATATTTAAGGGGCTACAACCTTTCTCTGGTGGAGATTTTTATTTTATTGTTAAAAAAATTATTATGATAAAAAGTTTTAAACTATCAATATATTTATTTTAAAGTATAAAAACATATTCAGTTAAAATTGTTTGAAATTGTATTATATTTTTTAATTGATCTTTAACAGCACCACATCACACTTTAGTTTGTTGATTGAAAGGTGGGTAATGCATTGTTGTCGTCTGAGTAGACAAGGTGCATGATTAATGAGCGATACTCAGTTGCAGTTATGTCACTCGAACATACCTCAGCTATTGTATCCTCTATCCTAATTACAAGTAATCTATAACGAAGGAGCTGAAAATGAAAACCATAGGCATGTTAGGGGGTATGAGTTGGGAGTCTAGCGTGACTTATTATCAGGCTTTTAACTGCGCAGTAAAACACGCTTTAGGTGGCTTGCACTCAGCAAAAGTGGTCATGGTCAGTGTTGATTTCGCCGAAATAGAAAAGCTACAACACGCGGGTGATTGGCAGGCAACAGCAGTTATTTTGTCTAAGGCGGCACTGCAAGTAGAGCAAGCTGGTGCTGATTTTTTGGTGATCTGTACCAATACTATGCACAAAGTTGCCGAGCAGATACAGGCCAATATCAATATCCCCATTGTACATATAGCAGACAGTACCGCTGAGGTATTAGTTGAAGAGAATATTTCAAAAGTGGGCTTATTAGGCACTAAGTTCACTATGCAGCAAGACTTTTATAAAAGGCGCTTAACCGACAAATACGCTATTGAGGTGCTTGTGCCCCACCCGCCTGAGCAACAAATAGTGCACGATATTATTTATCAAGAACTATGTTTAGGCAGTGTGAAATCGGCATCGCGCCAGCAATATATAGAGATTATTAATGGTCTTTTTGCCCGAGGTGTTCAAGCGGTAATTCTAGGCTGTACTGAAATTGCGTTGCTAATAGGTCAAGAACATACGACAGTGCCTCTATACGATACGACGGCTATTCATGCCCAGGCGGCGGTGAATTTTGCCTTGAAAACTCCTCAGTTATCAAGCCCAAAACATATAAACAAATAGTATAATAGATTTGTGGCATACAGATATTTGGAAAATGCATGACAGACAATATAGGTCAGAATCATTCCTTTTTAAAATATATAGCCTATGGCCTGTTGTTTTTTGCTCAGTTATTACTAGCAGTCTTTCGGACTTAATCGCTTAATCGAACAAAGCCTTTGTGAGATACTCATCAACTCCTTACGACGACCGGATAACGATAATGAATCGTTTTGTCACTGTTGATAGCAATACTGACTATCTGTTGCCGCCCTCAGTCTCGGACTGGCTGACTGAGGACCATCTGGCAGGTTTCGTCGTAGAGATTATTGATCGACTCGACCTGTCGGAACTCACTCGCCCCTATGCTGGGCGGGGCTCAAAAGAACACCACCCAGCGGTACTCCTCGCTCTGCTGGTCTACGGCTACGCTACCGGAGTATTTTCTAGTAGAAAGATTGAACGCGCGACTTATG
>JAWUWK010000086.1:0-48507 GCA_034111875.1 Gammaproteobacteria bacterium
CTTGAACAAAAGGCTTAACCTTTATCGGGGGTATTAGCTTCACTGTATGACCGAGTTCTTGAATGGCGCGCCCCCAAGGGTGGGAGGAGTAACAAGCTTTCATCGCCACAATGGTAGGTTCAAATTGACGTAGTTCATGCATTGATTTATCTCTTGGGACCTTAACGTTAATGATAACTTTATTGTTTGGGTTCAAAGCACATAGCTGAAAAATATTATTTGCCAAGTCTATACTGATTACGTTAGCCTTGATGATGGACACCCTTTGGTGATTGAGTTGTTAACACTACCAATATGGCACATTGTGATGCCGAGCGGGGGCGCCCATCTCAGCAGTCATACATTAATTGAAAATAAATTAAGATAAGAGTAGGGTATTATCTATACGGCATTATCCTCTGGATGAGAGGCTACTATGACCCGTGCGCGTGCGCAGCAAATCTTCTGCCAAGACACTCCTTATTATCACTGCATCTCACGTGTTGTTAGAAAAGTATTTCTCTGCGGTTTCGATAAATCAACCCAACAGGACTATGAACATCATCGACAATGGATACTCGATCGGCTAGCCGAGGTAGAAAAGGTTTTTTGTATTGAAATTTGCGCCAATGCAGTCATGTCAAACCACTATCACCTTGTATTATATATAAATAAAGCCGAAGTGGATGCGCTAACCGATCTAGAAGTCATAAAGCGTTGGCGAAAAATCTATGTAGGCCCTATATCGTTGAGCGTTTTGTAGATGGCGAAGATCTGGCAAAAGAGCACTTAAAATTGATTGCAAATATTGTTGATGAATGGCGTCATCGATTAGAAGATATAAGCTGGTTTATGAAAAGTATCAACGAGCCTATCGCGCGCAAGGTTAATATTGAGATCACTGTACCGTTCATTTCTGGGAGGGGCGTTTTAAAAGTTAGGCACTGCTGACATGTATGGCTTATGTAGAGCTAAACCCCATCAGATCCAAGATGGCTAATTAGCCTGAAACGTCAGAGTTCACGTCAATAAAACAGCGCATAGAAGAAAGTAAACCATCGCAATAACAGTCGTATACAGAAGTGAAAAAGCAAGAAAAGCGTGAAGTGACACTAAAAGAATTCCTACTCAAAGGCGACTATTTAAGCTATCAAATACCTTACGACTATCATGAATATTTAGCGTTGGTTGATTGGAGTGGCCGAGTAATAAGAGGGTGAAAGCGTGGATCGATAGATGCCAGACTTCCTCCTATACTTGCGCGTTTAGGCATCGATGTACACCTCTGGTGTAAAGCGATGCAGCCTAAAGGTGCTCATCAATTTAGTCGCGCTATGGGCTGTCGTCATAGGTTACGTAAATATGCAGAAAAACTTCACCTTTGATGGATTAAAGGTATTGCAGCCAGCAGTAAATTATTTCCAACCTAATAGAAAAGCACAGTTGGGTTTAATGAATACGCTGATGTAGTGTGAGTCATATGGCGTAAATACAGCCTGTATAGCAACAAGTCAGTTGTTTTTCAAAAATAAAACAGATCAAGAGTTGAGCTTAGGCTGCTATAAAAGCTTTGTTTTAAATGATAAAAATGTCTGTCCTATTTATCGTTTCTATTTATCGTTTATTTATCGCTTAAGAGACGCGGAAATTAAAGTAATGAGTAATTATTTAACTAAAATACTAACAGTGTATGGGGAAGAGATATGACCGAATATGAGATTGCACGTGTAATCGCAGATAACCGAATTGTTGCCATGGATTGGTACTCAGCCTATTGGGGGATCATGCTAACAGGCTTCTTTCTTGCCTATGTCATTCGAAAACTGCCTGTCTTCGTGCGGGCCACAGTATTCGTCACCTTGTTCGTTAGTACTCTACAATATTTAGTTGTAGGTATGATGGGGGATCAAGGCTTCTCTCAGCTTCTTCAAGACCTGGCTGCATTAAACTCAGATAGCGGCTTTTCGACAGGTATCACCGCGAGGGTTAATGCGGCTGAAGATGGAGTCCTCCCTATCTGGTTGAGTCTTGCTCCAATTCTAGTTCATGTGCTGAATGTGGCCATCAGTTTCTACCTACTATTATTGGCGAAGTGGGATATGAAAGGTTAAAAAATACTTAAGTAGTACATAATGCCTAACAAATAAGGATAGGCGTCGCGCAGCCGACGCCTTATCAGGTTGTTGGAAAAACATGCGCTGTGCTTCTGCTTTCCACAAAGTCAGGCTTCAGCTAAACCTGTACCTAATCTTGCACAAGTAACTATTTCTAGTTAGACTTGTCTTGTTAGTTGTACAACTAAGAAAGGACAACACTATGAGAATCGTATCTTTTACTGAAGCAAGAAATGGGCTTAAATCTGTACTTGATCATGTCGTAAACGACGCAGATTATACTGTAATTACCCGTAGAGATTCTGAAGATGCTGTTGTTATGTCTATGGATCATTATAACAGCTTGATGGAAACTGTTCATTTATTAAAGTCACCTGCTAACGCAGCTCATTTATCTCGCTCTATTGAACAATTTAAATCAGCTCAAGTTATTGAGCGAGAAATATTAAATGGCTAGGTTGCTAGCGTGGACTGATGATGCATGGGCTGATTATCTATATTGGCAAGGGCAAAATAAAAAGACACTTAAAAGAATTAATACATTAATTACCGATACTAAATGCTCCCCATTTGAGGGAATAGGAAAACCAGAGCCTTTAAAAGAGACTTTATCGGGTTTTTGGTCAAGACGTGTGGATGAATCCAATCGTCTTGTATATGCCGTTAATGATAGTCGTATTACAGTTGTATCCTGTCGCTACCATTATTAATTATAAACAGCAGCTAACAAGTGTAGGCACAGCGCATTGTCTCCGCTAGTTTGTAGCTCCGCCAATCCGGAGCTAAAGGCGTTAAGCTTCAAGGAGCATCAATTGAACATAAGTGTTAAACAGGCAGCATTAGAAAATATTAAGGGTGTGTCAGAGTTATTTAATTCATACCGCATGTTTTATAAACAAGAGACGGATATGGGTTTAGCTTCTGATTTTATTTCTGAACGTATTTGCAATAGTGAATCTGTTATATTTATCGCTCAAAACCAGGATGGAGACTATTTAGGTTTCACTCAACTTTACCCAACATTTTCTTCTGTTTCAGCTAAAAAAAGTTGGGTGCTAAATGACTTATTTGTGGCCGAATACGCAAGAGGCCTTGGGGTTGCAAAGCAGTTGATGAGTGCTGCTAATATATTAGCATCAGAAACTAATGCTAATGGTATTGCCCTTGAAACATCAGAAGATAATCACAATGCTCAAGCATTATACGAATCATTGGGCTATGAAAAAAGTAGTGGAGTTTATAATTACTTTTTAAGTATAGCTTCAGACTAACAAAAACCAGCAATTAGACTCCGTAAGTGTGTCACCTTTTGTGAAAAAAGACGCACAAAGATCGTCAAGCTCACTATGCTGTTGTGGTTGGCGTTATGTTTCTTTAATAACTTTAGGCTCTGAAAATTGTGATAAAAAATGTCTGTCCTATTTATCCGTAACTAACCCACGATAAGGAAGGCTAGCTTAGTGGGGAGTCATTATGTCTATACGGGGAGTAGGGTGTTGGTGAATATCGAAGTTACTTTGGTGAACTCATTTACTGTAAATGGAAAAGGCGGAAATCCTGCAGGTGTTGTCTTTAATTCCGACAAACTATCAGATGCTCAAAAATTGAAAATTTCACAAGCTGTAGGATATTCAGAAACGGCTTTTGTCTCCAGTGATGACGAAGCTGATTATGAAGTTTCTTTCTTTACGACAGCTGGCGAAGTTGACTTTTGCGGACACGCTACTTTAGCAACTTTTTCTACTTTATTTCAAAAGGGCATGCTTACAGCAGGCTCTTATGTTCAACGTACTAAAGTTGGAATATTACCAGTGGCCATCGAACCAAATGGTAAGGTTATAATGGAGCAGCAATTACCTAAAAAATTAGATTTTTTTTCATATCAAGAAATTTCAACTGTTATCGGTATTAAGAGTAGCATACTAGAAAGCACTAACTTACCTATTGAAGTTATTTCAACAGGGCTACCTGATGTGATTATTCCTGTTCCTAATGGATATTTAGATTTAATAAAACCAGATGACGAACTTATCGCTAACTTTTGTGAAAAGCATAAAGTTGTTGGCTTTCATGTTTTTGAGCTGTGTGGTCCCGAAAGTAAACTTACAGCAAGCTGTCGTAATTTTGCTCCATTGTTTGGTATCTCAGAAGAATCAGCTACGGGTAGCTCTAGTGGTGCTTTAGCATGTTATCTTACAGAGTATTTAGCTTTGGGAAGTGACTATATTTTTGAGCAAGGTAGAGCTATGGATTGTACTTCACTAATTACAGCATCTGTTAAATCCGATAACTCTACTGTAATGAGTGTAAATGTGGGTGGTTTTTCAAGTATAATTGGTACGGTGGTCATCCCCGTATAACAAGCTGTTAAACAAGGACACAATACAGTTGGCTTTTGCTCCTCGTCGCTTATTTTAGCCAACCATATCATTGCCAACAGGGCGTTGGTATTACTCCCCACGTCAAGTTAAACGCACTTATTCCTACTTATAAGCTAAGCATTTTTTTTTGATAGGTTTGAGATAGCACACTGAGTGAAGCAAGTAATTTCATCGTTTCTCATGCTGGAATAGGTGGATTACTAATCATTCGATTAGCAGCTCCTACCTTACTTAGTCGGTCGTGGCAGCTGTCTTCAGTCTATGCTCGTGGATCAACAGTACTTCTACTGTTGCCAGCCTAACGCCGTCGGTGATTGCGCCACACCCGATGCTTTGCCCAATGTGCTAACTCAAAAAACTCTTTCTTGATGGCTTTTTCGCGATCCTTAATCTGTTGTCGACGCGTGATAACATCTCTTCTTGGGAGATCGCCCATATATAAGCAATGATTTCTCGCGCGATACCAGTCACAACCACATTTATGTGTTTACCTTTATAGATGGATCTTTGATAACGTCTACGCAGGCGTCGTTGTACTTGCCTTGCAATATCAATGATTTCTTTGCTTAAACCCTCCTGCCTTATTTTCATCTCTTTTGATATATTGACTTTATATCCCCGCTAAAGGCTCTTTAGCCATCTGCACCAAGGCTAAATTTTTTTCGACCAATTTCCATCGCCATCGCTATATCTAAAATGGGTCGAGGAGGCATCCATTGTGGCGCTGGGTATTTGAGTACGTCTGTGAGTAATGTGTTGGTGTTGCCCAATGCATAATCAGCCAGTGCCACTCCCATTGCACTTCCTCTGGAAACACCTGAAGCATTGTAGCAACCAGAGGTGTATACCCTATCGGCAAGCTTTCCAAATAAACTCGTCGAATTTCGGCTAACACTAAGTACTCCCTGCCATGTGTGTTCAAAACCAATATCTTCAAGCATCGTAAAGCGCTGGCGCAGGCAAAGTAAGTGCATCTGGAGCGCAGACCGCATTTGCTTATCTTTGAGGTGGGCCGACGCTTCATAAGTGGCAGTGTTACGGATTAAAATCCGATGATCTTGTGTATAGCGAACGGTGGCGCCCATACCGTGTAAAGATAATACTCCCCAGTCACTGGGGTTCCCTAAGAGAGCTTGTTCACTTTTGCTCAAAGGGCGCGTCAGGCTAGCTGTCAAAGTGAGCGGCACAGTGTGCGTCGGACGCTCTGTCATTGAATGTAAAAAGCCATTGCCGGCAAGGACCATATTTTTGGCGATGACTTCCCCCTGTTGGCTTGCAACATGAACGGCGCCTTTAGTACCGGATATATTCAAGACAGGAGAGTGATCATGCAGTCTTACATTGTTGGGTAGGCTTCTACTAAGTCCGCGTATTAGGGCCGCTGGCTGAAGCATGACATCGGCTTTAGTCCAGATTCCCCGTTGGTAATAACTTGTACCAAGGCGCGCTGATAACTCAGCAGCGGATAGGTCTTCATAAGCCGTTTCTGATGCCTCTAACCAATCTTTGAAGTCATTGGCAGCTGTGATACTACTTTTTTGTGCCCCACAGTGATATTTACCTATATCACGCCACTGACAGTCGATTTTTTGTTCCTCGACAATAGTGCGTAACGAATTAATCCCCTCGTTGTTGATGCGGTTAATACGTTTGAACTCTGCTAGCTTCTCAGGGTTGAAAGGCTCGCCAAAACTTGACGTAGCTACCGCAAATCCGGAATTGCGCGAGGAACCTCCCTCACCAATAGCCTGGGCATCCAATATAATAATTTTATCATTGGGTTTAGCTTGTGCCATGCGTCTGGCAAAGGCTATTCCTGTAAAACCACCCCCGACAATGACCCAATCAGCTAAATGTTTGCCTGTTAGCACTGGAAAAGCTTCACGAGGTCCGAGGCAATTAATCCAACCACAGCTCTGGTCATTGCGGGGAAATAAATTTATGTTGTATCTCATTCCATTAGTAGTCTCAAAATAGCGGCAACAAGTGCCAGACGCCCAGCTGTTCAAAATGACATTGAGCTCAGGTAGTTGCTATTATAATATGATGGTAATCAATTACAATTCAAGCAATGTTCAATTAATCATAGGTTTTAAAAATCGTTGACGATTCTTTAGATGGCCTATAATGTGCGTCAATAATCTAAACTTCAGAAGGGCGATACAATGCGCTGGAAAAAAACTCTAAACTTAGTTGAAGCTCACGCAGAAGGTGAGATAGGGCGCGTTGTGACGGGCGGTGTGATCGATATTCCCGGGGCAACTATGCTAGAGAAGATGACTTACATTAACGAGGTAGATGACAGCATTCGCAAGTTCTGTGTGTTTGAACCGCGTGGCTATGCTCAGATGAGTACCAATTTATTGCTGCCCCCAACCCGACCCGATGCCGATGCCGGTTTTATTATTTTGCAAGGCGATCAAGCCCATGCCATGTCGGGGTCCAACTGTATTTGTACCACAACGGTACTGCTCGAAACGGGTATGTTAGAAATGCATGAACCCCAGACCACAGTGCGCTTCGATATGCCGGCGGGGTTGATTACCGCCACGGCAACTTGTAAAGAGGGTAAGTGTGAACGGGTTGAGTTGGATATGAACCCCAGCTTTGTACACACCTTAGATTTAGCAGTGATAACTGAAGATTTTGGCGAGTTGAAGGTAGATATTGCCTTTGGCGGTATTTTTTATGCTCTAGTAGATTGCGCACAGTTAGGTATCAGTATAACTAGAGAAAATGCGAAAAAGATCGTAGAAATCGGCTGTGAGGTACAGCGCCAGTTAAACAAAACCCATCAGATAGTGCATCCAGAAAATGCTCATTTGAAAGGCATTGCCTATACCATGCTAATAGATCAAAGCCCCGATGGACAGTTACGGGGTGCCACAGTATTACCCCCAGGGCGCATAGATAGATCGCCTTGCGGTACTGGCAACAGCGCTAGAATGGCCGTGATGTTGGCCAGAGGAGAGCTATCTGTTGGTGATCGCTACAGTGCCTATTCCATTATAGGTAGCCGCTTTGATATGACGGTTGCGGGGATCACGCGAGTGGCTGATAAAGAGGCTGTTTTGCCAAAAGTGTCTGGCAGGGCTTGGATTCACGGTATGCACCAGATAGGAATTGATCCAACAGACCCTTTTCAAGAGGGATATAGCCTCGCCGATTGCTGGGGTGATGCCGATGATCTAGTGCGGTGAGAAAGCTGCTGTCTCGGGTTTGGGTTAAACATTGAATAGAAAATTTTATTATGCGGGTATTAGTCATTGGATGGATACTAACGCGTTTCGTGAGAGAGTAAATGGCAGAGTCTAAGCGCTTTAATGGTAGGCATATTGGTATCGTTGGTACCGGCATTGTAGGGGCTTGTTGTGCAGCCGAATTAACCCTTCAGGGTGCTAGAGTGACCTTGATAGACAGAGCTCAGCCAGGAATTTCAGGCCCGTCAAGGGGCAATGCAGCGCATATAGCCGCGTCAGAAATAATTCCAATGGCAACTCCTGGTATCGCCTTTTCGGCGCTCTCGATGTTGCTCGATAACAATGCGGCGCTGAAGATTCCAATATCCCAATGGCTGAGGTTGGCGCCTTGGCTGACGCGTTTTATGTTGAATTCTAGAAAGGCTATTCATCAGCAGCATACCCAGCAATTGGCAACGTTCAACAACACTGTTATTAGCGATGTGGAACAGTTATTTAACAATACCAACCTAGCTGATCTGCTGCACAGAGATGGCGCACTCTATCTCTACGAAACTAAGCAAAGTTTACAAGATTCAGCTGCGGCATTTGCCACTAGGGCCGCGCATGGTTTTGAGTCTGTTGCGCTGTGTCCCGCAGAAATATATGCTCTGGAGCCTCAATTAGCTAAAGTATATGCCGGTGGCTATCACTTACCGCAATGGATGACTGTCAGTGATCCTATAAAAGTCGTTAATGGCTTAGTCAGTTTCTGTATCGCACAAGGTGCAAAATTTAGCTGTGAAGAAGTACAGCAGTTTGATTGGTCGCAACAGAGCCAGTTAGCAGCCGGTGGAGTACAAGTCACTTACAAAAGCGGTCAACAAGTGCGTTTTGATCAGGTTGTTCTCAGTGCCGGTATCTGGTCAAAACCTTTACTGAAACAGCTAGGTGAAAAAAAATTATTAACTGCGGAACGCGGCTATAATTTGACCTATACCGCGCCGGGCTTGAATGTTTCAAAAGCGATTTTATTTGCTGACAGAGGCATAGTGGCGACCCCCTTAGACCACGGCATACGTATTGGCGGGTGGGCCGAATTTGCAGGCACTGAGCGACCGCCAAATCCGCAGTACTTTAGGGCTATTAATCAAATAGCACAAAGCCTGTTCCCCAAGCTGCAAACACAAGAGCATTATCGTTGGATGGGCCATCGGCCCTCAACGCCGAGCTCGCTGCCTATTATAGAGCGAAGTAAAGTCAATCCTAATATTGTGTTTGCCATGGGCCACGGGCATTTAGGCTTAACTCAAGGGCCAACGACGGCTATGCAAGTCGCCGATTTACTGGCCACAGGATGACTAATTAATCAGGCTGTCAGAGAATATCTGATCGCCCGTTGCTGGGCATTCACATAGAGACCGAAATACCGTGAGTGTGACTGCTAGAGAGGTATGTTAAGAAGCGGGTTTTAACTTCTAAGCTATGTTCGTGGGCGAGTTGCTCACTTAAGTCAGGGTCTTGGTTGCGAATTGCTTCTAGCAGGTGATTATGCTCTACGACTAATTCCGGAGGTAGCGTGTCGTTGTATGATCGAAAATATAAACGCAGCATGCGCCGCCCCTCGTCTAATAAACTAGAGTAGCTTTTCGTCAGATAAGTATTTCTTGAGGCTTTCGCAATGGCCATATGAAAAGCTTGGTTGCGCTCCATCATTAAAATCACGTTGCCCGCTTCCACTGCTTGGGCAAACTGTTGTTGGCATAAATCAATGTCTAGCAAATCTTGCTCAGTGCGTAACTGCGCCGCCAATCTATGTGTCGCTCGTTGTAGTAGATCTAAAGCGTCAATATACTGAGGAAACTCTTCAATATTTAACGGTGCGACTATTGTGCTTTTATTAGGTAAGGTGTTGACTAGGCCCTGGGAAGCTAACCTTACCAAGGCTTCTCGTACAGGGGACCTTGAAACCCCAAAGCGCTCCGCTAAACCAACCTCATCCACCGGCTGAGCTGGGCTTAAATGCAGTGACAATATCTCTTCACGTAAAGTGCTGAAAATACGGTTAGCCGCTTCACCGCGTGTGCGTTTTTCTTTGATTACAGTCGGTCTACGCATAAGTCTCTTTTCTATTTAAGTATCACTTCAGTGTGATTGTATTGGGGTTGAAATCTATCCAAATCAGTCTAACGTCGACAAATATGAGTTAGATTCTACCTTTTTTCAGCCAGTTTGTAATCGCCTATTTATTTAGTATACAAACTGTATTCAGTGTTATATAGTTTTTTCTCAGATAGCTCAATACGCTGAGAATAGAGCCGTATTGCTCCGGTAACCTGATATCAAAATCTAAGACTAATGTTGGGTTCTATCAAGTGTTGCCAGCCATTAAATAGCGAAATGCTGTGCCAATTGAAGGAAAAGACTATGAAGTTCCAAGGGATATATACACCTATTATTACGGCTTTTACTGCCGACGGCAGTATTGATTACAACGCTTGTAAAAGCGTTATCGACCACCAAATCAGTAGCGGTGTACATGGTTTGATTATAGGCGGATCAACTGGTGAATTCTATGCTTTGTCGAAAGCGGAACGCTTAGCCCAATTTACTTTCGCCAATGATTATATTGCCGGACGTGTTCCTTGGATTGCCGGGGTTAATGATATGTTAGCCACCGAATCTTATGCCTATGCTGGCGCCGCAAAAGAAGCGGGTGCCGATGCAATGCTAGTAGCCGCTCCGCCTTATTCTCTGCCCGATGAATCTGAATTAGCAGCCCATGTCATCCGTATTGATGAGGCGGCAGATTTGCCGATTATTCTCTACAATTATCCAGGTCGCACGGGGGTAGAAATGGGCACAAGTTTTATGAATCAAGTGGCGGATAGAAAAAATATTGTCGCCATTAAGGAGTCCAGCGGCGATGTAAACCGTATCCATCAATTAACCATTGATTACCCACAAGTGCAATTGAGTGCCGGCGCAGAAGACCAAGTGCTAGAGTTTTTCGCTTGGGGCGCGCAGAGCTGGATCTGCGCCTGTGCAAACATATTCCCAAAAGCCTGTGTTGCGTTTTACCAAGCTTGTGTTGTCGACAAAGATTTCGTTAGAGGTCAGCAGTTCATGGCCACTCTGATGCCGGTGATGGAGTTGCTGGAACAGAGCGGAAAATTCATACAGTGTGTGAAGTTAGGTGCAAAGTTACAAGGTGTCGATGGCGGGCCAGTGCGTTTACCCATGATGGCGCTGGATTCAAATATGTCAGCTGAAGTGAAAGCGGTGATTGAAAAAGCCGCCGCTGATTTAGATCTAATAATGACTACTTAATTGACAACCGCATTATCCACAGGGAGTAAAATAATGTCAGAGTTACTGTCCAAAGAAAAATATATGAAAGTTGCAGCCGCACTATCTCTGCCTACGCAAGCGTTTATTAATGGCGAGTATGTGAGCGCCATAGATGGCAACACTATGCAGAGTATTAATCCTGCAACCGGCGAAGTATTGGCTGAATTGAGCGCCTGCAATGCGGCAGACGTCGATCTTGCGGTTGCCAATGCTAAGTCTGCCTTCGACGCCGGTATCTGGTCACAATTGCACCCTAGTGAGCGTAAAACAGCGATTGCTAAATTGGCCAAATTGATTGAACAAAATGCCCTAGAACTCGCAGTTATGGAAACCTTAGAGTCTGGGAAGCCTATTCACGAATGTGTGCTCACCGATCTACCAGAGACAGTGCATTGCATTCAATGGCACGCCGAGGCAACCGATAAGCTCTACGATCAGCTCTCCCCCTCTGGCACTGGCGCTGTGGGCATGATCGTTCGTGAACCAATGGGGGTTGTGGCCTGCGTGTTGCCGTGGAATTTCCCATTGATGATGGTGGCTTGGAAGCTAGGGCCTGCACTAGCCGCGGGTAATTCAGTAATAGTTAAACCCGCTGAAACCACTAGCATGACTACCCTGCGCATTGCACAGCTGGCAATTGAAGCTGGAATTCCACCGGGTGTTTTCAATGTGTTACCCGGCTTAGGTCCAGATGTGGGAGAGCCTTTAGGTTTACACCAAGATGTACAAGTGGTCTCTTTTACTGGTTCGACAGCTACCGGCAGGCGCTTTTTGGAGTATTCAGCACGCAGTAATTTAAAGCGGATTGTCTTAGAGTGCGGCGGTAAGAGCCCCAGTGTGATACTTGAAGATGCCGCAGACTTAGACTCTATTGCCGAGAATGTGGTGAATTCAGCCCTTTGGAATATGGGGCAAAACTGCACCGCCAACTCGCGTATTATCATTCACAAGACAATAAAACCCGCGCTTACGGCCAAAATTCTTGAGAAAATGGCTGAATGGAAAACCGGTGACCCAATGGACCCTGAACATATGTTAGGTTCTATTATCAGCCAAGTTCAGTTTGATAAAATAATGAATTTTATTGAAATCGGGAAAAATCAGGGGGCGACTTTACTGACTGGTGGTGAAGCATTGTGCATCAGTGAGGGGCTGTTTATCGCACCGACCTTATTTGATCATGTCACTGCAGAGATGACTATTGCCGTTGAAGAGATTTTTGGCCCAGTGTTCTGCTTGATGGAAGCCCAATCCGATGAGCATGCTTTAGCGCTCGCCAATCAAACATGCTACGGCCTGCAAGCTTCGCTTTACACTGCAAATATAAAGAAGGCGCATCAATATGCCCGTCGCTTACAAGCGGGCACAGTATCAGTCAACTGTTTCAGTGAAGGTGATATCAGCACGCCTTTTGGCGGCTTTAAATTGTCGGGATTTGGTGGCAGGGACAACTCACTTCAAGCCCATGATCAATACACAGATGTAAAAACAATCTGGATAGATCTAGAATAAGATTTAGGCCTATTGGCCTACCATTGCTAATTAAATGGACTCTGTCTGAAGCTGCTCCTTAAAGCAACTCATTCAGAGGCTCCTTTAAGAAGAGAGCTCTTTAGCTTGTGCCTATCTATCTATCGATAGGTAAATGGCCTGTTTTAACCAATATTATGGTCTCCTCTTCAACATAGGGATTATGTTGCGAGCCATGAGGGCTGCGAATCCAAGTGCCCTTTGGGTAGCGCCCATATTCATCAATAAATTCCCCAGCTAAAACAAATATTTCCTCACCTCCAAAATGTTGATGATGCTGGAATTTTTCACCCGCAGGCCATTTAACTAAGGCGGTATGCTGATGCTCGAAGTTATGCAGCGGCATGACCTGTAGTCCGCCAATTCCTGGTAGCCATGGGGTTTGTAAAGTATCCATCACGATGGGTTGTCTATCGAGAGCTAAAAATTGATTGAGTTTAACTAGAATCACACAGCCACCTTCACTGTATGGTTTATGCGAGCTGTCGGGTGGGTTTCGAATATAACTGCCTTGAGGATAATCGCCATGCTCATCGGAGAACACACCTTTTAGTACAAATATTTCTTCACCCATTGGGTGTTTGTGCGCTGAAAAATGCGCATTTTCTTTATAGGTGACCACACTGGTTGTGTGTCCAGACTCAGCGCCTTCTCTCTCAAGTGGTTTTCGCAGCACATGCGCAGATGGACTGTCCTGCCATTGCATTTCATTAGTGTTAATGATTATTTTTTGTTCAAAATTCATATTAAGCATAGAAACCTCGATAAAATATTCAATTCATGTGCTGTGATAATAATGACCGCTTACTGCTTCAGCGAGGCTTTTTGGATAAGATATTCAGGCAAAAGGTTCTGATTTTTTGGTGACCAGTCACTAACAGTATGCCGAATAAAACTAGAGCCGCGCCGCTAATAAAGCTTTGCTCTAATGGCTCATTCAACAGCCAGTAGGCGAATACTATTCCAAACAGAGGCGTTAAAAAAGAAAAACTACCGAGTTGCACTGCAGAATATTGACGCAATAACCAGAACCAAACTAAAAAACTCAAGCAGCAGACAACAGCACCCTGAAATAATAAACTCCAGATAACTATTTGGCTTAACTGGTCATGAGTTTGCTGGGTACCCAGCGCCAACATAAAAACCAAGCTCGGTGCACAGCACAATTGATAAAGCAAGGTTTGGCCTGCGGGGCCTTAGACAGTGAGCTTGAGCTTACTCCGATAGTCGCTCCTGCCCAAGACAGACCGGCGAGTAAGCCAAGAAAGTCTCCCCATAGCATGTTTTCAGATTCAATGGCATTAGTCCGCATTAGGAAGGTATAGGCAATGCCGCTAAAGGCGGTTGCTATACCCAGCCATTGTAATGATCTCAAACGCTCATTTTGTTGACTAAAATGCAGCCCTAAAGCGACAAAAATTGGCGTGCTATAAAGCATCACGGTAATGTGGGCAGCACTACTGTAACGCAAGCCTTCGGTGAGAAAGTAATACTCTAAACTAAAGCAAATGCCTGCGCGTAAATCTGGTTTGTAGGTGTTTCTCCAGTCTAGGTTAGTCTTCTTAATACTCAGTAACATACCGACTAAGATACCGACTAAGATACCGACTAAGATAGCGACTAAGATAGCGACTAGGCATGAGCGCAGCGCAATTTGTAACACTGGCGCCATATCCACGGCCGCCGCTTTTATCGCTACTTGCTGTAGACCCCAGACTAAGCTCAATAATAACATGAGTAACAGAGCTTGTGAGTCTATAGGTTTGGGGTTCATTGTTATTCACTGTGACTGATGTACAAAGCAGCACAGCATCGCTTAATCAACCAGTGTTTTATAGTCGCCAGCAGCGTCGGCGTAATTCTGCATTTACAGGCTATTAAAAACTCCAAAATAGCGGTGATGTATGAGAAAATCTGCCAATAAAACACTGAACTTGGTATTCAGGACATTTATTGATCGCAGAGATAAAGTGAACGCATAGCAGTTGGCGGCGCTGTATGAAGAACTCGTCACAATGTATCAAGAACAACATGCTGGAAAGGATTGTCTGAGCAGGGCCTTTGAAAGGGGTGTTTGAGTTGAAAAATAGCCTTATGTGCGTTAAATAAACAAGATATTTCCAGTATACAGGCCATCTTTAGCTATGGTCATGTGAATATTCATTACCATGTGAAAGCCAAAAAACGCCTCCTATTGTTTAGAAATAAGCAATGTATGCATTAATCACTGGGCTCATTTCACACTGCAACAGAGCGTTAGGGAATGTTGGTTTTTTACTGGCAGCTTCGCTTTTTAGAAGAGGCGCAGAATAATTGTTGGATTTAATTCAGCCCTCAGGTTATTACTAAAGTATAAAAATATTTAACGATAGGGGCAGCTGATAACCCCACAACAGATTAGTTATTATCCATCAGAGGTTGTTTAAATAAAGCCGCCATTAGGCTTTTACACTGCTCTTTGAATGGCCTTTTATTGGGCTCTAAAGTCGCAAAGTTACAAAATATCAATACAACTATCGAGTTGCCATTTACCTTCAAAAACACCATAACAGAGAACTGACGATGATTGCGTACTGGGCTGACATTTTAACACGGGTATGGCATATAAAGGCTAGTTTGATCCGCCTAGATGGAGAGTATGATCTAAATTTTTCAGTGGAGTCTGAGCGGGGCTTCATTCTCAAAGTCATGCGTGAAGGCTGTCAGGGAAACTTTATTGATATGCAGTGTCAAGCGTTACAAAGCTTGGCACAAAATCATCCAGATATCCCCGTTGCAAAAATCATCCCCACCTTGAAAGGCGAGCTTTATACTTGCGTAAAAGGGCCTGCAGGTGAAGAGCGCCTTGTCTGGTTACAGCACAAAGTCAAAGGTGTTACTTACTCAAACTTTAAACCGCAAAGCTTGTCTCTTGTTGACCATTTAGGCCAAGTAGTCGGTGCCTTAGATAAAGCGTGGCAAAATTTCGAGCATCCCGCGTTACACCGTGACTTTAAGTGGAACTTAACGGGCGCCGATTGGATCGGCAATGAAATAGCAGTGTTGGCCGACGATCGCCCTAAACAGAAGATAATAGAGACTATTATTGCAGATTTTGCGGCCATCAAAGCGCCATTAATGGCGCTTAAATCACAGGCAATACACAACGATATCAATGATTATAATATTATTGTAGGAGGGTCATTAACGGAGTCCGCAAAAGTAGTAGGTCTGATTGATTTGGGCGACGTCTGTGCGAGCCCTCGTATTTGCAATCTAGCCATTTGCGCCGCGTATGTAGTGTTAGATGAAGAAGATCCTGAACAAGTACTAGCGCGCCTAGTGGCGGGCTACCACAGTACTAATCCATTGCAAACCCATGAGCTTGATTTACTTTGGCCTCTATTGAGGATGCGACTTGCAGTCAGTGTGATTAACTCGAGTTTGATGTCAAAAGACCATCCCAGTGATCCGTATATTACTATTAGTCAAGCGCCCGCCTGGCGGTTTCTTCTCGCCAATAGCGTCAATCAAGAGTTAATAGGGACGCGTCTTAAAGTTGCCTGTGGCTTGGATATATCAACATCGGCATCGAGTGTTTTAAGCTGGTTGGCCTCAGAGCGCGGAAATTTTGCTCCAGTGTTAGGTATTGATTTATCCACAGCGCCAATGAGAAGTTTATCGGTAGAGTGCAGCACTTGCCCACGTAACCCTTTTGACCTAACGGCACAAGAAGCAGCTGATTTAGGGGCGATAAGTGCAGGTGAAAAAAATGTTTGGTTAGGGTATTACAATGAACCGCGCTTGGTTTATACCGATCCCGCTTTTAGTAAAGGGCCTTTTAAAGCCAGTAATCGGCGTACCGTACATATTGGCGTCGACATATTTGCTCCTGCTGGAATGGTTGTATATGCGCCACTAGAGGCAAAGGTTGTCTTTACTCAATATCGTGAGGCAAATTTAGATTACGGCGGGTTGGTTATTCTGTCTCATAGAACGGCCGCTAATGACATTTTTTATACTTTATACGGACACTTGGCACCTGAGTCTTTGGAGGAGTTAACCATAGGTAAGACCTTAGTGAAGGGCCAAGCGTTTGCCGCGCTAGGTGATCTAACGTGTAACGGCGGCTGGAATCCACATTTGCACTTTCAACTGGCCCTTAGCACAAAAGGTATTGGTGACGACTGGCCGGGGGTCGCAGACCCTGATGATATTGAACTCTACAATGCGATTTGTCCAAATCCGGCGTCTCTGCTAAATTTAGCAGATCGCAAAACAGCGTATCAAGGCACATCTAAAGCGTCAGTGTTAGCGCAGCGACAAGCACACTTTGCAGATAACCTAAAGCTCACTTACGCTGACCCAGTGATGTTCTTAAGGGGCTGGCGGCACCACTTATTTGATGAGTGGGGGCGTGCGTATTTAGATAGCTATAACAATGTGCCTCATGTCGGTCATGCGCATCCGCGGATTCAGGCAGTGGCTGCGGATCAGTTACTGAGGATTAATTCAAATACCCGCTATTTACATCCAGCACAGACAGCTTTTGCTAAAAAAATTCTCTCCAAGATGCCGACCAGTCTAAAGGTTTGTTTTTTCGTTAGCTCAGGTAGCGAGGCAAATGAGTTGGCACTGCGATTAGCCAGAGCCCACACTAGTGGTAAAGAGATGATCACCCCCAATCACGGTTACCACGGGAACACCACCGGGGCGATTGATGTCTCTGCCTACAAGTTTAATGCCAGTGGGGGCAGTGGCCAGGTTGATTGGGTTCAGCTTGTGGAAGTGGCGGATGAGTATAGAGGGAGTTTCCAAGAGGATGATCCTGATAGAGCCAATAAGTATGCCGGCTTAGTCGATGATGCTATTGCCCAGATAGAGCAGAAGAAGGGCGTACTAGCCGGTTTTATAGCCGAGACCTTTCCAAGTGTTGCCGGACAAATAATACCGCCGCAAGGCTATCTTAGAGGCGTATACAGCCGAATTCGTGCCGCTGGAGGTGTCTGTATTGCCGATGAAGTACAAACGGCGTTCGGCCGCTTAGGTGAATACTATTTTGCTTTTGAACAACAGCAAGTTGTGCCTGATATTGTGGTGATGGGTAAGCCGATCGGCAATGGTCAGCCTATAGGGGTGTTAGTGACGACTAAAAAAATTGCCGCTAGTTTTGCCCAAGGCCCTGAATACTTTGCTACTTTTGGAGGCTCTAACTTATCTTGTCGCATCGGCAAAGAAGTATTAGATATAGTCGATGAAGAAGGGCTGATGGGCAATGCCTTGAGGATGGGCGCAAAGCTTTTAGCTGGATTGAAAACCATGCAAAAGAGACAGCCATTAATTGGCGATGTGCGCGGTTACGGATTGTTTATAGGTTTAGATTTAGTCACCGACAGACTGACTAAAGCGCCGGCAACCCTAGTGGCGCGTTATGTCAAGAACCGCATGCGCGAGCACCGTATTTTAATGGGAACCGAGGGCCCTGCAGATAACATATTAAAGATCCGCCCACCATTAACCATTGCAGCAGATGATGTAGCGATGCTACTCATCGTGATGGATAAAGTGTTAGCAGAAGCACAGCAGTTAAAAGAATTTAGCGACTAATTTCCAAATAGTCGTGCTTTATTATCAAGGCCCCGAAAAAGAATAAATATCGCGCGCACTGTTTGCCTAGTATAAATATTTTCTTGGTAATAGCGCGGTAAAAATCACCCTAGATACTACTGTCGAAATGCTATTAGAGTGAAGCCTATGACTTACCCTAACACTTACTATGCAAGCACCGCCCAAACTGACCAAAAGCGTGATTCGCTGACGGGTGATATCGACATAGATGTGTGCATCGTTGGGGCGGGTATCGCCGGTTTAAGCTGCGCTTTAGCGCTATTAAATCAAGGAAAACGTGTAGTTATCGTCGATAGAGAAGCCGTCGCTTGGGGAGCGTCTGGTCGCAATGGCGGCTTAGTGATGCCTGGCTGGGCACTGTCTATTGAGTCAATAGAAAAACAGCTAGGTATAAAACATGCTAAATCGCTCTTTGATATGTCGGTAAAAGGGGTGGCAATAATCCGTGAAAACATAAACCAGTATTCTCTGGCTAATTGTGATGTAAAAGTCGGTCAATTACAGGTAGCTCGCCACCCTCAAAGTCAAAAATTAAAACAGCATCGTCAGCGCATGATTGACAAATACCAATGTCCTCTGACGTTTTTAGAAACCGCAGAAGTGCGGGAAATTTGCCGAACAAGCCGTTACTTTGAGGGGCTCTATTGCGACCAAGCTTTTCACTTTCACCCACTCAATTACTGTTTGGGGTTGGCACAAGTGATAGAGAAAAAAGGTGGTGTGATCTATGAGAACACCAGCGTAATTAAAGTATCAGACAATGCGGGGCGCCAGCAAGTGTCTACCGATGCGGGAGCAATAATTTGCGACCAAGTGGTTTTTTGTGGTGGTGGTTATACTGGAAAAGAAGTACCAACCCTGCATAATTCTATATTGCCAATCGCGACTTACATGGTATTAACTGAGCCGTTGGGGAGCTTAGCTGGAGAATTAATCACTAAAGCTTACAGCATCATGGATGATAGGCGAGCCGCTGATTACTATCGCCTTGTAGAAGGGGATAGGTTGCTCTGGGGATCGCGGATCACCACCAAAAACCAAACAGATGAGCAGCGCTTAGCGTTACTTTTACGGGAAGATCTGTGCTCTGTTTATCCACAACTGGCAAAGGCTAAAATTGATAAAGCTTGGTCAGGATTAATGGCTTATGCCAGTCATAAAATGCCAATAGTCAAGCAGCATAAGCCAGGTCAATGGATTTGCTCATCTTTCGGTGGACATGGCTTAAATACAGGGACAATTTGCGGAACACTGGTAGCCCAGAGTATTTGTGGGATCAATGATGACTATCAGTTATTAGCGCCTTTTGGCTGTCATTGGAACGGCGGAATGTTAGGGCCGATTGTGGCCAATATGACCTATAAATATCTACGTTTTAAAGATAAATTTCAAGAGTCGGGTGTTTAATGTGTAAAGGCAGAGTTTTACCCAGGATTTGGCTGAGGCAATGTCTAGAAGTAACTTTTCCAATTGAAATTTAACGCTGACAATATAAAACATTATGACCTTATCTACCAGGCAAGTGGGCACTTTTGGAATGAGTGCGGCGATGATTTTATCTGGCTTTATAGCTTTATAGCTTTTTTGGTTGTTGGGTCAGGTCAATCAATTTGGAATGTTATTTTCTTCCGCTGCTTATTCGGCGCCATAGGCTTAGTACTGTATTGCCAATGTAGAGATTTTTTTTCACCTTGGCCGTTAAAACTGAAAGATATACGTTTAGTTTTACTCGCCAGCAGTATCGACTTTGGTGAAAATATTTCTTTGAACGCAATGACTTGAACCCAGATGACGATGAGTCTGCGTATACTTTGAGTAAAGCGCAGCTCTACTATGCCTTTAGATGTTAATCGATCTATCCTAAATATTACTAATACCGCTCAATATGTCACACTCCAAAGTACATCTTTGCTTGGTCGCTCTGAGCTTGTAACTTCGATTGATTTGGTTGATGCGCCTAGTTATCAAAATTATAAAGTAGCAAAAAATACACTGCCAGCGCTGATTAAATATTTTAAAGGCAAAGCTCCATAGACCTTAGGGCATTGGAATTATTCGCCTGCACTTTGCTTCAATTGATTTTTCATAAATTCGCCATTGCTTTTATGTCGCTATAAATGGCTATGTTGAAATTATCGACTAGAGTTATAATTAGTTATTTTATTGAGGATTAATCATGCAGTATATTATAAACATTAGCTTAGTACTGAGCTTATTTTCTCACTCAGTCTATGCGCAAAAAACCATTAACTGGCTACAGCTTGGCCCTCCCTGGTATATTAGCTCGGGAGTGGACCAAGGTAATGGTATCGTCGATCAAACACTCGCTTTGTTACAGCAAGAAATGCTCGATTACGAGCATAAACCTGCGCCTATGACCGTCGCTAGGTGGAAAAAAAATACTATAGCAGGAAAACATTTATGCATAGGTTTGGTTTATAAAACCAAGAAAAGACAAGAGCATTCTATATTCTCTATTCCCAGTAACATCTTATTATCACCCCGATTGATTATTAGAAGCGATAATAAAGCGAGTTTCGGTGGCAAAGATAGGGTTTCATACGATAAATTATTGAATAATAAAAAACTCATTGGCTCATTTGAAAGTGGCCGCTCAGAGAGAGCATTAGACGCTATCGTGGATAAATATAAAGGTAATGAAAACATTCTTATCAGTTCTGCCGGTCCCAACCAATTTTTTCAAATGCTCATGAAAAACCGTATTGATTACATGACAGATTTCCCTTTTGTTGCCAGCTATTTAGCCAAAGAATTTTCAAATATGGATGAATATACAACATTATCAATCGACGAGGTTAGCCCTTATGGAACAGTGCATATGAGTTGTCCTAAAACGGTTTGGGGAAAAGCTGTGATTACAGATATTAATCTAGCGTTAGAGAAGTTGCGCGGGACCCAGGCATACAAGAATATATTTGAAAAAAGATTGGACCCCTCAAGCTTAGTTTTATATAAGCAATATTATAACCAGCAATTACTTAACAAATAGTGGCGTTTAGGTGTTTAAATCAGACAGAACTGGTAGCGGTCAGTTCGAGTAACGCAGCGTTCCCAGTCGATTTTCACCTGAGTAATTTGGGTTGGCAATCGTTCGATTTAGCATTTTTTGAGAACGCTTTGGTCGAGATTTAACTCCAAACTACTCTTAGTATTAAGCATATTTGCCGCTAACGATCTTTGCAAAGGAGACGAATAGTCTATAGAGGCAAACGCTGCACATACTGATCTATGGTTTATTGATGCTGTTGCCAGCGCAGCTGATCTCGGTTTTCTAGAGAAGATAACGCTATTAACCGAGGATGCCTCCTAAGTTTCTTAGGCCAAGATGGATAGTTAAAAGGAGTTGCTGTTGATTTGTTAGTTGCGGCCTATGCCAAAGCAGGAATCAATTTAGAGGCATCGAACATTTATATTTAGCTTGGTCAAGGTCTTACTGAGAGGCGCATAAAGTTTAAAATATCCTGTTGTCAGCCTGTCTAGAACAGCGGTAACAGAGCACCTCTTTAACTGGGCTGGCCCCATAGGTAAAAATAATTGCCAAGAAAGACAGAAAAATTAAAATCACTTGGCGAATGATCTAACCCACTACCATTATTGGATGTGTTCTAGATGATATAGCGGAGCAATTGTTAGCATAGCTTATGGGGTTCAATGCCAATATTCTCACTACTGCATATGTAAATTTTTAGCGAAACTGCTCGATCTTGACCGAGTAGACCTCTGGGCATACGTGGAAGGTTCTGCGAAGTTGTTATTTGAGCGCAATAATATCAATCCCGATGATTTGCTGTCAGCCTATACCTTGAGTGAAACGCATATAAATTATACCTTTAATTTTGACACGGATCAAAAATCATAGATAGGCTGCAACAGCGCTAAATGCAGTAGAGGCTGATAATCAATAATTATCTGAAAATAGTCCAATCTAACCCTCAGCGCTATCAATTCACTATTGAGCTTATTTTGTCTAGTGGGTGCTTCGCATAGCGTCTATGGAGCTCGCTGCAAACTCTTGTCTAAACGATGAAAATATTTTTACATGTTCATTGTCCTTAGCTTTGTGTATATTTGTAGTTCGCTGTTTAGTTTTCTTTGCTAGCACTGCAGTTGTAATCTTAGATTATTCAAAACTGCAATCACCGCTGGATCTCCTGAAGTATTACCTGAGTAACATTTAATGACAGAGCAACCATGATCGCTCACACTTCGGCTGCGGCCAAGCCACCTATTGCTATTTTAATCTTATTGTCCGCTCTAGGTCCGGTATCGCTGAATATTTTTTTACCTTCAATGCCAAATTTGGCAGAGTCTTTGAATACCAGCCACGATATCTCTCAACTAACGCTCACCTTATATTTGTTAGCGACCGCTTTTGCGCAATTGATTCTAGGCCCTCTCTCTGATAAATATGGACGCAGACCGGTTATTTTGATCGGAATCTCTTTGTACGTTTTGGCAAGTATCGGCTGTGCATTTGCATTTACGATTGAGCAACTGATTGTTGGTCGTGTTTTTCAAGCAGCAGGAGGCTGCGTGGGTGTTGTCATCACTAGAGCTATAGTGCGGGATTTATATGGCCAGTCAAAAGCCACGAGCATCTTAGGTTACATGACGATGATTATGGCGGTGGCGCCTATGTTATCACCTATCATTGGCGGGTATTTAGACCATTGGGCCAGTTGGAGAGCAAGTTTCTACTTAGTGTCAATGCTGGGTTTTATGGTACTGATGTTGAGCCTGATGAAACTGCATGAAACTAATCATTGCTTAGTCAACGACATGAGACTGAACAATATCATGGCTAAATATCGGATTTTAATAGGCAAGCGTCAGTATCTTGGCTATGTGCTAGGTACCTCTTTTGGCTCGGCGGTGTTTTTTGCGTTTATTGCAGGGGCGCCTTTTTATGCCACTAAAGTGCTGAATTTATTGCCCAGTGAGTATGGCTTTTACTTTGTGATGGTGTCTTGCGGTTATATGTCGGGAAATTTTATTTCAGGGCGCTATGCAACTAAGTTCTCTGGGCGCTTAATGCTGCAAATATCCAGCCTAGTCTTGTTGTTAGGTACCAGTGTGCTGATTTATTTCAGTGTCACAGGTTTCGACCACCCTGCCTATTTGTTTATACCTATGTCTCTGATCGCTTGCTCCAATGGGGTGGCCATTCCCAATGGCATGTCGGGTGCTATTAGCGTAGAGCCAAAATTGGCAGGCACTTCTTCTGGGCTGGCTGGCTTTATTCAGATTTCTCTGGGTGCTGGAGCGACTTTTGCTGTCGGTTATTTTCATGATGGTTCAGCTGTGCCTATGGTCAGCAGTATGGTGATATGTGCTCTGTTATCGGTGGCGTTTTTTCAGTTAATGGTGCAGCATCATGACGTCAGTATTGTAGAAGTTACGGATAGTTAAAATGTATTTAAAGCAATCTGTTAAATGTATTTAGATCATTGTGTAGGCTTGATTTTTATGACTGGCATGTTGCTGTTTAATAGCTTGTTTCATTTTAAGGGGAGGTCTTGATGAGACTTTTTATAGCGTTATTTTTCAGTGTGTCGATATTCTTAAATTTTGGTCTAACCTCTCCCGTGCACGCAGTAGTCAGTCAGGAGCAAGCGAGCGTTCTCGATATCAGTGTGCAAAGCATTGAGGGCAGAATAGCCGCTACTATTACTTTTTCTGCTCCCGTCAAAGGCGACATAGCGTTAGATCAGTGGCTGATTATTGTCGATGAATCGGGCAGTAAAGTCACAGGCAGTTGGGTTTTAGATGATGCAGCTAAAGTACTCTATTTTACCAATATTGAACCAGAGCGTAGATACTTGGTCAGCGTAAAAAAAGGATTGCCGCTAATCAATCGCGGATTTTTATCGCAAGGTAAAAGCCAAAAAATTAGCGTCGACCCTATAAGCCCTATGTTAGGTTTTGCCGGTAATGGTAATCTATTAGCTGATTCATTAGTTGATGGGCTCCCGGTAATCTCCGTCAATGTTGGCCAAGTTGATGTCGATTTTTATCGAATTCCTGAAAAAGAATTAGTGGCATTTTTGAGCGGTAATACCCGTAGAGGTCAGCAAGATTTTTGGAAAATTGAGTCTTATATTAATCGCTTAGATCTAGTTTATACCGCTAGGTTTGATTTAAAGCTGTTCAAAAATCAAACGGCGACTAGCTACTTACCGATTAAAGAGATCGCGCCTTTACAGCGTCAAGGTGTCTACTTAGCGATTATGCGAAAATCAGGTGAATATAACTATTCCCACCCTTCCACTTGGTTTGCCAGCAGTGATTTAGGTGTGCATTTGAGGATCTATCCAGACAGAGCGGATGTCAGTGTCAACAGTTTGGAAACGGCGGCACCTATAAAAGGGGTGAAACTGCGCTTGTTAGATGCGAACGCTAAGCTGCTAGATACTCGGTATACTGATGAAACTGGCGCCGCTCACTTTAGCCAATCAGCGTTAGAAAAAGCTAACTTATTATTAGCCACCAAGGGAGAGCATACCTCTGTTGTGCGTTTGTTTGGTCCTGTTCTTGACCTCTCGGAGTTTCCCGTCTCCGGTAATATAAATAGTCCGCAACAGTTGTTTATGTATTCAGAGCGTGATCTTTATCGCCCCGGTGAAGCTATTACACTCAGTGCGTTACTAAGGGATAAAGATGGCAATTTAATGCCTCCACAGGTGCTGACTTTTAAGCTCAAACAACCTGATGGGCGAATCGCAAGTGTACAGCGTATCCAGCCAAATACTTTAGGTTACTACGCCAGTGTATGGCAATTACCTAAAGATGGCGCCACTGGAAAATGGTCAATTAGTAGCCAGATTCCGGGGCAAGCTAGCAATCATTATAATCTGCAAATCGAAGAGTTTTTACCTGAGAGAATGGAGTTAACCTTAAACGCTAGCGAATATTTGAATACCCTAGATACGTTTGATATAGCAGTCGCAGGTAATTATTTGTACGGAGCACCTGCCGCTAACAATATTTTGCAAACCCAATTACTCACTCACAGCGCTCCTCATCCCTTTAAGGCTTTCGAAAAATTTCACTTTTCTAACCCGCAAATCACAGAATTTAACCGTCGTAACAGCTTAGACGACCAAGCCTTAAATGCAGACGGCGCACTGCAAGTTACTCCGAAAAATTACTGGCGCACTGCAAAAACGCCATTGCAATTAAAATTGTATACCAGCTTGCTCGATAGCGGTGGTCGACCAGTGAGTCGGGCGATTAATAGCTATGCCTTGCCGGCTGAGAAAATGGTGGGTATTAGGCCATTATTTGATGAAGATACGGCACCTTATGATAGCCCTGCTAATTTTGAAATTATCCTCAGCGAAGGCCAGAAAAAACTCGCCGCGGCTAACTTGCAAGTGAAGCTTATTCGCGAACAGCGCAATTATCATTGGTTATATACCCCAAACGAAGGTTGGACATCCGACTACACTGAACGTCATTATACCGTTTCAACCACCACAATAAGTGTCAAGGAAGGGCAAGCGGCGGCTGTATCCCTCGCCGTCGATTGGGGGCATTATCGAATTGAGGTGAGCAACCCTGAAACGAGATTAGTCACCGGTTATAAATTTAGAGCGGGTTGGAGTGCCGATGAAACGGTGATGACCGGTCGGCCTGATCGAGTCGGCTTAGCGTTTAATAAGCAACGCTACAAAGCCGGTGATCAAGTTGTCGTAGAGATTAAACCCCCTGCAGCAGGCAAAGGTTACTTGCTGGTAGAATCGGCTACCGCGCTATTGCGTCAAATTGTTGATATTCCTGCGCAGGGAGGACAAGTCTCTTTTACCGTGCAAGAACAATGGAATAGCCATGACTTGTATGTCTCTGTACTACTCATCCAGCCAGGGCGAGATCGCGAGGAAAAACTACCTAGAAGAATGATGGGGATAGCCCCTCTGATCTTAGACAGGGAAGCGAGGAAGTTAAAAGTTGTCATTGAATCGCCGGCCAAAATCCGTCCTAACACTGAGTTAACAATACCGATTAAAGTGTCTTTTGCCGGCAGCGCGCCTAAAGGTCGGGTTCAAGTAACCTTGGCAGCGGTTGATGTTGGTGTTTTGAATATATCTAAGTTTGTCACCCCAGATCCTTTCGATGGTTTTTTTCAACAGCGAGCTTACTCAGTGTCTGCAAGAGACAGTTATAGTGATTTGATCAATGCCGATAAAGGGGTTAGAGCACAGCTAAAATTTGGTGGCGATAGCGACACAAGTCAAGCGGGAGAGGCAGACCCTGATGTACAGATAGTCTCGCTATTCTCTGGTGTAGTAAATGTTGACGCTCAGGGAAACGCACAAGTAAAACTGACTATCCCAGATTTTTCCGGTCGCCTACGTTTAATGGCTGTCGGGTTTACCGAGCAGCATTTTGGCTCTGTGGATAAAGAAATTGAGGTGGCTGATCCGGTGGTCGCTCAACTGACTAAACCGCGTTTTTTGAGACCCGGGGATACCTCTCAACTGGCTTTAGATTTGAACAATTTATCTGCCGTTGATCAACAGATGGATCTGCAATTGACTTTGGCTGATGGCCTCAGCTTTAGCCGTGCGGACCACGACGGCAAACAACAGCAAAAGCGCTCGGTTAGTTTGGACAAGGGGGAGAAGAAAGTGTTGTATTTCCCTATAGAAGCGGCAGCCAACTACCGTGCAGTCGACATCGATTTAAACTTAACCAAAGTGACTTTAGGGCCAACTGTGTTGGCGCAACCAAAACAAACCCTCAGTTTGACCAGGCATTGGCAATTGACAGTAAAGCCGGCATGGGCAATCACCCATAAACAATGGCAAACAGCACTGAGTAGTGGTGAAAAACTTTCTATAGCGGCTAATGAATTTGATCATTTGATTACTAAAGGTCTAAGTGGGCGTCTTAATGTATCAAGCCAACCTCCCCTAGATATAGCCAGTAATTTACGGGCTTTAGAGGCCTATCCTTATGGCTGTTTGGAGCAGACCACCAGCGGGGTTTTTCCACAGCTGTATATAAATGATGCCCTGTTAGCAGAATTAGCGATAAGTGGCAGCGACGCCGCATCGCGAAATAAGGCGATTAATCTAGCAATCCAAAGATTACAGACAATGCAACGTGGCAGCGGAGGTTTTGGCCTCTGGTCTGATCGTAGCCATGAAGAACATTGGTTAACTGTGTATGTCGTGGACTTCTTGTTGCGTGCTAAAGCCTTAGGCTACCAAGTACCTGCAGACAATTTAGCGAAAGCACTGAAGCGAATAACTATTTACCTACGTAGTCCGGATAAAATTCGCAGTTATTACGAGGAGGTAAACAAGACTACAAAGTTTGCGGTGCGCGCCTACGCTGCACAAGTGCTCTCGCGATCAAATCAGGCACCTCTATCGATACTGCGCCATCTATATGATCATAAAAACGCAGATGATACACCTATGGCGCTGCTACAGTTAGGTATAGCATTAAATCAAGCAGGTGATAAAACCCGTGCTGATAAAGCCTTGGCTGAAGCTGTCTCAAGAATTGAAAGGTTCGGGTCTGAGCACCTGTATTACTCATCTGCTGTTCGCGATCTCGCGTTATCCAGTTTTTGGCTGCTAGAGTCAAAGCTAAAGATAGAGAACGATCAGCGATTACTCTTGTCTTTAATTGCGCATCTTAAAGAGCGAGAATGGCTGAGTACGCAAGAGCGGAATGCTTTATTTTTGTTAGGTAAAGAGCTACATAAAGCTGAGGGCTCTCAATCAGGTAAAACTGATGGCACTCAATTAGGTAAAGCTGATGGCTCTGTGAGACTGTCGTGGCAGGTCAATGCAGAGCGCTTCGAACAGCAGTTGGATCGTTTGCAACTGATATTAGACAGTGATGATTTGCAGCATGACCTAGCAGTGCAAAATCATGGGGAGCAGACTCTGTTCGTCAATATGCGTGCCGAAGGTTATGCAAAACAGGCGCCCAGAGCTTTAGACCAAGGTATCGATGTCAAAAGGAAGTACTTTACGCTCACCGGCGAGTCCTTCCAGAAAGACAGTATTCGCAGTGGAGAAAAGTTAATTGTCGAGTTGACAGTCTTAGCAGATCAGCGCTTGAGACATGCTATGATTGTGGATTTGTTACCTGCAGGTCTTGAAATAGAGAACCAAAATTTAGCAGACAGTTACGATCAAAGTCAGCTAAAGGTAGGACGTACATCGATCTCAGAGAGTATGTACAACTTATCTATTCAATATCAGCAATACCGAGATGATAGGTTCGTGATGGCACTCGAATTACCGCGCAATAATAAGGTTAAACTCTATTACTTAGTGCGTGCAGTGTCTGCAGGTCGCTATCAAATCCCACCGACATTTGCAGAAGATATGTACCGGCCTGAAATTCGTCATCGAGGCCGTGGGGGATCTATTTTGAACGTCTTACCTCGCTAGGCTAAGGCGATGATAAAGCAACTAGGCTTATTCGGTGGCCTATTATGCTTAACTATAATCGCCAGCTTAGTGTTATTGGATCATTTCTATCCTATGCCTAAGCAGACATCTTTCAGTAGTGTTGTACTGGCTGACAATGGAGAAGTGCTGCGGGCCTTTAGCAATGAAAACCAGCAGTGGCGCTATCCGCTTGAAAATAGTGAAATTCCAAAACACTACCTAGAGTTACTATTTGGCTATGAAGATAGATGGTTTTATCAACATTTCGGGGTTAATCCCCTGTCAATTTTACGTGCCAGTTGGCAAAACATTAGACAGCAGCGCATCGTCTCAGGCGGTTCGACTTTAACTATGCAAGTGGCGCGGTTAATGTCTGCGCACCCGCGCAGTTTCAGTGGCAAGTTGCAGCAAGCTTTGCGAGCTCTGCAGCTAGAGTGGCACTTCTCTAAAGCCGAAATTCTTAATTTATATCTTAATCTGGCTCCCTTTGGTGGGACACTTATCGGTGTTCAAGCGGCAAGTATTAGTTATTTTGATAAGCCTCTTAATCAATTAACTGATGCCGAGGCAGCGCTATTGGCGGTGTTGCCTCAAGCACCCAGTAGATGGCGTCCAGATAGACATCCAGAAGCCGCTACATTTGCCCGAAATAAAGTACTTAAGCGTATGGCGCAGTTAAAAATCTGGCCGCAAGCGCGGGTGCAAGATGCTCTTCAAGAACCGTTATTTTCACTCCAGCCTAGCACTCCTTTATATGCACCATTGCTGGCTCGGCGGTTAAAAAAACAGTGTCTGGATTGCGAGAAAATTGAGTCTCTAATTGACATTGAAATGCAGCAGCAATTAGAGGAATTGGTCGCAGATTATGTCAGTCAATTGGCGCCTGGGCTCTCAATCGCCATGATGGTTATGGAGAACGCTAATGGGGCTGTTCGCAGTTATATAGGTTCGGCTGATTTTCGGGATAATTCGCGCTTTGCGCATGTGGATATGGTCCAG
Source organism: Gammaproteobacteria bacterium (assembly GCA_034111875.1). Classification (GTDB taxonomy): domain Bacteria; phylum Pseudomonadota; class Gammaproteobacteria; order Pseudomonadales; family Balneatricaceae; genus Rs1. Next base: position 29,574 of record JAWUWK010000086.1, read on the forward strand.
GCAGTGCGCTCACCAGGCTCAACCTTAAAGCCTTTTTTATATGCTCTGGCGATAGATCGTGGATTAATCCACTCCCAATCTCTACTGCAAGATACCCCGCGTTACAAAAAAGCTTATCGGCCGCTGAATTTTAGCGGCGGATTTAATGGGCCTGTGAGCGTGACACAAGCGCTGCAAAGGTCATTAAACATCCCGGCCGTACAAGTACTTGAAAAATTAACCCCCGCCTATTTTGCGGCAAAACTGGAAAACGCCGGCCTAAAGCTGTCAGGAGAAGGGGCAAAAAACCCCAATATTTCTATGATACTCGGCGGTGTCGGAACAACCTTAGAGCATTTGCTAGGGGTTTATTCCGCACTGGCTAGGTCCGGTATTTCGATTAAGCCGAGGTTAGTAAAGGGTCAGAAAGAAACTCGAAGGTACCTGTTAAGTCCGGGAGCGGCGTGGATAAGTTGGAAAATGTTAGCGGTCAATCCACAGCGTAAACACTCTATCAATAATTTGAATGATGGGTGGGGACTGGCGTGGAAAACCGGCACAAGTTATGGCTTTCGGGAGGCATGGGCGATGGGGGTGAGTAAAAAATGGACTATCGGGGTATGGGTTGGTCGACCCGATGGCAGTGCCTCCCCAGGAATATCAGGGCGCCATACGGCGGCGCCGCTGCTGTTTAAAGCGTCCCGTGCGATAGGAGCAAACCGCCAGTTGATAAAGCCTGACAGCGTCTCTCTAAGCAATATATGTTGGCCATTAGGTAGCCGTTTAATAGCTATGGAAAATACTGCTGGCAATTGCCAGCAACAGAAATCGGCATGGATATTAAGCAGTACAGTACCGCCAACACTTTCAGATCAGCCGCTGTTGAAGACCCTTTGGTACAACCGCAAGGGACAGCGTGTTGAGCCGAGCTGTGACAGTAGTGCATTGAAGCTAAAAACACTCGCATTCTGGCCTATCGAACTTGAACCTTGGATAAATGCCCAACGGCGCCGCTCGAGTATACTTGGCAATATAGCTGAGCAATGTACTCAGTTGATTAGCGCACAACAACCTATCAATATCACTTCTATAGCCGATGAAAGTCACTACCAATATAAATCTAAAGGTCTACATTTAGAGGCCGTATCGCAAGGGGGAAATGGGCATAAGTATTGGTATTTAAATGGCCGGTTTATAGGTAAACAAGAGCATAATAGCATCCAGAATATCAATATAAAACAACCGGGGCAGTATCAAATTGCGGTGGTTGATAGCCAAGGCAATGCCGATTTAGTCCGGTTTAAGGTGGAGTGACCTACTGCAAATAGTTGTTAATTTAATATTAACAATAGAAATTTTTGTCTCATATTGGCATAATGTTGGTGTTTTTATAGATTGTCGTTTAAATATTTGCTCTGATTAAACTTTATCGGGTTAACAATAAAAGTGACTTTGAGCTTATGTACCACTTAACCTTTTTAACAAGATAACAGACTTAATTGTTTTTCTTTTAGTTTTTATGGATGAAAACGAATGATTAAAACCCTATCTTTTAACCTGTCATTTAAAATATTTCAGTGTCTGTTGGCGCTCATCATCGCCTTCAGTGCTTTTTTGGGCCATCAGTTTTATCAATTAAACCTACAGGCAAAAACAGACGAAAACCAAAAATTGTGGATAGTCAGTCAATTGGGCCACTATCATGCCCGCAGAGAACATTTATCCTTCATCGTTGGTCAATATTTGATTAGTGACGATGCAGAATATATGGAACAATACAATCTGCTCAATCGAAAAATAACTCAGTTTTTTTATTCAAACATGGATGGTGCGCTGATAAAGAGAGAAAAAGGGGTAGATACTGACTTCGGCCTTTTTGCGATGAATGAAATAGCTTTACTCAAGCGAATTATAGCTACCGACTTGCGATTAAGAGAAATCGAAGCACAGGCGATCAGAGAGTCTTCAAAAGCAACAAGAAAGTCTTCAGGTCTAGCTAGAGAGAATCCAAATCAAGTTCTACTATATAAAAATATCTTTTTATCAGAAGAGTATCTCAAATTAAACTTAAATTTGTTTACTCTGCTGCAACAAGTGCTGGCCCTTGTCGATAAGCGTTATGATATGAAAGCCGATAAATTAGACAGGCAGCGATCAGGGCTTATCTTCAGCACTCCCGGTATTTTGATGCTGAACATTGGCTTATTAGTATTTTCATTTTTCATTATCAGTAAACGCATGAATGAATATCACCGCGAACTTAAAGGACTAACATTAAAGGACTTTTTGACAGGTGTGCATAACAGAAAATACTTGATGGAAGCGGGACCACAGTTACTGGCCTTAAACCGGCGCGAGCAATCGAAAGTCGCGGTACTGATGTTAGATATTGACCATTTTAAACATGTGAATGACAAATATGGTCACGATATTGGTGACTTAGTGCTCAAAGAGTTTAGTAATTCAATCGCCTTAAGAATGCGCAAGGGTGATATTTTTGTGCGTCTTGGCGGTGAGGAGTTTGTTTTGATCCTCAATAAGGTAAACACTCATGATGCTGAGTGTTTTGCAAATGAGTTAAGAGTATTGCTATCGAATCAAACATTAGCCGTCGGCCAAGCTCTGGTTCGCTATACAGTCAGCATAGGGGTTGTTATGAGCGACGCTGAAACTGAATTAGCAGGCCTAATTCGCAAGGCGGACACGGCCCTTTATCAAGCAAAGAACACGGGGCGTGATCAGGTCGTCTTGTTTGACGAACGACCAATCACCGCAGATAATGTTGGGTTGACTATCTGAGTGCAGGCGATGGATAGTCAATAAACGTTGGATCTAGGAGTTTGTCAAACTTAACACTAATCTACTGCGAAAAATCAGAATTTGGCCAGATTCCCACTCTGTCTTGTTGGGTGGCTCGCAATTAGCCGCAACAGACCCAGAAATCTGGATTAAATTTATTTTTTTCACACGATTGGCCAAGCTCGACAGACTCCTCGCGCTTTTATGCTGGCTTGTGGGCTATAATCCAGATTGTTGTTAACAGAGACGTTAGACTTTAGATGCTTAAAAAAGAGCGTGCCGCTTATATAGATCAGACGCTACAGGCGCTATATCCTGATCCCACAATCCCATTATATCACACGGATTCTTATACTTTATTGGTCGCTGTCTTGCTGTCAGCACAATGCACAGATGCGCGGGTTAATACAGTGACACCGGCGTTATTTACGCTGGCCAATAACCCTTTTGCGATGGCGAAAGTGACGGTTGAAGACATAAGAACGATTATTAGGCCCTGTGGCCTATCACCACAGAAATCCAAAGCGATTAGCGTTTTATCCCAGATGTTGATCGATAACCACCATGGAGAAGTGCCGGATAACTTTCAAGAATTAGAGGCATTACCTGGGGTTGGCCACAAAACGGCTTCTGTGGTGATGAGTCAAGCTTTCGGCCATCCTGCCTTTGCCGTTGATACACATATCCATCGGCTTGCACAGCGCTGGGGACTCACTAACGGCAAGAATGTACAGCAAACTGAAACAGATTTAAAAAAATTATTTGCTAAACCGCGCTGGAACCATATTCATCTACAAATTATTTATTACGCGCGTGAGCACTGCCAAGCGCGGAGTTGTTTCGGCTTGGAGTGTGAAATATGTAAGACTTGCTATCCCCATCGAAAAAATAAGAAACAAGTGCTCAAGCCCTAGACTACGCTTTTTTGGCCAATAATTGAGGATACTTTTTTAAATAGGCTCTTAATTGATGATAGCTAATACCCAACGTGTCAGCCGTGTTCTTCTGATGAAAATGTTGTTCAGTTAAGCAGTTTTTTATTAATTTAATTTCAAATTGATAGACTTGCTGCTTTAGACCCAAAGGCCTATCAAAGGCTTTTATTTCGCTCTCAAGTTGGTCAACACTGCTGTATTCTCTCGCTTTTAGGTGACTCTTGTCTGTTTGCTGCGCTTCATATTCAACGGCTTTTGTCTTTAATTTATGCGTATTGTTCCAAGGGGTTGCGAAAGGATCGAGGACTATTTCTTCTAGAGAGGCGCTCGGGTCTTGGTGGCGATAGACACTGCGCTGTACCGCATTTTTAAGTTCACGAATATTCCCAAACCATGGCTGCGCTAATAATTTACTATGGGCGGCTTTACTGAAGCCCATAAATACTTTTCGATCTAACTCTCTGCTCATCGCAATCGCGAAGTGCTCTGCGAGTATAGGGATATCTTCAGGTCGATAGCGAAGGGGGGGGAGATTGATGACGTCGAAAGCTAGGCGGTCTAATAAATCGGCTCTAAAAGAGTCACTTTTTGATAGCGATACTAAATTTGCGTTAGTCGCGCCAATAATGCGGATGTCTACCTTAATGGTCTGTTGACCGCCGAGGCGCTCAAATTCACCATATTCTATAACACGCAGCAATTTTTCTTGGACTTGGGTAGAAATTGTAGCGAGTTCATCTAAAAATAATGTGCCTTCATTGGCGCGTTCAAAGTAGCCTTTACTGGCCTTAATTGCACCGGTAAATGCCCCCGCTTCATGGCCGAATAAAGTTGATTCTAGTAAGCTATCGCTGAGCGCGGCACAGTTGATCTTAAGGTAAGGTTTTTGCCAGCGCGATGATAAAAAATGTAGGCGTTCTGCAACCAACTCTTTTCCCGTACCCCGTTCACCGACAATTAGCACAGGTTTGTGCAGTGGTGCAATTAGGCTCAAATGTTCAAGGGCTTGGGTTAATAAGGTTGACTCACCGAGTATTATTTGTTTTTCCATTTGGTTATTATAGTCAAATAGTGATCAAATTAACCAGTAAATGGTTATTTATTAATAATCAAAAAATCTTCTTTAATCGAAAAATATTAACAAATCATTTATAATCAGCTAGATATGAAATATGAAAAGTTGGCACGTCTTTCGCATTATTAAAAACAAGAAGATAAAATCAAGAATGTTAATGACTTAAAGGAGCAGTATCATGGGTATATTTTCCCGTTTTCAAGACATCGTAAATGCTAATTTGACATCAATTTTAGATCGTGCTGAGGATCCTAAGAAAATGATTCGTCTGATGATCCAAGAAATGGAAGACACTTTGGTTGAAGTAAGAACCAGTTCAGCAAAAATAATTGCCGACAAAAAAGAATTACAGCGGCGTGTAAAGGCGCTGCAAACTGAAGCGCAAAACTGGTTAAATAAAACTGAACTGGCGATAAGTAAAGGTCGTGAAGACTTGGCAAAAGGCGCTCTAATTGAGAAGCGTCGTGCTGAAGAGGCAGTGCAAGCGGGCAGTGCTGAATTATCTTTTATCGATGAGCAAATCGATTTGCTCAGTAATGAAATTGGCCAGTTACAGTCCAAACTGGATGCCGCCCGTGCCAAACAGAAAGAACTCATGCTCAGAGAACAGACTGGCCGGTCTCGTTTAGAAGTTCGAAAGCGTACTAACCGTGAGACACTCAATAAGGCATTCGATAAATTTGAGTCATACGAACAGCGCTTGGAAGAATTGGAAGCGGAAGTGGAATCCTACGACATGGGACATGGCAATCAAACTCTCTCTGAAGAGATTGCCAACTTAGCGATCAACGAAGACATCGAAAAAGAGTTAGCTGAGCTGAAATCAAAAATCCAAAATAAGTACTAGGAGGCAATATGTCGGGGATGTTGTTTATTTTTGTTCCAACCTTAGTATTTTTAGTGATAGTGGCGCCCCTATGGCTGATCTTGCATTACTGGAGTAAGAGTAAAGAGAAACAAGGGCTGTCAGAACAAGACCAGAGGGTGATTGAAGAGACGATAGTCACAATTGAAAAATTATCGAATCGAATAAATAACTTAGAAGCAATTTTAGATGAGCAACACGGCGGTTGGCGCAACCAAAGTAATTAATTCCAACAGCTGTTGCCCAAAGGAGATGAACAATGAAATGTAGTTACAAACATCGGGACCCAAAGGGGCCTAATAAAGCCAATGGATACCACAGAAATTTATACCGTAATAGTCCCAAAGGTAAAGTAGCCGGGGTTTGTGCTGGGTTTTCAGATTATTTTGATGTGCCTACTTGGGTGGCTAGATTAGTTTTTGTCAGCTTAGTTATCTTTACTTTTCAACTAGCGCTTATCGGTTATGTTATCGCCTATTTCATGATGTCAAACCGCCCTGAACAAGGAGTCGATGACGTGGCAGCCAATGAAGAGCACAAAGTTTTTAATTATAACAAACCTATCAGTAGCCGATTGCAAGATATACGCGATAGACTGCGACGTCTGGATCGGCAAGTAGGCTCAATGGAGGGCTATGTGACCTCAAAAAAATATCGTACTACCAACGATATAAATAATTTATAAAGCGGTCCCAGTTTAATAAGATATTTGCAAATGCAATCAAAGATATAAATAATTTATAAAGCGGTCTCAGTTTAACAAGATATTTGCAAATGCAATCAAAGATATAAATAATTTATAAAGCGGTCTCAGTTTAACAAGATATTTGCAAATGCAGCGTTAAACTGAGGTCAAGTAACATTATTCAGCAAAGAGAAAAAGTCACAGTGCAATCTGAAAATCAACATCGAGAACAGGACTACCAATTATTGGTAAAGCAAGCACAAGCGCTATTGGGCGGTGAAACAGACCTCGTCGCTAATGCTGCTAATTTGAGCGCTCTTTTGTATAATAATCTGCCTCAATTGAATTGGGCTGGGTTCTACTTTTTGAAGGCACAAGGATTAGTATTAGGACCTTTTCAAGGTCAAATTGCCTGTGTGCGCATACCGCTTGGAAAAGGCGTATGTGGGACCGCAGCAGCAACGGCTTCTATTCAAAGAGTCGCCGACGTGCATCAATTTTCCGGACATATCGCCTGTGATGCAGCCTCAAACTCAGAGATTGTTTTGCCAATTATATTCGAGGGTCAAGTGCTAGCAGTACTGGATATAGATAGCCCAGACATAGGGCGCTTCGATGCTTTGGATGAGCAGTACCTATCACAAATAGTCAATATTTACGTTATGGCATGTGATTTTGGTGGCACCAGTGGAATATAGTTTTTCAATGAGTGACATCAATAGGCCGCAAGCGCGTTTGAATATGGAGGCCGAAGCTTTTGGGCATTGGCTATCTATAGAAATGGCCAGTCATAGTGAAGTGGCCCTCGAAAACCTAGCGCTGGCCATTATTCAGTTACGTCAAGGTCAGTTATATGAGTTCGAATACCAAGGTAGAGAGTTTTTAATGCATCTCAACCGAGAGCAGGCAGTCGTCACTGCAAATACAGTATTGCAAAATAGCCCTGAGCAGCTTTATCACCAAGAGAGCTCATTGGACGATGCAGAGTATAGCTTTGAAGACAGTGACGATGGTAGCGATTATATAAATGATAATAGCTCTGGTTTAACCGCGAGTTGCGGTTTAGAAGATTTTCAGCGCTTACTCAACGCCTGGATCAGTTATCTGAAATCAACAAATTGAGTTGTGAAAGCGCGAAATGAAGGGGCGAAAATGCAAGGCATTAGGTCCCCAAAATTAGTGTTGAAGAATACTAAGTTTCAACAATATATTTGGCACTTATTAACATGAGTGACGCCTTTTATCGCCATCGCGGGGCTTGTGGAATTTGGCCGATCGTAGCGAGAAAAAGTAGGCTTGAGACAGATTTCTTGGTCTTTTGAGGCTAATAGCGTCACTGTTTAATGACGTTGTTAAGCGAAGTCAAAATAGCTTTTTTTGATGCTCTGCTGCTGATTTCAGCATTACTCAAAGTACTTACCCGGGGTTTTGCCGAGTGCTTTTTTAAACATACTGATAAAAGCGCTCTGGCTTTGGTAGCCTAAATCTTGCGCTATATTGGCAACAGCATCGCCTTGAGCGATACGTGAGAGAGCACTCAATAGCTTTGCCTGCTGACGCCACTGGCCATAGGTCATGGCTGTTTCTTCGATAAACCGGCGTCCCAGAGTACGGCTACTTAGACCTAACGCTTGTTGCCAGTAGTGCATGCTGTAATGGTGCTCTGGCTTGTCGACAATAGTGGCTGCGATTATGCGTAAGGCTTTGCTGCTAGGCATAGGTAAATGCAGTGGGGCCGCTTCTGATAAGTGCAATTGGTCTAGAAATACAGCAACTAGCCTACCGTCCGGGCCGTCTTCATCGTAGAGGGGATCAAGTCCCGCGAGCGCAATGATCAATTCTCTGAGTAAATAAGAGACATTCATCACTTGGCAAGTCGCCGGTAAGTGATGGGACGCCTCTGGTGCAATGTAGACATTGCGCATTTTGACTGAATGTATTATTTTTATTTCATGTTCTATAGATGAGGGCAGCCATACCGCTCTTTGTGGAGGGACGATCCAGCTACCGGCATTATTTGCTCTGGCTTCAACGAGGCCCTCTGTAAGAAAAAGTAATTGTCCCCATGCATGAGAGTGCATAGGTACGTAACTTCCTGAGGGAGAGTCGATACTGCGTACGACAATACGCCTGGGTAAATCTGCAGCAGCTTCTAAGGGTCTGCCCTCGACACTCGTCCAATAAGCTTGAACCGGGATTGTCTTTTTCTCGCTATTATTTGTCATACTAACCTGTATACGCCAAATTGACTTTCATTTATAGTCTTTTATCTAGCGAATGTGACAGTGCAGTGTAAACAGTAGTGCAAATAAGCGTCGCATAAGCTCATCTTTAGAGTGTTGGTAATAGCACCGTAGATAAATTTAAAGAGGATTTTTGTATGACAAAAGTTACCTTAAAAGGGCATATCATTGTGCCGGATTTGCAGCTTGAGCAGATAAAAGAAGCACTGGCTATGCATATAGAGTTAACCCGACAAGAAAAAGGCTGTCTATTGTTCGAAGTCACTCAAGACCCAAACCAGATCAATAAATTTCATGTATACGAAGAGTTTGTCGATCAACGTTCCTTTGACTATCACCAAGAGCGAATAGCTGAATCGGACTGGGGTCTGGTGAGTAAAAGTTTAGCCAGAGACTATCAAATCACAGGCATCTAAGCAGTGCTTTAGGCATTGCTGTAAGACATAGAATATCATTGTATTATCAGCGGAATTGAACATGAAAACCTTTAGAAGACCTGACTATCTTTTGTATTTAATGGCAGCGGCTGTGCCGATTGCATTTGGAGTTTGGCAAGCGCTGTTAAATAATTTCACTATCCAATCGGCAAATTTTACCGGCGTTGAAATTGGCATATTACAGTCCCTGCGAGAAATTCCAGGATTTATGGCATTTTCAGTAGTTTTTGTCTTACTCTTGATACGAGAACAAACCTTAGCGTTAGTGTCTTTGTTGATCATGGGGTTAGGGACGGCACTAACCGGTTATTTCCCTTCTGAAGTCGGCTTGTATTGCACTACAGTGCTAATGTCTATTGGTTTTCATTATTACGAAACGGTTAATCAATCTCTTTCACTGCAAGTGTTTTCCAAGGGGGAAGCGCCTTATAAAATGGGCAAAATGGTCGCGATTGGCTCTGCGTCGAGTTTAGTGGCGTTCTCTGCTGTATGGCTATTCATAGAAATTTTGGCATTAGAAATGAAGACCATTTATCTGATTGGCGGTATAACAACGATTCTTATCGCGACCTTTTGCTGGCTTTTTTTTCCTAAATTCGAGGGTAAGGTAGAGCAAAATAAAAAGTTAAAACTGCACAAGCGCTATTGGTTATATTATGCATTAACCTTTATGGGCGGTGCTAGACGACAGATTTTTGTGGTTTTCTCTGGTTTTTTAATGGTCGAAAAATTTTCTTTTTCGGTCTCAGACATTGCCCTTATGTTCCTAGCTAATGGTCTGTTAAACATCCTCTTTGCCCCTTTAATCGGTAAGCTCATTAATAAAATAGGTGAGAGAAGAACGCTCACTATCGAATACGTAGGGCTTATTATAGTGTTTAGTTCTTATGCTTTCGTTTCAAACCCAATGATCGCTGTCGGGCTGTATATTATTGATCACTTATTATTTTCTATGGCGATCGCACAAAAGACCTATTTCCAAAAAATAGCAGACCCTAAAGACATGGCGCAAACAGCGGGTGTCGCCTTCAGTATTAATCACTGTGCGGCCATCGTGCTGCCTGCTCTTTATGGTTTACTCTGGATTAGCTCGCCAGCATGGGTGTTTTTAACTGGGGCGGCGATGGCGGGAATCTCTTTGATTCTGGCGCGACTAGTGCCTGTTAAACCTATGCCGGGCATTGAAGTGCAATGGCCCTTTAGAGAATCTCAATCTGTTGATTTTAAAACTTAAGGTGATACATTTAGGGTGATAGTTTAATCGTGTCAATTAAGTGATCAATAACGGCAAAAGTGGCATTGCATAGCGCCGGCATGATAATGAGGCAAATATTTTGCATAATAGTTTGATGATATTGGCGCTGGAAACTTTTAAACATCTTCGTGACAGTCGCCAGTGCCATATGCAAAAAAGGTTTACTGCCCCTGTTTCCGAGTACCATAGAATTGAGCCATTGCTGCGAAGATTTTGCCAATCTAGAGTCTGGCTCGAACTCCTCAAAAGGTAAATTGTCATTGGCTTATCTTTGATAATTAACTATGAAGCCCACCCGCGGTAAGCTGCTAACAAGGCCGCTTTGGGAGAGAGTGTCAAGGGCCGAACGTATCGTATTGATACTGAAAAGACTCTTGCTCTGCCAAGTGTCGAATGGAGTCGAGTTTATGACCCTTGACAATTTTTCCCTGCAAGATTCGCTGTTCAACTTTGTTGGCGATGGTGATATGAGCAGATGTTTTTTGTTGTTCTGCACCGATTAAACATTCCAAATATTGTATCTGTGTTATTGCTTAGATTAAGCCTATACTTACAGCGCGTAAAAAGAGACTTGTCGTGGACTAATGGAAGAACCAATTTATGACTAATTTAGAACTGCTCAGCCCTTTCATATTAGTGGCTTATACAATGTGGGCAACGCCTGGGCCAAATAATATGATGTTGGTCTATTCAGGGGCAACTTTTGGTTTTAAAAGAACCTTACCGCACTTGTTGGGCATTATTGCTGGCACTTGTATCCTAAATTTTGTCGCGGTATTGGGACTCAAACCTCTGATAAATCAGTGGCCACAGCTTATGTTGTTGCTAAAAATTACCGGCTCTGTCTGGCTGGTTATTATCGGTTGGAAAATGGCCAATGCGAGTAATTCACTGGCGGATCGCGAGCAGTCAAAACCAATGCCGTTTATGTCAGCGGCGCTGTTTCAATTTGCCAACCCTAAAGCGATCACTGCAACCTTAGCACTGGTGAGTTTAGTGCTAGTGGCCATTGAAGCAAATGCCAGCTTACTCTGGATAATAGTGATGATTATTCCACCCTTGAGTTTTCTATCCATTATCCCCTGGGTATTAGCGGGGCAGGCGATAAGACGTTTTCTCTCGAGTGAGTTGCGCTGGAAAATATTCACCAGAGGAACGGGCGCACTCACGGCCTCATGTGCGTTGTTTTTATGGTTGTGAATCCACGGCGTGCTTTCTGCAGGTGCTGGGAGACATGCGAAAATATTGACTGAAACAATTACTAAAGTGATTACTGCTTATAAAGCCGCAAGCGATTGCGATGCTGGTAATAGAGTCTTTGCTTTGCACTAACAGCCTTCTCGCATAAGTTAAACGAATTTCAAGGTAGTGGCGCGAGGGGGAAGTGTCCATGTGCTGTTTAAACAGACGTTCTAATTGACGGCGGTGTACCGCTAAATAGACTGCTATATCGTCAATCGAAATAGTCTCCTCAATATTGCTGTGCATCAGTTGGATGGCATTGCGCAACACCGCTGGAAACTGATCACTGTCGCCGAACTGAATGAGTTGATCAACACTGCCCTCAAAAACTCTATTACAGTTTAGTATTTCTTTAACGGCGTTAAACGTCGCCTTGCCCGAGGTGTCTTCAACGACTGCTAACATCATTTCTAAAGCGCCGAGCGCATCGGCACAACTCAAGTGGTCAGTGGTGTAAATAAACGACTTGTTAGTCAGGTTAACCGCTGGAAAATGCTCTTGCATTAGGGGGTGGTTATCAATGTGCAAAGCGCAGGGCTGTTGCTTTAACTGATTCGCCTGCACTAAGCTCACGACTCCGTTCCAGATACCGCCCAAGAGAGTGCCCCGCTTGTCAGCTGTTTTGATTGTCTGGCTTAACTTGCTGTTTTCGGTTAAATCACAACGTAAGCCACCGCAGACAAACAATAAGTCAAATGGCTGCTGTGCTCTGTTGTTTATTTCAGCAATAATCGCGCTGGTAGCGATGTCTATGCCTAAATCGCTAGTAACACTGGTATTTTTAAGACCAAAGCTAGAGACTATGTAAACCGTTTCTGCCTGCACTAAGTTGGCAGTGACTAATACATCGACAGCCGCCGTAAACGACATCATAGAAAAATGTTCTAATAAAACGAAGCCTACCAGATAAACGTGCTTATTCTCTGTTGATTGAGGTAGATAAAGGCTATTAGTTGCCTGCAAGCTATTACTAAAACTGCGCGGAGAAGCCATTAAAAATACCTTGTTGAAGAAACAGAACATCGCAAGTAGACATAGATAGGTAGTTGTAAAAAAGCGATACATGAACTAAGTCTATTTGATAATTCTAGCATATACGAGACGGTTTAAATGTTCAGCGACTAAAGTAGCATTTCATAATAAGTGCTTTAAGTATAAAATATACCAATACAGAATCATCGGCAGAGGCCCAATATGAACTTTAAATCAATCGCTGTTTTAGGTGCCGGTCAAATGGGCCAAGGTATCGCTCAAGTATTGGCAACAGCGGGCTTTCAGGTAATCTTAAATGATCTCGATCAGCCGGCAATCGATAAAGCTATCAATGCTGTGCATAAATCATTGGCAAAACTGGCTGATAAGCAACTGTTGGCAGAAGCGCCTGGCGCTATTAGTCAACGCATTCAGGGTAGTATTGATTTCAATCTGCTTGAAACGGTTGATTTAGTCATCGAGGCGGCGACAGAAAATGAGGCGTTAAAACACAAAATATTTAAGCAACTTGATAAAACTTGTCAAGCGAGCACTATATTCGCTAGCAATACCTCCTCTATCTCTATTACCCGTCTTGCGGGCACGACCGAAAGACCCGATAAAGTCATTGGCTTGCATTTTATGAATCCAGTTCCATTGATGCCGTTAATTGAAGTTATCAAAGGTTTGCAAAGTAGTGAAGAGACCTATTTAGCCATGCTAGAGCTGACCGATAAGTTGCATAAAACAGCTATCACGTCAAAAGATAGACCCGGCTTTATCGTCAATCGTATTTTAATGCCGATGATTAACGAAGCGATATTTACCTTGTACGAAGGGGTGGCGAGTGCCGATGAAATTGATACGGCGATGACGTTGGGTGCGGCCCATCCTATGGGGCCATTAGCGTTAGCGGATTTAATTGGTTTAGATACCTGCTTAAGTATTATGCAAGTGCTATATGAAGGTTTTGCGGACAGTAAATACCGTCCTTGTCCGCTGTTGAAACAGATGGTGGATGCCGGCTATTTAGGCAGAAAAAGCCAATCTGGTTTTTATGCCTATGCCTAGGCATCAAATGCTTGAAATAGTCAGAGCTGAGCATAAAATTATGGCCAGCTCTGACAGTGAAACAACAGTCAAAAATAGGAGTTAACAATGTCTCAATTTGAAAATGTTTTATTGGATCAGCCACAACAGCATATCTACTGTCTGAGCGTTAATCGGCCTAAAGTATTAAATGCATTAAACCAACAAACCTTGCTAGAAATGGCTGCTGCCATTGAATTAGTAGCGGCGGATAAAAGTGCCCGAGTGTTACTTCTCACTGGCAGTGGCGAAAAATCTTTTGTCGCGGGAGCTGATATTTCACAAATGCAGTCGTTAACCCCACTGCAAGCTAAAACCTTTGCAGAACAAGCGCTAAAGACCTTTAGGCGCTTAGAGACATTAGATATCCCAGTGATTGCATTAGTCAATGGCTTCGCCTTAGGTGGCGGTTGCGAATTGGCCATGAGTTGTGATTTTATCTTTGCCTCAGACAATGCCAAATTTGGACAGCCAGAAGTGAGTTTAGGCATTACCCCAGGTTTTGGTGGGTCTCAGCGTTTACCGCGTTTGGTTGGGCGTGCCATGGCCATGGAAATGCTGGTCAGCGGACGTATGCTAGGCGCTGCAGAAGCGATGCAACGCGGTCTTGTCAACCATGTGTATCCGCAAGCTGAACTGTTAACTAAGGGCTTAGAGATGGCAGAAAAAATCTCTAAAAACGGCCCTGACAGCGTTAAATTTACTAAAGAGCTAGTACAGCGTGGGCAAGATTTAGATTTAGAAAATGCCTGCGCTATGGAAAGTAGCTTGTTTGGTTTAAGTTTCGCATCCGATGAGCAAGCCGAAGGTATGCAAGCTTTCTTAGAGAAGCGCGCGGCTAAATTTTAATCGCCGGCAGGCGAGCAAGAAAAAACGTCTCTAGTTTAAATCAGTTCGAAATTTCTGCATCGATTACAATCGAGCTGTTGCCCACCGAAAATTAATAACAAGGACATTTTAATGCCCAGCAAACTCGAAAGGCTGGCTTAAAAAAGCTAGCTACTTTGTCAGGGAGCTTGCAAAGGCCCTTTCATTTTATTCACTGCACGTTGAATCATAGACTGTTGTGTTCGCAGAGAAAATATTGGACTTATTGGTATCGTCCATGGGTGAATAAACAGATGGCTTATCAATTGCTGAAAAAACAAGCCGAATTGTTTATAAGTACGGCGAGCTCAGCGAATCATAGTGGTAGGTTGCCTTTTTTAGGTGGCGCTTGCGACGGGCCCATCGATTGACTAATCAGTGACAGAGGCCAGTCGCTTTGTTTACCCTGAACTTACTTAAATCAGGCGTTTGCGGACGTTAACCACCAGTATCTCCGCCATGATCACGACCGCGAAAATTGCCAAGAGTGAGGTGGCCACTTGCTCCCACTGAAATAGATTCATTGAATCGTTTAATACCACGCCAATACCACCGGCGCCGACTAAACCAAGCACTGCAGATTCCCGCACGTTTATATCCCAGCGAAACAGTACAATACTGAAAAAAGCGGGCATCACTTGTGGCCAATAACCTTTGAGTAACACTGCCCCCCAGGGAGCACCGGTTGCTCTCAGCGCTTCGATGGACCCCATATCAATTTCTTCGAGGGCCTCCGCCAACAATTTGCCGACAAAACCGACCGAGCGAAAGGCGATCGCCAAAACGCCTGCCAAGACACCGGGGCCGAATATCGCCACAAATAACAGCGCCCAGACCAGTGAGTTTACCGAACGTGATGAGACTAAGAAAAATCTTGCTACCCAATGTGCCCAGGGCGAAGCCACCACATTAGAGGCATTGATCAGTGCCAGTGGAATAGAAAATATTAAAGTAACCAATGTGCCCAGCGTGGCTATGTTTAAAGTCTCTATCAAGGCGGCGTGCACCGTGATTGGGTAAAATGCAATATCGATAGGCCACATTCTAGAGAACATATCCATCATTTGCTCAGGGGCGTCAAAGAAAAATTCCGGAATCACTTCGACGGTGCGCACCGATAGCACAAATGCGATAATAAACAGTAAGTAGACACTAAAGCGTGAAAGCTTCTTCTTTAAGGTAAAGCGCTGCCATTTATGATCTATAGGTGTCATGAGAATATCCTCCGCACGATGTTAGATAAAAACTCCCAAAATAGAATCAGCGCAATAATAGTAATCAAAATGGCCGCGACAAAATCGTAATCAAAGCGTTGGAAGGCAGAGAACAAAGTACCTCCTAATCCGCCGGCCCCGACAATTCCGACCATGGTTGAGTTACGCAAATTAGAGTCAAACTGATAAGTGGCAAAGCCAATAAAACGTGAGAATACTTGCGGTATTACTGAAAACACAATGACACTAGTGAAGCTAGCACCCGTGGCCCTGATTGCTTCTACTTGTTTGAGTGAAATTTCCTCAATCGCTTCGGCAAAAAGCTTCGCAATAAAACCAATAGAGGCGATGATTAAAGTTAAAATACCGGCTAAGGCACCAAAACCGACACTTTTAACAAATAAGATCGCGATAATCACTGGGTGAAAAGAGCGACAGATAGCAATAAAGCCACGCACAGGGGTACTGACCCAGCTTGGCATGAAATTGCGCGAGGCTAGGAGGCCGATAAACAGCGACAGAAAAATACCGATAACACTGGAAATAACGGCTATTTCCAAACTTTCAATTAAACCTTCAAGCAGCAATTGCCAACGGCTGAAATTGGGTGGAAACATTCTGTCTAAGAGCTTTCCTGCATGGTCTAGTCCCTCGACAAAACGAGTCCAGTCTAGGCCCATCGCATTGACTGAATAGATTAAATAGATAACCAGCACAAGCCAGCTAGCATTCAGCCATGGGTTGCGCGGAAAAGGATTGGGATGACGCTTCGAGTCTTGGGGGGTTAATCCAGCCATGATTCACCTCCATATATCTGTTTCAAGTGCACATCTGTAATACCTTGAGGCTCTCCATCATAAACCACATAACCATTGGACATACCGATAATGCGTTTGGCAAAACGTTGTGCCAATTTCACATCGTGCATATTGACAAGGGCGGGGATGTCTTTTTCTTTAGAGAAGCGCTCTAATAGCTCCATAATTTCTACGGCAGTCTTAGGGTCTAACGAGGAAGTGGGTTCGTCTGCTAGTATAATCCGCGGATTCTGCATAACCGCTCGGGCAATGCCCACCCTTTGGCGCTGTCCGCCCGATAAGCTATCAGCACGCTTATTTGCTTGGTCGGCAAGGCCAATAGTCTCTATTAATTCAAAGGCAGTGTTGATGTCTTCTTGGCTGTAGTTCCTACGCCAAGCTTGCCAGCTGCTCATATAGCCTAGGCGTCCACTCAATACATTTTCAATGACACTTAAACGCTCGACTAAATTATACTCTTGAAAAACCATCGCAACCTGTCGACGCAGTTGGCGCAATTGCTTGCCACTGGCGAGACTGATGTCAGTCTCATCGAAAATGATTTGTCCTTCACTGGGGTCAATCAGCCGATTGATACAACGTAATAATGTGCTTTTACCGGTACCAGAGGGGCCGATGATAGCGATAATACCCGGCTGGTCTATCAGGAAATCAACCCCTTTGAGAATCGGCTGACCTTCGACATATTGTTTCTTTAATCCTTTAACTTCAAGGTAGTTTTGCATAGCTGACATAGTTTAAATCCTACACGTATTGGGTCGCTAATAAAGCTTTTTGGAACAGGGTTGTTCCGCTTGTCGCACTGGGCTTAAGACCTAAATGAATCTAGGCACTTTACAGAGAAATCTTGGATAGATCTCTAGTGCTGCTTTACACAGCACCAGAGATAAGCCAAACAGGAGACAAACTGAGATGCATCAACCACACTAACAGCAACAAATTTATTGAAGCTGCCTAGGCGTTGACGGTGATGGGTTAGCCGGCTTTTTTGGCTGCGAGTGCTTTAGCGCGTTTTTTAGCCGCTTTAGCTGCATCTTTTTCGGCTAATTTTTTCAGGCCTTTCTTCGTATAAGCCGTGCCAGTTGCATGGGCGATATCGCGAATAACAGCCCAATCTTGCTTGTATGTCACAGGATAGAAACGATCGGCACCACCGAAGGTCTTAGACATTTCAGCAGAGAAGCGGAAGGTTGTAAACGCTTCTTTAATTTTAGCCACAAGTTCAGGTTTTAAATCGTGTGCGTAGCCAAAAGAAGAGGTTGGGAAGCGTGGACTAGTGTAGATAGTTCTAAAATCATCGGCATTGATGCGTTCAGCGTTGGCCATACGTTTAAAAACATCAGAGGCGACAGGTGCCGCGTCATAGTCACCAGAGAGCACGCCTAAGATAGATTGGTCATGCTTGCCTGAGTACTTAACAGTATAGTCGGTATCAGGTGTGATACCTTCACTTGGAAAGAGGGCACGCGGCGCTAGATTACCAGAGTTTGAAGAAGCTGAAGTATGTGCGACTAGCTTGCCTTTCAGATCCTGCATCGTCTGAATATCACTGTCTTTTTTAACGATGGTGATGAGGTTATAACCTTGAAAACCTGCGGCTGTGCCTTTAACAGCCAATGGTACAAAGCCACCTAAATTAACCGCATAACCTGTAGGGCCTGTTGAAAATCCAGCGATATGCAAACGTCCTGAACGTATAGCTTCTACTTCAGCGGCATTTGAGTGGACAGTGTAATAGACCACTTTTTTACCAGTTAGATCACTGAGGTGTTTTTGAAAATCCGCGAATGCGTCTTTGTAAACAGCGGGATCTTCGACGGGAGTATAAGTGAAAACTAAGGTACTAGGGTCTCTCCACTTACTTGAATCTTTAGGCGAATCAGCGACTAAATCTTGGTTTTCATCACAGAACTTATCATCTAAAACACCTCTATTACTGCAGTCACTGGCCTGTGCCAAGCCGGATGTTAGCAATAGAGATCCTGATAATAGTAGTCCCGGAAGTATTTTAGTCATTTTAGATGTTTTCATTGTGCCACCTTTTTGTTGTTTGTGTTGTTTTTTTTAAGTCTCAAGCCTTACCAAAAGGTAGGCTATATTTGAGAGAATTGTTTAACTGTATATAATGCCAGTGATGATTATAAATACAAGATAATTCGTCATGAACATATCTGATTTTAACTTTTTAAAACAAACGGTTAATGAGCTTTCGCCACGTCAGAAAAATGACTTAGAAAAACACTTACTAAATCTAGAATCTAAGCCTTTAGTGCTTAAATTACTTGAGAAAGCGTTAAGTGGATGCCCCCACTGTCAGCATAATGACTCCTATAAGTGGGGTACATCTAAAGGTCGTCAGCGGTATCGTTGTAAGGCATGTTCAAAAACTTATAATGCGCTTACTGGTTCACAATTGAGCGGGCTACATAAGCCAGAAAAGTGGGAGCAATATTGCCAAA